>VXYS01000013.1 GCA_009845905.1 Gammaproteobacteria bacterium | reverse complement strand
TCCAGTTGCCGCCCGTCTCGCGGTAATGGACGTCGTAGCCCGTGATCGCCGCGCCGTTGTCCGCCGGCGCTGTCCAGGTCGCCTCGAGCCACGTCTCTCCGGCCGTCAGCGTTGGAGCCGAAGGCGCGTCCGGCTTCTCGACTGAGGCGTCCGTGCGCGCGGATGCCGACGGCGACCAGTCACCCGTGCCCTCGGCGTTGGACGCCCGCACGCGCACTTCGTAGGCCGTGTCGGCGGTGAGCCCAGTGATGCGCTTCGTGGTACCAGTGCCGGTGTGGTTCGCGCTCGTCCAGTTGCCGCCCGTCTCGCGGTAATGGACGTCGTAGCCCGTGATCGCCGCGCCATTGTCCGCCGGCGCTGTCCACGATGCCTCGAGCCATGTCTCCCCGGCCGTCAGCGTCGGCGCCGCCGGCGCGTCGGGCGCTTCCGCCGCCGGACCCTCGATCGTCGCCGAAGCCGGGGCCGACAATGGACGGCCGTCCGGCGTGCAGATTGCCCCGGCGGCATTGCAACTTCCGGTGGTCGCCGGGAGACTCACCGTCACGTCGTCATCGCCGGAAGGCTCGATCCTCAGTATCCACCGGTCGTAAGAGCCCGGGACGGTTCGGCGTCTGCCCCGGAACGTGCCGCCGGTTAGCTGTACTGCGTCCTGGATCGCCTGGTTCTTGTCGAACGACTCGGTGCCGACGAACACCGCCTCGGAGAACGCGAGTTCGAGGTTGAACACGCTCGACCCGTCATGCTCGTCGGGCACGTTCTGGAACCAGGCCCCGAGCGCCGCCGCCGTGTCGTTGGTCACCGCCTGGTCCGTGAAGGACGCCACCTCGTTGCCGGCGGCATCCTGGAGCCTGTTCGCCGTGCCCGACGTCGGCGGGGTGTAGCTCACCGTCACCGCGTCGGTCGAGACCACCGCCGTCGCAAGCGTCAGCGTCACCGTCGCTCCGCTGATCGAGGGAAAGCCGGTGAGCGCCACGGTCGTCTCCGAGCCCCCCGACGGGGTCTTCTTCACGGCGAAGGCGCCGTTCGCGAGGTTCGCGGAGGCGGCCAGGGCCTCGTTAAAGGCGATCGCGAGAGTCGCGCCGTTCACCGTCGCGCCGTTTGGCGCCGGGGCGGTCACATCGCCGGCCGCCCGCGTTACCACCACCGTGTAGGTCTGCGTGGTCTCGCCGTCGCTGGCCGCCACCTTCGCCTTGATCGTGTTCGCGCCGGCTGCGAGGTCGACCTGAAAGCCGGCCGCGTTGCCGTCGGCGTCGGTCAGCGCCGAATCGGCGCCGTCGAAGTAGTCCACCCTGGCGCCGCTGTCGCCCTTGATTCCAGCGATCGTGATCTGATCCACCGCGTTGGCCACGGCCGCGGTGTAGGCGGTCTTCGACGCGTCGAATGTCGGGTCGAGCACGATGTCGGTAGCGGTGCCGCCATCGTCCCATGTCAGGCCGAGGTCGGTCAGCGTGGCGTCGCTGGAGGGAACTATGGCATGGCCGGCGACCTCAACGAACGGCACCTCGTCAGCCGTCGTCCAGACCCCTGAATCCCGGATCCCGGTATGCCGAAAGTTGTTCATGCTCCAGCCGTCCGCTACCTTGCTGATGTCGTCCGACTTCGTCCCCCAGACCTTGTAGTACCTATAGAGTTGCGAGAATTTTGAATCGAGCACCACGAAGTACCGGGTGTTCGGCTCGAGGGTGGCGTTCGCCGGCGCGTCAAACGTACTGATGCGGGCGGATTCCTCCGGCCCCTGGTCCGTGGTGGGGAGGACGATCGTGCCGCTCAGGGCGTACAGACTGCTGTCCGGATTTCCCTCCGCCGTGCTGCTGAAGATCCTCACCCGGACGCCGGCCCAACTCGAGAGTTCCCAGATGAGAATCTTGACCGAGGTGAGAACGTAGCCTGCATCGTTGCCGCCGGTTTCGAATCCCAGTGCCTGGACCCGCAGGATCTTGCCGGGCTCGAGATTGCCGACGAAGAGCCTCTTGCTGAAGTCCTCGTCCAGATTGCTGGCCAGCGCATCCGCCGACACCCTCGACGCCCTCCGCGTCACCACCATGGTGTAGGTCCGGGTGGTGCTGCCGTCCTCGGCGGTCACACGCACATTGATCGTGTTCGCGCCGGCTTCCAGATCAACCTGGAAGCCCTCCGTGTCGGGGTCGGCGTCGGTCAATAGCTGGTCGTCCTCGTCGAGGTAGTCCACCGTGGCGCCACCGTCATTGCTCGCGGTCCCCAGGACGGTGATCCGGTCCACCTTCGGGGACGCCTTTGTGGCGTAGGAGGTGATCGACGAATCGAAGAACGGGGAGTAGGTGACGAGCTTTCCGTTCCCGTCCCGCATCCGCAGGGCGTTCAGGTTCGCGTCCGTGGCTTGTACGACGGCATCGCCGTTGATCTCGATCAGCGGGACCGCGCTGTCGGTTGTCCAGGACGCCGAATCATTGTTTCTGGCGTGCCGGTCCTCACTCAGGGTCCAGCCGACCGCCTGGCTGTTGAGGAATTCCGACTCCGTCCCCCGGATCTCGTAGTCGTTGCCGGCGCCCGAGGCCGTCGAGTCGAACACCACGAAGTACCCCGCGTTCTTCCGCAGCGTGGCGCTCTCCGGCGCCGTGAAGGTCAGGGTCCCGTCGGAGATGACCGGGCTGTTGAGCGTGTAGAAGCTGATGTACGGCGTTCCGATGCTCCTTGCGCCGAAGATCCGGACCCGGACACCGTCCGAATCCGAGGCGTTGGCGAGTACGGCCTTAACCGACGTGAGGTTGTAGCCCCGCTCGTTGCTGCCCGTCT
Organism: Gammaproteobacteria bacterium; assembly: GCA_009845905.1. Lineage (NCBI taxonomy): Bacteria > Pseudomonadati > Pseudomonadota > Gammaproteobacteria > Gammaproteobacteria bacterium. The sequence goes on along the minus strand of VXYS01000013.1, from coordinate 203,578 downwards.
GGAATCGAATCGCCTGGGTGAAATCGACGTTCGGGGAATCGACCGGCGTTCCTACGTCGATGCCGGCGTCGTTGCTTTCGTCGAGATTACTGAGCAGGGCATCGGCCGACGCCATCGGCGGCGCCCGCGTCACCACGACCGTATAGGTCGTGGTATTGACGGTGTCCTCGGCCGTCACCTTCACCTTGATCGTGTTCGCGCCCGCTCCCAGGTCGACCTGGAAGTGGTCCGCCACCGTGTCCGCGTCGGTCAGCGCCGATTCGGCTCCGTCGAGGTAGTCCACCCTGGCGCCATCGTCGCCCTTGGTCGCCTCGATGGTGATCCGTGCCACCCGCGCGGGCACGCTCGCGGTGTATGAGGTCGTGGATGCGCTGAAGCCGGGTGAGAGCGCCACGGTGGCGCCGTCCCTGTCCTTGAGCGCCAACGCGCTCAGGGTCGCGTCGGTGGAGGCGGCGTTGGCAACGGTGGCGGCAAAGCAAAGGAAGGCTGCGAGCGACTGGGCCAGCACGGCCCGCGGAAAGGACGGCCATCCGGAAGATATCCAGCCGTCCGCCGCCGGCAATAACACGTCCCTGTTCGCGCACACGCCTGCATTTTAGGAAGGACTAGCTCGATCCGCGCCCCCAATATTGGGGATATTCCTTGTCACGCGGCCGGATCGTAGAGGGCGGCTCGCCGACGATTGAGATGCGCGTCAAAAAAACGGAGAGGGTGGGATTCGAACCCACGGACGGCGTAAACCGTCAGAGGTTTTCAAGACCTCCGCATTCGACCACTCTGCCACCTCTCCGATGATCGAGGATCAGGCTGAGATTCTATCCGCGCCGCCCATCCAGGGGCGCAGGGCATCGGGGATGACGATGCTGCCGTCGGGCTGCTGGTAGTTCTCGATCACGGCGATGAGGGCGCGGCCGGCGGCGACGCCGGAGCCGTTTAAGGTGTGGACGAAGCCGCGCGCATCCCTGCCCTTCCAGCGCGCGCCCATGCGCCGGGCCTGGAAGTCCCGGCAGTTGCTGCACGACGAGATTTCGCGATAGAGGTCCTGGCCGGGGAGCCAGACTTCGAGGTCGTAGGTGATGGCGGACGAAAAGCCGGTGTCGCCGGACGACAGGACCACCCTGCGGTACGGCAATTCCAGGCGCTCCAGCACGATTTCGGCGTGCCGGGTCAGCTCTTCCAGGGCGTCGTCGGAGTGATCGGGGTGCGTGATCTGCACCAGCTCGACCTTCTCGAACTGGTGCTGGCGGAGCATGCCGCGGGTGTCCTTGCCGTAGGCGCCGGCCTCGGACCGGAAACAGGGCGTGTGCGCGGTGAACTTGAGCGGCAGTTCGGCTTCGGCGACGGTCTGGCCGGCGACCAGGTTGGTGAGCGGGACTTCGCCGGTGGGGACCAGGTAGCCGGAGCGTTCGCTTTCGATGCCGAAGAGGTCCTGCTCGAACTTGGGTAGCTGGCCGGTGCCGATCAATGACTCGGGGTTGACGATGAAGGGGACGTAGGCTTCGGTGTAGCCGTGTTCGCGCACGTGCAGGTCCAGCATGAACTGGATCAGGGCGCGGTGCATGATCGCGAGTTCGCCGGTCAGGACGGTGTAGCGCGCGCCGGCCAGGCGCGCGGCGGCGCCGAAGTCCATCTGGCCCAGCGCTTCGCCGAGGGCCACGTGGTCTTGCACGCCGTCGCCGGCGGGACGGGGTTCGCCCCAGCGCTTGAGTTCGCGGTTGGCGCTTTCGTCTTTGCCGTCCGGAACGGCTTCGTCGAGCAGGTTGGGCAGGTCGAGCTCGATCTTGCGCAGACTGGACTGGACGGACTTGAGTTCGCCGCCGGCGTCGCTCAGGCCGTACGTGGCCTTCTCGACTTCACGCTTCAGCGCGTCCACGTCGCCGCCTTCGCGGGCGGCCACGCCGATCTGTTTCGAGAGTTTGTTGCGGTCCGCGCGCAGTTGCTCCACGCGCACCTGCCACTTCTTGCGGCGCGCTTCCAGTTCCGCGTAGGCGGCGGTGTCGAAGGTGGCGTCGCGCCGCGCCAGGTTGCGCGCCACGGCTTCGGGCTGCTCGCGCAGTAGTTTGGGATCGATCACGATTCGGCCGCCTCGAAAATGTCCACGCCGGGCGGAATTGTCGGGGCAAAAACGTCGTCGTCAAGTTCGCTGTCGAGGTCCAGGCTGAACAGCAGCATGCGCACGCGGCTGCCGAGGTCGTCGGCGAACTCGAGCACCGCGGGCACGCTGCCCCGCAGGGCAAGGCGCAGGTCGCCCTCCTCCGCGTCGGCTCCGGTCAGGTCGAACCATTGCAGGCCGTCGTCGAATTCGGCCTCTTTGACTTCGTAGTTTTCCAGGACCGATGCGTCGCCGGCCAGCAGCGCGGCGGCGGATTCGCGGAGCTGTTCGGTCTGCGTGTAGACGGTGACCTGCTCCAGTTCCTTGTCGAACATCGAGAGGTTCTCGCCGTCGGCCCAGATCATCAGTTCGTCGGGTTCCAGGTAGTCGAGGCGGAAGCGGCCCGGGCGGGAGAGATAGAGGCGGCCGGTGCTTTCCTTCTGGAAGACGCCGTCGCCGTCGTATTCGAGTTGGGTGAAGTCGGCCTGGAGGTGTTGGGTGGATTGGAAGAAACGGGTGAGGGGGGTGTCGGCTTCCTGGGAGAGGGTGGGGGGTGCCTGGAAGAAGAGCGCGAGGGCGATCAGCGTGGTGCGTACACCTGGATGCGAAGGCGTACTCGCCTTCGCGGAGGGCGGGACGCCCTCCCTCCCAGGCACTATTCAGTACCTCCGACTACGCGGCGTTCGCCGCGGCCGTCGGGGGCGGAGACTACGCCGGCGCGCTCCAACTCCTCAATGAGGCGGGCGGCGCGGTTGTAGCCTACGCGCAAGCGTCGCTGGACGTAGGAGATCGAGGCGCGGCCGGTCTCGGTGACGATTTCCTTTGCCTGTGGGTAGAGTTCGTCGACTTCGCCGCCGTCGGCGCCGGGCTCAGCCTCTTCCGCTTCCACCGGGCCCTGCGTGACCTGGTCGTCGTAGCTGGGGCCGCCGGTGCGCTTCAGTTCGGCGACCACTTTCAGCACTTCGGCGTCCTCGACGAACGCGCCGTGCACGCGCAGCAGGTCGCCGGAGCCGGGCGGGAGGTAGAGCATGTCGCCCTTGCCCAGCAGCGTCTCGGCGCCCACCTGGTCGAGGATGGTGCGCGAATCGACCTGGGAGGCCACGCGGAATCCGATCCGCGCCGGGATATTCGCCTTGATTAGCCCGGTAATCACGTCGACCGACGGGCGCTGCGTGGCCACGATCAGGTGCAGGCCGGCGGCGCGGGCCTTCTGCGTGAGGCGCGCGATCAGCGTCTCAAGTTTTTTGCCGACCACCATCATCAGGTCGGCCAGCTCGTCGATCACGACCACGATGCGGGGCAGCGGCTCCAGTTCGGGGCCGGGCCCGGGGTCTTCCTCGCCGCCCTCGGGCGGCCCGCGCAACGGCTCGCCCGACTCCCGGGCGACTTCCAGGCGGTTGTTGAAGCCCTCCACGCTGCGCGTCTTCACCCAGGACATCAGCCGGTAGCGGCGGTCCATCTCGGCCACGCACCAGCGCAGCGCATTGGCCGCCTCGCTGACATCGGTGACCACCGGGCACAGCAGGTGCGGGATACCCTCGTAAACCGAGAGCTCCAGCATCTTGGGGTCGATCATGATCATCCGCACTTCTTCGGGCGAGGACTTGTAGAGCAGGCTCAGGACCATGGCGTTTATCGCCACCGACTTGCCCGAGCCGGTGGCGCCGGCCACCAGCAGGTGCGGCATCTTCTGCAGGTCGTCCACGACCGGGTTGCCGGCGATGTCCTTGCCCAGCCCCAGCGTGAGGTTTGAATTCGCTCGGGCGTAGGTGCGCGAGCGGAGGATTTCGCCCAGCGTGACCAGCATCCGTTCGTTGTTGGCGATCTCCAGACCCACGGTGGACTTGCCCGGCATGGACTCGACCACGCGCACGCTGTGCGCCATCAGCGAGCGCGCCAGGTCGCTGGCGAGGCTGGTGATGCGGCTGGCGCGGATGCCCGCGGCCGGCTGCACTTCGAACAGCGTCACGACCGGGCCGGGCGAAACGGCTACCACGGTGGCGCCCACGCCGAATTCCTGCAGCTTCTCCTCCAGGCGCCGGGCCTGGTCGCGCAAGACGCTTTCGGACTGCAAGGAAGTTTCCGGCGGCGGATCGGACAGCAGGCTGAGCGACGGCAGGTCCCCGCCGGTTGCAGGCTTCACGGGCATGTCCGGCTCGATCTTTCGCGGCCGCTTGGGTTCGGTAGCGGCGCGCCGCCTGCGTGCCGGGCCGGCGATCTTCGTCCTGCGCGGTTTGCGGACCTTCGAGGGCTCGCGGCGGCCGACCAGCGAAAACAGCGCGACGAGGCCCGCGTACACGCCGTCCCACAGCCAAACGAGGCCGCGCAGCGTCAGGTGACCGGTGGCCTGCGTCAGGCCCACCCAGGAAAGGCCGGTCACCAGCGTGATGCCGGTCATCCACAGCGCCAGCAGGACCACCCAGGCGCCCATGTCGCCCAGCACCGGCGCCAGGATGTCGTCGAGCCAGATGCCAATGTCGCCTCCGCCGAGCCCTCCGCGCGCGGAGATTTCCAGCAGGCCGCATCCGCAAACCACCACCAGCACCAGCCCAGCGGCGCGCACGCCGGCGTCCGGCCAGGACCAGTCGTCGCGCGCCCTCGAAGGCGCGAGGTACCAGGCGCTGAAACCGATCACGGCGGCGGGAAACAGGTAGGAGGCGCTGCCGGCCAGGGCGAAGGCCAGGCCCGCGAAGGCCGCGCCGGCGATGCCGACCAGGTTGGAGCCCCCAAGGCCGGCTTCCGCGGCGTCCGGAACATGGCTGATCAGGGCCGCGAACATCAGCAGTCCCAAACCCAGGCAGAGCCACAATCCGCCTTCGCGCAACGCGCGCTCCAACCAGGTTCGTTCCTTAGCCTTCACTTGGCGGCTAATCTTATTCCGGTAGTGTCCCAATAGAAACCCGGATAAACTTGCCGCCGTGCCGAATTCCGTCGCCCGACTGATCATTCTGGGATCCGGTCCCGCCGGCTATTCCGCGGCCGTTTACGGAGCCCGCGCCAACATGTCGCCGGTGCTGATCACGGGCAGCGAGCCGGGCGGCCAGTTGATGACCACGACCGACGTCGACAACTGGCCCGGAGGCCGCGAAGGCCTGCTCGGGCCGCAGTTGATGGACGAGTTGCGCGAGCACGCCGAGCGGCTGGGCACCGAGGTGATCTACGACCATATCGAAGACGTGGATTTGTCGCAGCGGCCGTTCACTTTGAAGGGCGGCCTGGACGAATACCGTGCCGAGTCGCTGATCATCGCCACCGGCGCCACGGCGCGCTACCTGGGACTGGAGAGCGAGCAGAGCTACCTGGGCAAGGGCGTGTCGGCCTGCGCCACCTGTGACGGCTTCTTTTTCCGGGACCGGCCTGTGGTTGTGGTCGGCGGCGGAAATACTGCCGTTGAAGAGGCGCTTTATCTTTCGAACATCTGCTCGCGCGTGACGCTGATCCATCGCCGCGACGCGCTGCGGGCCGAGAAGATGATGCAGCAGCAGCTGTTCGAGCGCGCCGGGCCGGACGGTCCGATCGACATTCGCTGGGACCGGGTGCTGGAGGAAGTCCTCGGCGACGGCGACCAGGTGACCGGCGCGAGGATCAGGAGCACGAAGGAAGACGGCGTGACCGAGGAACTGGAGGTGAACGGCGTGTTCATCGCGATCGGTCACGATCCCGCCACGGGCTTGTTCGTGGACTCGCTCAAGCACAAGGACGGCTACCTGATCACGCGCGGCGGCATTTCGGGCGGCTTCACGGCCACGAGCGTGCCCGGCGTGTTCGCGGCCGGCGACGTGGCCGATTCGGTCTATCGCCAGGCGATCACTTCCGCGGGCACCGGGTGCATGGCCGCGCTCGACGCCGAGAAGTTCTGCGACGCGAATCCGCTTTAGGAGGGAGGGCGTCTCGCCCTCCCCGAGGCCGGGACGGCCTCGTCCCCAGGTTGAGGGCGGGACGCTGCGAGGGACATGCCCTCGCTCCCAGGGGGACGCCCTCTCTCGCAGGTAACCTATAGCGCATGCGGATACGGGTGCTCGACAACGTCAGCGAGGTCGCGGCGGGCGAATGGAATGCGCTGGCCGGGGGCTCGCATCCGTTTCTACGCCATGAGTTCCTGAACGCGCTGGAAGTGTCCGGGTGTGTTTCCGCGGAAACAGGCTGGCAGCCCTGTCATCTGTTGCTGCAGGACGACCAGGAAACGACGGTCGGCGCCATGCCGCTGTATCTGAAGAGCCACTCGCGGGGCGAGTTCGTGTTCGACTGGGCCTGGGCGTCCGCCTATCAGCGCGCCGGTCACGACTACTACCCCAAATTGCTCAACGCCATTCCGTTTACGCCGGTGGCCGGGCCGCGCTGGATCTGTGCGGGCGCGGAATCCGCCGCAGACGGCGCCGAGGCCCCTGCCCTGCTGCTGGCCGGCGCCGTGGAGCTGGCCCATCGCCTGGAGGCCAGTTCGCTGCACTGCCTGTTCCCCACTCCCGAGGACGCCGGGTGGATGAAGGAAAAGGGCATGATGCTGCGCACCGACTGCCAGTTCCATTGGCAGGACGACGGTTACGCCGATTTTTCGGACTATCTGAAGACCTTCAGCTCGGCCAAGCGCAAGAAGGTCAACCGCGAGCGGCGGCGCGTGAAGGAAGCCGGGATCCTCTTTGAGACGCTAAGCGGCGATGCGCTCACGCCGGAAGTCTGGGAGACGCTGTATCCGCTTTACGCCGCCAGCTACCTCAAGCGCGGCCAGTATCCGTACCTGAACCACCGGTTCTTCGAGCAAGTCACGCGCGAGATGCCCGAATCGCTGGTCGTGTTCCTGGCGCGGCTCGATGGCGAGGCCGTCGCGCTGGCGATCTGTTTCCGCAGCGACACGGCACTCTACGGGCGCTACTGGGGCAGCCGTGGCTACTACCACAGCCTGCACTTCGAGACCTGCTACTACCAGGGCATCGAATACTGCATCCGCGAAGGGCTGACGCTGTTCGATCCCGGAGTGCAGGGCGAGCACAAGCTGGCGCGCGGCTTCATGCCGGTCACGTCATATTCGACGCACTGGGTGCGCCATGAAGGTTTCGCCGACGCGCTGAGCGGCTACCTCGCCAGCGAGCGCGAACAGGTGGCGCGCTACGTCGAAATCGCCGGCGAACACACGCCGTTCAAAAAGGCCTCCTGAGCCTTACCCCAACCGACCGCCTGCCCGTAAAAGCAGGCCGGCTTAATCCCTACCGACTCAGGGCTTGGGGAAGGTGTTGATGTAGGCGGTTACGTTGCGGATCTGCTCCGGCGTGGGCAGCACCATCGCCATCGGACGCATCTGCGTATCGAAGATGTTGCGCGGGTCGCTGCCGCGAATGCCCGAGATGTAGTGCTCCATCTGCCGCACCGTGTACCAGTCGTGCTGCCATGCGACGGCGGGCGCGTTCAGCGCCTGGTTGCCCTCGCCGGCCGGACCGTGGCAGGCGATGCAGGTGGCGTAGCCCATCGTGCCCGCGGTGGCGTCACCCTGGATCGTGTCGGCCGGCTTCGGCGGCGCCAGCGTGGTGGCGTAGGCGGCCAGGTCCTCGACGGCCTGGTCGTCGGCCAGCGTCAGTGCGATGGCGCGCATCAGCGGACCGTAAACGTCGTTCGCCGCCTGGCTGCAGGCGCCGCCGGAGGGCAGTCCGCCCTCGAAATGGGTCGCCAGTTCGGCCTCGATCTCGGCGTAGTCGGGCGAAGAGGCCTTGGCCCGCTCCAGCGTGCCGGCCACGTCGGCCACGTCGCAGTTATCGACGGCGCGCAGGCCGGCGCGGAAGTTCTTCAGGCTGGTCACGATGTACCAGTCTTCCTGGCCGCCGATCCTCGGGGCGCCGTACTTCTCAAAGCCCTCGCCCTGCTCGCCGTGGCACACGGCGCAGACCTCGAATTCGGCCTCACCGCGGGCCGCGTCGCCGGCGGCGAAAGCGGTTCCCGCCGCGACCATGGCGGCGGCGCTGATCATCAAACAGGCAAAGCGCTTCATACTGTTCCTCTGCTTCTCTGGCAAACCGGCGCGAAAGGTATCCGATTCCACGAATTGATACAAGATACGCGCGTCTCAACCCGCGTATTTTACGCCGAATGGTAGGTACACTGCACACATGGAGTGCGCACTTTTCTTCTGCCACCGGGCCGGTTCGGACGACTCCGGGCAACTCGAGATCCGGGGCATCTTCGACGAGCTTCGCGCGCCGTCGTTTCCCGCGCGCCAGCCGCGCATGCGTCTTGCCGGGCTGGTGAGCTGGAACGACGGCGAACGGGGGAGGGTTCCGTTCCTGATCGAGTTGCTGGATCCCGGCGACAAGGTCGTGTTCACGATCCAGGGCTTCAGCGAGGTCGCCGAGTCGCCCGGATCCGCGGCTCCGCCGCGCACGCAACTCAACCTGCCGCTGGAAGACGTGACGTTCCCGGAACCGGGACGCTACCGGGTCCGGATCGACGTTGACGGCACGCAGGTGTACGGGCCGTCGCTGTACCTCGGCAAGGCGCCCGACGCCGAAGCGGAATGACGGACGTTCCCTGGTTCGATGCCGACACCGTGCGGCGCGTCCTGCGGATGGACGCGTGCATCGACCTGATGGCGGACACGCAGGCGGCAATCAGCCGGGGCGAAATCACGCCGCCGCTGCGCTCGTTCGTCCCGGTCGCGGGCGGCAAGGCCGGCATGGGGATCATGCCGGGCGACACACCTTCCGCGTTCGGCGCCAAGCTCATAAGCCTCTACGCGGACAATCCCGCCCGTGGATTGCCCATGATCCAGGGCTGCATCGTGGTGTTCGACCGCGAAACCGGCACCCCGGCAGCGCTCGTTGAAGGCGCCTCGGTGACCGCGATTCGAACGGCCGCGGCCAGCGGGGCCGCCACCCGCGCGCTGGCCCGCGAAGACGCTTCTGTGCTGGCGCTTCTTGGTTACGGCGTGCAGGCGGAAACGCATCTGGAAGCGATGCGCTGCGTGCGCCCGGTGCGCGAAGTTCGCGTGTGGGGGCCGAGCGTTGAGAAGGCCGGGCGCTTCGCCGACGCGCATGGGGACGGCGACGTGGCGGTGAGCGCCGTCGAAACGACGCGCGAGGCTATAGACGGCGCGGACCTCGTCTGCGCCGTGAGCGCCGCGAGCGAACCGATCATCGAAGGCCGCCGGCTGGCGGCAGGCTGTCACGTCAACCTGGTGGGATCGCACTCGCCCTCAACCCGCGAGGCCGATGGCGAGTCCATGGGCCTCGCGCGCGTATTCACGGAAATCACGGACTTCGCGATGAAGGAAGCCGGCGACATCCTGCTGGCGATCGAGGAAGGATTTCTGAGCGAAGGCAACCTGGCCGGCGAAATCGGCGCGGTGATCGACGGCGCGATCGAGGGACGCCGCAGCGAAGACGAGATTACGCTCTACACAAGCCTCGGCAACGTGGCCCAGGACCTGGCCGCCGCCCACTTCATCGCCGAAAGCCTTGGGAGTGAGGACGTCTCGTCCTCACCACGCGAAGCGTGAAAACGGCGTAAGCGTTTGTGGGAGGGCGGGACGCCCTCCCTCCTCTAGTCGAGCTGGTCCGTGAACTGGAAGGTGGCGATGTAGGAGATCACGTCCTTGCGCTTCTGCTCGGTATCAAGCACCTGCGCCATGTAGCGCATCTGCGTCCCGTAGATGTCATCACGCTGCTGACCGCGCGCGCCGCTCAGGAAGTCGTCGAGCTGCCGCAGCAGATACCAGTCGAACTGGTTGGAAATCCGCGGCGAGCCCAGCAGCGTCGAGCCTTCGCCGTTCGGTCCGTGACAGGCGATGCAGGTTTCCTCGTAGATCTTGCGGCCTTCCTCCGGGTCGCCGTCCACGGTTACGGGCAGCGTCGGCGGCTCCAGCGAATGCATGAAGGCCGCCATGTCGATGATTGCCTGCTCGTCCGGCACCTGCGCGATGGCCATGTTCTTCATCTGGTTGCCGTAGATGTCTTCCAGCGGACCCCAGTAGCCGCGCAAATTGGCGCGGTAATTGACCATTTGCCGCTCGATGTACCAGGTGTCCTGCTTGCCGGCCGCCGGCGTGTTGAGCAGCGCGTTGCCCTCGCCCGCCTGGCCGTGGCAGGTGCCGCAGAAGAAATACAACTGCGCGCCGCGCTCAAGGTCCGGCTCGTCGGCGGACGAAGCAAGCGGGGCGACGCAGGTCAGCAGGCAGATCAGCAGGATTCTTTTCATCGTCGGACAGCAGTTGTCGGGCACTTCGGGCAACAGGCGCGAACTGTACCAAATGCCGCGCCCAATGCAAAGCGTGTGGGCCGGCGAAACATACAATTTTCAGGAAGTGCGTCCCCGCAATGACATTCCTTCCATAGAGCAAATTCGGCGCGCCGCCGAGCGCATCGGGCCGTATGTTCGTCGAACGCCCGTGTTGACCAGCAACGCGGTCAACGAAGCCTCGGGCGCCGAAGTCTTCTTCAAGTGCGAGAACCTGCAGAAAGCCGGCGCGTTCAAGGCGCGCGGCACCACCAACGCGGTCTTTTCCCTGTCCGACGAAGAGGCCCTGCGCGGTGTGGCAACGCAGTCGTCGGGCAACCACGGGGCCGCGCTGGCCAGGGCCGCCCGCTTGCGGGGCATCCCCGTCACGGTCGTCATGCCCAGGAATGCGCTGGAGACCAAGAAGCGGGCCGTGGCTGGCCATGGCGCCAGGATCGTCTATTGCGAGCCGACGCCGCAGGCGCGCGACGAAGCGCTGGCGAGGGTCGCCGCGACGACGAAGGCCGTGATCATTCACCCGTTCGACGATCCCCGGGTCATCGCCGGTCAGGGAACCGCCACCCTGGAGCTCTTCGAGGAGGTTCGCGATATCGACGCGGTGATCGCACCGGTGGGCGGCGGCGGACTGCTGAGCGGCACGGCTCTGGCGGTCAGGAGCCTGCGCCCGGCTGCGCGGGTGTTCGGGGCGGAGCCGCGCAACGTAAACGATGCCTGGCAGTCGCTGCAATCCGGCCGAATCATGCCTTCCACCGGTAAAAGGTCGATTGCGGACGGACTTCTGACCACGCTGGGGAAACTCACGTTTCCGATCATCCGGGAACACGCGACCGGAATCGTCACGGTCGGCGAAGAATCGATCGTGGACGCGATGCGGTTGGTATGGAAGCGCCTGAAGCTGGTTATCGAGCCGTCGGCCGCCGTCGCGGTGGCCGCGCTGCTGGCGCAGCCCGACGAATTTCAGGGCCGGCGCGTCGGGATCATCCTGTCCGGCGGCAATGTCGATCCCGACAAGCTGCCCTGGGAGTGAGGGCCTACTCGTCCGATTCGCTGGCGCCGTCGTGGCGCTTGAACCACTCCAGGATCGCGCTGACCTTGGCCAATAGCTGGCTGGGCCGCGCGGCCATGCTGTGCGAGGCGCCCGGCAGCCGAACCAGGGCGGTTTCCACGCCGCGCAGCTTCAGCGCCTGGTAGTACTGCTCCGATTCCCACATCGGCGTGCGCCAGTCCTCTTCGCCGGTCAGCAGCATCGTGGGCGTTGACACCCGGCCCGCCAGGGACAGCGGCGAGCGCTCCCAGTAGCCCATGGGGTCGTCCCAGGGCAGCGCCGGGAACCAGTACTTGGAGAACACCGGCGCGTAGTCGGCGCTCAGGGCGAAGCTGATCCAGTTGATCACGGGCTTGGCCACCACCGCGGCCGCGAAGCGGTCGTTCTTGCCCACGATCCAGGCCGTCAGCACGCCGCCGCCGCTTCCGCCCGTCACGTAAAGCCGGTCGGAGTCGATGGAGCCCCGATCGATGATCGCGTCCACCGCCGACATCAGGTCGTCGTAGTCCTCGCTGGGATAGTTGTGGTGGATGTAGCCGCCGAAGGCGTCCCCGTAACTCGAACTGCCCCTGGGGTTCGCATAGACCACGACGTAGCCGGCGGCGGCGAAGAGCTGCACTTCCACGGAGAAATGCGGGCCGTAGGCGGCGTGGGGGCCGCCGTGGATTTCAAGCAGCAGCGGGTATTTCTTCGCCGGATCGAAGCCCGGCGGCCAGACCACCCAGGCCTGGATGTCCTTGCCGTCGAAGCTGGACGGGTACCAGAACTCCTCGACCTGCCCCAGTTCGCGATAGTCGAGCAGGTTCGCGTTCAGGCGGGTCAGCCGGCGCGGCTCGTCCGTGCCGCGGCCGACCGCGATATCGGCGGGCGAGAGGGCGTCGCCGCGCGTAATCGCGTAGGTGTCGTTGCCGCCCACCGAAAACTGCGCGCCGGTGTACGGGCGGGTCAGCGCCAGGCCGCTCAGCTCGTCCGTCACGTTGGTGAGCCTGCCGCGCAGGTCCACATGGGCCAGCCGGGTCATACCCTGGTCTTCGTAGGCGAAATAAAGGCCCTCGCCGTCGGCGGACCAGTGCGGGCGCGACACTTCGCGGTCGAGGTCCGGCAAAAGTTGGCGGCGCTCGCTGCCGTCGCTGTTCATCACGTACAGGTTCGTGATCTGGTAGCTGCGAACGCGGTCGTCATAGCCGGTCCAGGCCAGCATCTTCCCGTCGGGCGAAACGGCCACCGAACTGTCCGGGCCGTCGCGGTCGGTCACGGCCTCGACGTCGCCCCCGTCCAGGCCGACCCGGTAGATCTCCGAGTTGGACGGGTTGAGTTCGGCGTCCTCGTTGCGGTTGCCCGAGAAATAGAGGCTTGCGCTGTCGGGCGACCAGGCGATCGAACCGCCGTGGTTGTAGTCGCCCGAGGTCAGTTGCCTGGGTGCGCCGCCCTCGGCGGAGACCACGAACAGGTGCGTGTAGCCGTACGGCAGGCGCCCTGCCCCGTCGGCGCGGAACACGGCGCGCTGCACCACTTCCGGCGGCCTGGCCCAGTTCGCGCCCCGGGGCTTGGCCGGCAGCGAGCCCATCGTGGGCGGCTTGGAAGGCACCAGCAGGGCGAACGCCAGCCAGCGGCCGTCCGGCGACCAGGCGAGATTGCGCGGCGCCCGGTCCAGCCTCGTGACCTGCAGCGTCTCGCCGCTGGACATCCAGCGCACGAACACCTGAACGCCGCGGCCGTCGCTGGACAGATAGGCCACGCGATCGTTGTCCGGCGCGATCCGTGCGCCCCTGTCGTTCACCGCGCCGGTCGTGAGCGGCCGTGCGTTTGTGCCGTCGATGTCGATGCGCCACAGGTTGGAGCGGCGCCGATCCTCCATGATGTCCATGAAGTTGCGGGTATAGACCACGAAGGAGCCGTCGGGACTCACCTGCGGATCGCTGGCGTAGGCGAGCGAAAACACGTCCTCGGGCGCGAGGTGGGGCTTGCCGGCCTCGAGCGCGGGCGTCAGCAGCAGCAATACAAGGGCAATACGCAGTTTCATGTTCGTTCTTCGTTGGTAGGAGGGGCCGCAAGGATAGTGCATCCTGGGGGCGAAGGCGTCCCGGGAGGGAGGGCGTCCCGCCCTCCGCGAAGGCGAGACGCCTTCGCTCCCAGGCGCTCCCAGGTAGAATTGGGGCTCCATGAAGAATGGTGATTCCGCTCCTCGAATCGTAATCCGCCCCAACTGCAATTTCACCGGCCGCGGCGCTTTCTGGCTGTTCGTCGCGATGACGCTTCCGGTGCTGGGCGTGGCGGTGGCCTGGGCGCTTCGCGGCTACTGGCTGATCCTGCCGTTCGCCGGCCTGGAACTGGCGATTCTGGGCATCGCGTTGGCCATAACCGTGCATCGCGGACGCTATCGCGAAACCGTCCGATTCGGCCGACGCTACGTGCGCGTGCGCAGGGGTTATGCGGGCCGTCAGGAACGGGTAGAATTCCCCCGGCCCTGGACCCGGGCCTGGATCGAACCGGGCGCGAGTCCTGCCTTGCCTGGGCGCCTTTTTTTGGGAGCCGGCGACGCGTCTTGCGAGCTCGCCGCCTGTCTCACGGAGGAAGAAAGGCAATCGTTGTGCCGGCGTCTGCGCGAATTGACGCGCGTGCCGGTTACCGCGCAAAAGTAGAAGGCAGCAAGTAGTAAGGAGCAACTGTTTGATGTATCGCAGCAAGGCACACGGCCGCTGGCTGTTTATCGGAATCGCCTCGGCCGCGCTGGCCATCGCCACACCGGCGGCCGCGGATTGGGCCCTGGACTTTCCCGCCAGCGCCACGGAACTCGGAAACAAGGTGCGGGGCCTGCATCACCTGGCCCTGATCATTTGCACCATCATCGGCATCGTCGTGTTCGGCGTGCTCGGCTATTCGCTGGTCAAGTTCCGCAAGTCGCAGGGCGCGCAGGCGGCGAAGTTCAGCCACAGCACCAAGGCCGAGATCGTCTGGACCGTGATCCCGGTCCTGATCCTGGTCGGCCTGGCCATCCCCACCGCCCGGGTGCTCATCGAAATGGAGGACACCCAGGCGGCCGATCTCAGGATCAAGGTCACCGGATACCAGTGGAAATGGCGCTACGAGTACCTGGACCACGGCATCAGCTTCTTCAGCAACATCGACGACGCCAGCAACGCTGCGTCGATGGTGGGCGCGGGCCTTGAATTGCACGAACACTACCTGCGCGACGTCGACAAGCCGATGGTCGTGCCGGTGGGCAAGAAGGTAAAGCTGCAACTCACCTCCAACGACGTCATCCACGCCTGGTGGGTGCCGGAGTTCTACGTCAAGCGCGACGCGGTGCCGGGAACGATCAACGAGACCTGGTTCAAGGCCGAGCAGACGGGCACCTTCCGCGGCCAGTGCGCGGAGCTGTGCGGGCGCGGACACGGGTTCATGCCCATCGTCGTGGAGGTCCTGCCGCAGGACGAATATGACGCATGGGTGGCCGGGCTGACGGCGCCGGCCGAGCCCGAAGCGCTCGAAGAACCCGAAGCCGCAATGAGTCAGACAATGCCCGCCGCAGCCGGCGGCGCATCCTCCCGATAACCCGGGGTAATCGAATATGAGCGATACGACACACGAAGAACATCACGACGGCCCGCACGCCTCGGGAATGTGGCGGTGGCTGACCACCACCAATCACAAGGACATCGGCACGCTGTACCTGGTGTTCAGCCTGATCATGTTCCTGGTGGGCGGCACGATGGCGCTGATCATCCGCACCGAGCTGTTCCAGCCTGGCCTGCAACTGGTGGACCCGCACTTCTTCAACCAGATGACCACGATGCACGCGCTGGTGATGATCTTCGGCGCGCTGATGCCGGCGTTCGTGGGCCTGGCCAACTGGCAGATCCCGCTGATGGTGGGCGCGCCGGACATGGCGCTGCCGCGCATGAACAACTGGAGCTTCTGGATCCTGCCGCCGGCCTTTTTGCTGCTGCTGGCCACGCTTTTCATGCCGGGCGGGGCGCCGGCGGGCGGCTGGACGCTGTATCCGCCGCTGATCCTGCAGACCGGCGACGCCTTCCCCTTCGTGGTGTTCTCGCTGCACATGCTGGGCGCGTCCTCGATCCTGGGCGCGATCAACATCATCGTGACCATCACCAACATGCGCGCGCCGGGTATGGGCTTCATGAAGATGCCGCTGTTCGTCTGGACCTGGCTGATCACCGCCTACCTGCTGATCGGCGCGATGCCGGTGCTGGCCGGCGCCATCACGATGCTGCTCACCGACCGCTATTTCGACACCAGCTTCTTCCTGGCGGCCGGCGGCGGCGACCCGGTGATGTTCCAGCACATCTTCTGGTTCTTCGGGCATCCCGAGGTCTATATCCTGATCCTGCCCGCCTTCGGGATCATTTCGCAGGTCATTCCGACGTTCTCGCGCAAGCCGCTGTTCGGCTACGTGTCGATGGTGATCGCGACTTCGGCGATCGCGTTTTTGTCCTACGTCGTCTGGGCGCACCACATGTTCACGGTGGGCATGCCGGCGGCCGGAATGCTGTTCTTCATGATCACGACCATGTTCATCGCGGTGCCTACCGGGGTGAAGATATTCAACTGGCTGGCGACGATGTGGCGCGGCTCGATCAGTTTCGAGACGCCGATGCTGTTCGCGATCGCGTTCGTGATCCTGTTCACGATCGGCGGGTTCTCCGGACTGATGCTGGCGCTGGTGCCCGCGGACATCGAGTACCACGACACCTACTTCGTCGTGGCGCATTTCCACTACGTGCTGGTGCCGGGCGCCATATTCGGCGTGATTGCCGGGGTCTATTACTGGCTGCCCAAGTGGACCGGCCACATGTACAACGAGACGCTGGGCAAGTGGCACTTCTGGCTGTCGACGATCTTCGTCAACATCCTGTTCTTCCCGCAGCACTTCCTGGGCCTGGCCAGCATGCCGCGACGGATCCCGGACTACTCCGTGCAGTTCACCGAGTTCAACATGATCTCGACCGTAGGCGCGTTCGGTTTCGGCCTCTCGCAACTCTTGTTCGTCTGGATGCTGGTCAAGTGCGTCAAGGGCGGCGAGCCGGCCAGCACCAAGGTCTGGGACGAGCCGGAGGGGCTGGAATGGACCGTGCCCTCGCCGGCGCCGTACCACACGTTTGAGACGGCGCCCAAGGTATAGCCAGGCGGTTCCCGGCAGGCCCATGTTCCAGAAGTCCCGAAGAGGCATCCACGCCGCACTGCTGGTTCTGCTGGCGATGGCGTTCTACGGCGGCTTCATCCTGGCGCAGTGGATAAGGAGCGGCGCGTGAAGCCGGCGCGAACGAAAACCGGCAACCGGCGCCTGGTGCTGACGCTGGGCGGCGCGGTGGCGGGCATGTTCGCCTTCGCGTTCCTGCTGACGCCGCTGTACGAGGTCTTCTGCGAGCTCACCGGACTGGACTCGGAGCGGCTCACGCGGGCGACGCAGCCCGCCGGAACAGCCGTCGCCTCGGAGATCGACGAGAACCGCACGGTCACCGTGGAATTTCTGACCAATACGATGAACCCGGCGGCCTGGGAGTTCCAGCCCGGCGACCTCAGCATCGAGGTCACGCCCGGACGCACGGCCGAGACCGTGTTCTACGCCGAGAACCTGCTTCCGCATGACGTCATTTCCGTTACCCGGCCCAGCGTGAGGCCGCTGGAGGCGGTGAGCCACGTTTCCAAGCAGGTCTGCTTCTGCTTCGAGGAGCAGGCGTTCGCGGCCGGCGAGCGGCGCGAGCTGCCGATGCGCTTCACGATTGATTCCGAACTGCCGGCGCACGTCGAGACCGTGACGCTGGCCTACACCCTGTTTACCGCCGAACCCGGTTTAGGAGGAAGTTGATGGCCGACACGAAATCGGACTATTTCGTACCGCATGGCAGTCCCTGGCCCATCGTGGCCTCGGTGTCCATGTTCGCCATGGCGCTCGGGGGAGCGCTGTGGCTGAACGGCTCGGACGCCGGAAGGACCGTGCTGCTGCTGGGCCTGGCCGGACTCACGTTCATGATGTTCGGCTGGTTCGGGACCGTGATCAGGGAGAACATCGCCGGTCTCTACAGCGACTGGGTTGACCGCTCGTTCCGCCAGGGAATGGCGTGGTTCATCTTCTCCGAAGTCATGTTCTTCGTCGGCTTTTTCGGAGCGCTGTTCTACGCCCGCATGCTGGCCGTGCCCTGGCTGGGCGGCGACGGCATCGGCGAGGCCACCAACAGCCTGCTGTGGTCCGGCTTCGAGTCGGAATGGCCCACCAACGGACCGGGCGAGATCGGCGGCGACGCGGAAGGCGGCTTCCAGACCATCGGCTGGAGCGGCCTGCCGCTTCTGAACACGGCCCTGCTGCTCACGTCCAGCGTCACGATCACGATCGCGCATCACGCGCTGAAGAGCAACAACCGCAGGCTGCTGAACATCGGCACCCTGCTGACGATCGTTCTGGGCGCCGTGTTCCTGTACGTGCAGGCCTACGAATACGTGCACGCGTACCAGGACCTCGACCTCAGGCTCAGCACCGGGATCTACGGCTCCACGTTCTTCATGCTGACCGGATTCCACGGCGCGCACGTCACGCTGGGCGTGATCATGCTGGTCGTTACCTACATCCGCATCCTGCGAGGGCATTTCACGCCCAACGAGCATTTCGGCTTCCAGGCCGTGTCCTGGTACTGGCACTTCGTTGACGTGGTGTGGGTGTGCCTGTTCATCTTCGTTTACGTGCTGTAGCAGAGGCTTTGTGCGCATGAGAAACAAACTGCAACTGGCGGCCTTCCTGGTGACGGCGGCCCTGTCTTCGCAACTGCTGGCCCAGGACGACCCGACGGCGGGCGACCCGGAACGCGGGCGCATACTGGCCGAGCCCTGCCTCGGCTGCCACGGCATCGAAGGCAACATGACCACCTATCCGCCCTACCACGTGCCGCGGTTGGGCGGGCAGAACCCCAACTACATCGTCAAGGCGCTGCAGGGCTACGCCGGCGACGACCGCGTGCACGACGGGATGCACGCCCAGGCCGCCGACCTGACCGAACAGGAACTCAGGGACATCGGCGCGTACTTCGGGGGGGAGGCCACCGTTGAAGCGAATGTGGAAGTCGAGCCGCCCGAATCCGGGATCTACTGCGTGTCCTGCCACGGCGTCAACGGCGTGAGCATCACGACCGAGTTTCCGCACCTGGCCGGCCAGCATGCCGACTATCTGAACGAGACCATCCGCCAGTACCTGGAAGGCGAACGCAGCGACATTTCGATGAACGCCTTCCTCAACATGCTCACCGAAGAGCAGTTGAACGAGCTGTCCGAGTTCTACGAGAGCCAGCCGGGCCTGGTTACGGCCAAGCGCTGAACGCCGAAAAGCGAGCGGAGATCTTCCGGCGGCTGAGCCGGTCGAATCCGCGCCCCACCACGGAGCTTTCCTACCGCTCGCCGTTCGAGCTGCTGGTGGCCGTGGTGCTGTCGGCCCAGGCCACCGACGTGGGCGTGAACAAGGCCACGAAGACGCTGTTTGCCGAAGCGGACACGCCGCAGGGCATGCTGGACCTGGGCGAGGCGGGCATTCGCAGCCACATCCGGACGATCGGGCTGTTCAACGCCAAGGCGGCCAACATCGTTTCCTTGAGCCGGATCCTGCTGGAGAAGCACGGGGGCGAGGTGCCGCGCGAGCGCGAGGCGTTGGAAGCCCTGCCCGGAGTGGGCCGCAAGACCGCCAACGTGATCCTGAACACGGCCTTCGGCGTGCCCGTGATCGCCGTGGACACCCACGTCTTCCGCCTCTCCAACCGCACCCGGATCGCGCCGGGCAAGAACGTGCTGGAAGTGGAGCAACGCCTGATGCGCCTGACGCCGAAGGAATACCTGATGCATGCCCATCACTGGCTGATCCTGCACGGCCGCTACGTGTGCCAGGCCCGCAAGCCGCGCTGCCCCGACTGCGTGATCGCCGACCTCTGCGAATACCCCAAGCGCCTGCGCCCCAAAGAGTAGAATCCCGGGGGAAATGACCCCCGTAATCGAAGGAATCTCCGGCGCCGGCCTCGGCCTCCGCCGCCCCTATCTCAAGCCGTTCACGGAAGAACCGCCGGAAGAGGTCGATTTCTTCGAACTGGCGCCTGAAAACTGGATCGGCGTGGGCGGCGCGCTCGGCAGCCGGCTGAGGTTCTTCACCGATCGCTGGCCGGTCATTTGCCACGGCCTGTCGCTGTCGATCGGCGGCCCCCACCCACTCAACGAGGCGCTGGTGCGCGACGTCGGCGCCTGGATGGACGAATACGGCGTGCGCCTTTACTCGGAGCACCTGAGCTACACCAGCGACGACGGCCAGCTCTACGACCTGCTGCCGATTCCCTGCACGGCGGAGGCGGTGCGCTACGTCTCCGGGCGGATACGCCAGGTGCAGGACATCCTGGGCCGCCGGATCGCGGTGGAGAACGTTTCCTACTACGCTTCCATGGGCGCGGAGATGAGCGATGCCGAGTTCCTGACCGCGGTCCTGGAGGAAGCGGACTGCGGGCTGCTGCTGGACGTGAACAACGTGTACGTCAACAGCACCAACCACGGCTACGACCCGCGCGCCTTCCTGGACGCGATTCCGGCCGACCGCGTGCTTTATTTGCACACGGCGGGCCACTACGACGAGGCGCCGGACCTGCTGATCGATACCCACGGCGCAACCGTCAAGGAAGAAGTCTGGGAACTGCTGGCCTATGCGTACAAGCGCCTGGGCCCGCGTCCCACCGTTCTCGAGCGCGACTTCAACCAGCCGCCCCTGCCCGAGCTGCTCGCCGAAGTCACCCGCATCCGCGACGTTCAACGCACCTGCGCATGACCGACGACTTCCAGGCCCTGCAACGCCAACTCACCGCCCACTTGCGCGACCCTCAGTCCAACCCGGCGCCCGAAGGCTCCGAAGACCGCCGCATCGCCATCTACCGCCGGCTGGTGTTCAGCAACGTGTCGCGCCTGCTGGCCGCGAACTTCCCCATAGCGCGCAAGCAGCTCGGCGAAGAGACGTTTTCCGCCCTGATCCGGGACTTCCTGCGCCAACATCGCGCCGAGACACCGTATTTCCCGCGGCTGGCTGGCGAACTGCAGGCCTGGTACCAGAAGGTCCAGCACCGCCGCGAGTATGACCCGGCGTGGCTGCGGGAGCTGATCCTGTTCGAATCGGAAAAGCGCCGAATAAGGAACTGCGCGGACCCGGCGCCCGCCCCGGAGATCGATCCCGACGGCGACGTCATTTCCGGCGTTCCGGCGCCGTCCCCCCTGCTACGGCTGCTGACGTTGCGCTACCCGGTGCACAAGGGGAAATCCATAAAGCTCGACGATACGCCTCCCGACGTGCCTTCGTTCCTGCTCCTGAGGCGCGACAGTGCAGGCCGGATGCGAACCGAGGAACTGGGCGTGCTGTCCGCGGGGCTGCTGGCCATGATCCTCGACGGCGCGACCCAGTCCGGCGCCGAATTGCTGGAAAACATGATGCATCAGGCGCCGGCGGACGCTCGCGCCCCCTTGATCAAGCAGGGCAAGGAACACCTCCGCCGCTTCCGCCGCATCGGCGTGCTCCTGGGAACGTACCGCTAACCCTGGGGCGTCGCCTTCAGTCTCCCCAGGCGCGGCTTCAACGCGAGAGCCAGGACGCCGGCGGCCACGGCGAACACGACAACCAGCACCCAGCCCGGCGGCCTGCCGCTCGCACTGCTGTAGATGGCCCACGCAATCACCCAGAGCCCCGAGGTGCTGACCAGCGCCACGCAGCCGTGCAGCGACTGGGCACGCGTCTTGAGCAGCAGCGTAAAGAAGTACAGGGTGAGTTGCCCTGTAACCAACTGCAGGAACACGATGGGATTGTCGAACGTGAAGAAGAGCGCAAGCGTGGAAACGAAGCCGAGCACCCCGAACGCGGCGTAGGGCGGGCGCCCGGTCAGGTAAAGAAACGCGAAAACGCAGGCCAGGACCACGCAGAGCGCCAGAAGCCACCAGATGACGCCCATGCAGGCGGTGATCAGCGCCAGCATGCTGAGCGCATTGCACATGTAGAACAGGAAGTCCGCCAGCGCCGGGCTGGTCGTGCTTCCCATTCCCGCGCGCAGATACCAGCGGTCCGACGTGTTCTGGGCGAACTCGAAAGACCCCGAGGCCATCATGAAGGCGACCGCAAGGTAGAAGAATCCCGGCGCATTGGCCTGGCCCGCAACGTAGTCCCAGTTGGCATGGACGGCCCAAAGCAGCAGCAGTGGCGACAGCAGCGCTATCGCATGCGCCGCGAACACCCACACCGCCACCGGCGCCGGCAAGTCGATCTGGGCCTTCAGACCCGCCGGGGCCGGCGTCGCCCCGACCTGGTTTTCCTCGTTCATTCCGGCCAACTCATGCGGTCGAAAAAGATCTTACCCGCCACCCGCCTGAACACGCGCGGCATGCGCAGCGCGGCTTCCACCATCGCTCCGGCCGGCAAGTGGTCGTAGGCCCATCGGGCCGCATGCTGCCAGGGGCGGCGCGGATAACCCTTGAGGATCACCTCGCCCGGATATGGCCCGCCATCCCGCAGGTAGTGCGCGATCGCCTGCCCGCCCAGGCGCCCGTAGAGATAGGCCCGATGGATCCCGCCCGCCGTGAGCGGCGACACCATGCCGGCCGCGTCGCCGAGCAGCAGGACGTCCTCGCGATGGAAGTTGCGCAGCAATCCGCCGATCGGGATGATCCCTCCGCGCTTCTCCAGCACCCTGCGTCGCGACAGGCCGAACAGGGGATCGATGCGCCGGATGAACCCGCGAAGATCGACCGAGTGCGTTGCATGGCACGCGAGCCCGACCTGCGTTACGCCGACTCCCGGCAGCACCCATCCGATGTAACCGGGCGCGAACTCCGTATCGACGAAGCAATGCAGGCTGAGTTCCGCCTCGGGGGCCGGTTCGTATGCGTACTCCACTCCCTTCAGGTAGCGCGTGTTCCGATCCAGCCCCATGAGCTTCGCGACCGGCGAACGGGCACCGTCGGCGCCTACCAGGAATCGGCATGACGTTCCCGACTCCGACAGGACCCAGTGTCCCCGTTCCCGCCTTGCGCCACTGAAGGCTTCGCCCACGCGGATTTCGACACCCGTTTCCGCGGTTTCTTCCTGCAGCCATCCAAGCAGCCCCGCCGTGTCCGTAGCCAGAAAGAAATAGTCGTCCCGCTCGACCACAGCGGAGCGCAGGCTCGGTCCGTACACCCGCACCTGCCTGATCTCCCGGACCAGGCGCTCCGGCGCCGCCCACTCGTCCTGCGCTTCCTTCACCAGAATGCCCGTCGTGTGTATGTGCTGCCCCGCTTGCTGCTTCTTCTCGATCACCAGCACCTGCAGACCTTGCCCGGCCAGCTCCCGTGCGCACGCCAGCCCCGCAAAACCGGCCCCGACCACTACCACGTCGTAGTCCACTAACGAATGAAGCGGAACAGGGACTAGCCTTGCAAGGGGTTACGAACAGCAAGCCCGGGAAAGCGGCTGAAGTCACGGTCAGCCGTCCACAATTCCGTCACGCCGTGGGCAATGCAGATCGCTGCAACACGTGCATCATGAACGAGTGATCCCGTCACCCTACCCTCTTGCAGTAACCCGGTGAGGACTTGCCAATGCTCACCGGTTTCACCGAGCAGCACGGCTGCCGGAGACTCAAGCCACGCGCCTACCTGATCGATGGCTTGCGACAGCGTTGAAGCCGGGTCGTATATGCGCGGATGCGTGGCGACAGCCACAAACTCGTGGATACAGGGCCAAGGCAAGCCCCAACTGATGCGGCCATGCGCCAGATCCTCAATCCGGGACTTCGCGCGATCGTGCCACTGGGAATCGGCACGGTGGGCATACACGAGGATATTGGTATCCGTCGCAATCAATTCCCACGACCTTCATAGATCGACTCACGAATTCGCGCCCAGTCAGAATCACTGTATGGCGCCTTGAGTCCTTTGCCGGCAACGCTGGCGTCCCGCAAACGGAAACGCTCTTCCTTACGGTCCGCACGCAACACTAATCGCAGGCCGCGCTCGATCAGCGCGCGTAGCGTGATGTTCTCTCGCGCCGCATGCGCTTTGGCGGTCCGGGCCAAATCATCGGAAATCTCAATCGTAGTCTTCAATATGGGTTCCCATATCATTAATTATGGGTCGCCATGCTACTTCTCCAACTTTGCAAAATCAAGCCTCACGAGGCTATCGCACTTTTCCCCCGCGAAAATACCGGAAAAAGGAGCGAGAGCATCGACATTTCGTGATCATGAACGGAAACCGGAGGTACGTGATAATCTGCCGGGTCATGAAGAATTGGCTGAACTCTCTTGTCCGGTTCGGGTGCGGCGGGATGAAGCGCCTGCACACCGTGGACTGGCTGGCGCCTCTGGCGATCCGTTTGTACCTCGTGCCCGTGTTCTGGGTGGCCGGAACCAACAAGTGGCACCCGGAACGGGGACTGGAATTCACGGCCCGGTTTTTCGACCGGCTGGGCTATCCGCTGCCCGAACTGATGGCTTTCCTGGCCACGGCGACTGAAGTCGTCGGCGCGATCGCGCTGCTGCTGGGTCTGGCCACCCGCCTCGCCTGCATCCCGCTGATGTTCGTGATGACCATGGCCGTGACGACCGTGCACTGGCAGAACGGCTGGCAGATCACGGCCGACCCGCGCAGTCCTTTCCCCAGCGAAGACGTCGGTGCGGCGCGGGAACGCCTGAGCGAAGCGCGGCGCATCCTGCGCGAGCAGGGCGAGGCGCTGCACGGCGACTCCGGCTGGTTCACCGAATTCGGCAGCATCGTCATCCTCAACAACGGCGTCGTGCTGGGCGTGACCTACTTCGTGATGCTGCTGGCCCTGTTCTACCTGGGCGGCGGCCGCCACGTCAGCCTCGACCACTACATCGCCCAGGCCTGGCGCCGCCGCGGACAATAACCCGGTAACGGGGCCGCGCCCTTGGGGAGCGAGGGCATGTCCCTCGCGGCGTCCCGCCCTCACGGTTCCAGTGCAGGACGTAGTGTCTCTGAATCCCGCGCATCCAAACGCGTGCGTAATAGCATCTCTACTCTATGAACGTTCATGAACCCGGGAGGAACGTATGAATAGCGAACAGCTCGCCCTGTTGATTCCGATCGTGGTCCCCACGGTGACCATGCTGGTGATCGGCGGGATAATTGTGTTGATCACCTACTTCAGATTTCGCAGGCGTCGCGAGGTGCAGGAAACGATCCGTATTGCGATCGAGAAGGGCCAGGAACTGCCCACGGAGTTCCTTGAGACGATCAGCAGCCCGAAAAACCGACCCAAGAAGGACCAGGACCTGCGTCGCGGCGTTGTCCTGACCGCGGTGGGCCTGGGAATCGGGGCCTTTGGCTTCCTGGTCGGAGAAGACGACGCCGTGGGCCCGCTGATGGGCATCGGATCCATTCCGCTTCTGATCGGACTGGCGTTGACGGCCTTGTGGATATTGCGGACGCGTCACAACCAGTAAGCCTGCGCGGAGCGTGTCATGCAGGAAAGCGACCGGCAGTGCGTGCTGCGGGCGCGGGCCGGCGACCACGCGGCGTACGGCGAGCTGGTCGCACGCCATCAGGGACGGGTGCGGGGCTGGCTGGGCCATCTGTGCGGCAATCACGCCGAGGCGGACGACCTGGCGCAGGAAGCGTTCGTGCGCGCCTGGACGCGGCTCGGCGATCTCAAGGACGCAGCCCGCTTTTCCTCCTGGCTCATGAGGATCGCCTACAACGAATTCCTGCAAAGCCGGCGCCGGGCGCAGAAACACAAACGGCTGGCAGAACGGCTGGCGACGGAACAGGATGTGCATGGGACCATAGCGCCGGGCACGCAGCCCGAACACGCGATCGAACTGGAGCGCGTGCTCTCGATTCTTTCGGAGCGCGAACGCGCGGTCGTGGTACTGAATTATGCTTACGGTTACTCGCACGGCGAGGTGAGCGAGTTGACCGGCCTGGCGCTGGGCACGGTGAAGTCGTTGATCCAGCGCGGCAACCGGAAAGTAAGGGAGAGACTTGATGAACGAGCCTGACACCGGCAGGGAGATCGACCGCGAAATGGCGGCGCTGTTCTCTGCGGCCGAAACGCCGCCGGAATCGGACGAGCAATTCGTGGCAGGGGTCATGGGGCAGATCCGCCGCCGCGAACGGATGCGGTGGTGGGTGTTGGGAAGCGCTGCGCTGATCGCGTGCGTGTTCGGCCTGCCGGCGCTGTGGGAATTGCTCGCCGCCTGGAGCGGCGCGGCCCCGAATCTGCTGGACGGCCTGGGTGGCCGGGTGGATCAGGCCGTGACTCTGACCGGCGATTTGCTGAACACGGCCGTGCGATCGATCACGTTCCTGACGGGCGCCGCGCTGGCGCTCATCATTTTTCCGCTGCTTCGCTGGCTGGCCGACTAGCCCACACACCGCCCACGACTTAAGGTCTTTGCCTCACCCCTCTTGGGGGGAGCGTCGGCGACAGGAGTCGCCGCCGAGCCCCATGGATGGGTTCATGCGTCTCCCACCAAGAGGGGTGAGGCAAAGACCGCAGGGCTTGGCTAAGCTTTCTTCGGTGCGCGGCGGGGGAGGTAGAGGTCGGTAATGGTGCCGAGGTAAGCCTCGGCGGCCATGCCGACGGATTCGGACAGCGTGGGGTGCGGGTGGATGGTCAGAGCCAGGTCCTCGGCATCGGAGCCCATTTCGATCGCGTGCGCTACTTCGGAGATGAGGTCGCCGGCGTTCACGCCGACGATGCCGCCGCCGATGATGCGTCCGTCTTTGGCGTCGAACAGCAGCTTGGTCATGCCTTCCGAGCGCTGCATGGAGATGGCGCGGCCGCTGGCCGCCCAGGGAAACGCGCCCTTGCCGTAGTCCACGCTCTGCTCTTTGGCCTCGGCCTCGGTCATGCCCACCCAGGCGACTTCCGGATCGGTGTAGGCCACCGACGGCACCACGCGGGCGTCGAACGCGACTTTCATGCCGGACGCGGCTTCGGCCGCGACCTTCCCTTCATGGGTGGCCTTGTGCGCCAGCATGGGGTGGCCGATGATGTCGCCGATCGCGAAAATGTGCGGCTGGTTGGTTCGAAGCTGCTTGTCCGCCGGGATGAAGCCGTGCTCGTTGACCGTCACGCCGGCTTTCTCCGCATCGATACTGGCCCCGTTGGGCACGCGCCCCACGGACACCAGCACCCGGTCGAACACGTCCGGCTTCGGAACCTTGTCCTCCGGGAACGAGGGCGTCCCGCCCTCGAACACAACCTCGATTCCCTTGGCCGTGGCTTTCGCCGAAGCCACCATCACACCGGTGTGTATCGCCGCGTACTGCTTGCGGATGCGCCGCTCCAGCGGCTTGAGCAGATCGGCGTCCGGCCCCGGCATCAGCCGTTCCAGCGCTTCCACCACCGTGATCTCGCTGCCCAGCGCCGCATACACCGTGGCCATCTCCAGGCCGATGATGCCGCCGCCGATCACCAGCAGCCGTCCGGGAATGTCGTCCAGCAGCAGCGCGTCGGTCGAATCCATGATCCGCGGGTCGTCGGGCAGGTTGGGGAGCGGGCGGCTTTGCGAGCCAGCGGCGACGATGCATTGCTCGAATTCCAGCGTTTCGACGCTGTCTGCGGTTTCCACGGCCAGTTGGTTGGGGCCGGCAAACCGCCCCGTGCCCTCGAGCACGGTCACCTTGCGCTTCTTTGCCATCCCGGCCAGCCCGCCCGTCAGCCGGCCCACCACGCCCTCGACCCAGGCGCGCGTCTCGGCCGGCTCCAGCGTCGGCGCGGCGTAGCGGATGCCCGCTTCCGCGACGTGCTCGGCCTCGTCCATGACCCTGGCCAGGTGCAGCAGCGCCTTGGACGGAATGCAGCCGACGTTCAGGCACACGCCGCCCAGCGTGGGATAGCGCTCGACGAGCGTGACCTCCATGCCGAGATCGGCGGCCCGAAAAGCCGCCGTGTAACCTCCAGGCCCGGAGCCCAGCACCGCCAGTTGCGTCTTCACCCGCCGTTCTCCGTACCGCTTTCGTCGTCAACCGGCGCGAGCAGCCGGTCCGCGTCGGCCAGCAGCGCGCACAGGCGGGTCGTGAACCGCACTGCCGTGGCCCCGTCGATCACGCGGTGGTCGTAGGACAGCGACAACGGCGCCATCAGCCGCGGGCGAAACCCGATTTCGCCGAAAACGGGCATCATGCGGGCCCGCGACACGCCCAGAATCGCCACTTCCGGCGCGTTGATGATGGGCGTGAACGCGGTACCGCCGATGCCGCCAAGGCTCGAGATCGTGAACGAGCCGCCCTGCATCTCGTCCGGCGCCAGCTTGCCGTCTCGGGCCTTGCCGGACAGCTCCTGGAAGGCCCGCGCCAGGCCGGCGACGTCGAGCCTGTCGGCGTCGCGGATCACCGGCACCAGCAGTCCGCGTTCGGTGTCTGCGGCGAACCCAAGGTGCACGAATTTCTTCAGCGCCAGCGCCGCGCCGCCCTCGGTCAGCGACGCGTTCACCGTCGGGAACTCCTTCAGGCACAGCACGGTGGCGCGCGCCACGAAGGCTAGCAGCGTCAGGCGCACGCCGTCGGCGGCCAGTTCGGCCTTCAGCGCCTTGCGCCGCGCCTCGACGTCGGTGATGTCGGCCTCGTCGTGCTGGGTCACGTGCGGAACGTTCACCCAGCTCGCCCAGAGCCGCGGCCCCGAAATCTTCTGGACCCGCCCCAGCGGGACCAATTCGATCTCTCCGTGCGCGGAGAAATCGACTTCCGGGACCTCCGGCAACCCGGCGCCGGGCGCGCCGCGCTCCAGCGCCAGCTTGACCCAGGCCTTGACGTCGGCCTTGCGGATCCGGCCCTTGACCCCCGATCCGGTGACCGCGGCCAGGTTCACGCCCAGTTCGCGGGCGAACTTGCGCACCGCGGGCGACGCGTGCGCTTTGGAGAAGCCTTCCTCGTCGATGGGTGGCAGGGTCCCGGGCGCGGAAGGAAGCTGTTGGGCCGCCGCGGGCGCAGACGGCGCAACCGTGGCCTGCGGAGCAGGCGCAGCCTGCGCGGAAGGAGCCGCGGCGGGCGCATCGGCGGCCGCGGGCGCCGTTTCGTCCGGTTCCGCCGACGCGGGGGCCTCGCCCTCCAGCTCGGCGATCACGTCGCCCTCGTTGACCGTATCGCCCACCCCAACCTTCAGGCTGAACACGCGCCCGTCGAAGGGCGCGGGCACGTCCATGGCCGCCTTTTCCGTTTCCAGCGTGATCAGCGGGTCGTTGGCCGCGACCTCCTCGCCGGCGGCCACGGCAACTTCGACGACTTCCACATCGGTGAACTCGCCCAGGCCGGGCACGCGAACTTGGGTAACTTCGGGCATGTTTCCGGGGAAATCAGAGTGTGACGGGATCGGCCTTCGCGGGATCGATTTCCCATTTCTGCATCGCTTCGGACACCTTGCCCGGGTCGATCCGTTCTTCCGCCGCCAGCGCCGACAGCGCTGCCGCCGCGATGTAGCGCGAATCCACCTCGAAGTGGTTCCGGAGCGCCGCCCGGCCGTCGCTGCGGCCGAAGCCGTCGGTGCCCAGCGTGATGAACGTCCCCGGCACCCATTGCCGTATCGAATCCGGCAGCGCCGCCATGTAGTCGCTGGCCGCGATGAACGGCCCCGTGGCGTCGCCCAGTGCTTCAGCCAGGTACGGGCGGCGCGGCTCCTCGCCGGGATTCATGCGGTTGTAGCGCTCGCAGGCCATGCCGTCGCGGCGCAACTGGTTGTAGCTGGTGACCGACCAGACGTCGGCCTCGACGCCGTACTCCGTGCGCAGCAGGTCCGCTGCGCCCACCGTCTCGTTGAGTATCGCGCCGGATCCGAACAACTGCACCCGCTCGGCGTCTTCGGCGCCGTCCCCGTCGCCCGGCAGCCGGTAGATGCCCTTGAGGATGCCCTCGCGCCAACCCCTGCGCATCGGCGGCTGGCGGTAGTTGTCGTTCATCGTGGTGATGTAGTAGAAGACGTTCTCCTGCTTCTCGAACATGCGCCTGAGCCCGTCCTGGACGATCACGGCCAGTTCGTAGGCGTAGGCGGGGTCGTAACTGAGGCAGTTCGGCACCGTGGAGGCCGCCAGATGGCTGTGGCCGTCCTGGTGCTGCAGGCCCTCGCCGGCCAGCGTGGTGCGTCCCGAGGTGCCGCCGATCAAAAAACCGCGCGCCTGCGAATCGCCGCCGGCCCATATGAAGTCGCCGATCCGCTGGAAGCCGAACATCGAGTAGAAGATGTAGAACGGGATCATCGGCAGGCCGTGGGTCGAATACGACGTGCCGGCCGCCAGCCAGGAGCAGAACGATCCGGCCTCGTTGATGCCCTCTTCCAGGATCTGGCCCTTGATGTCCTCCCGGTAGGCCATCAATTGCTCGGAGTCCTGCGGCGTATAGAGCTGGCCCACCGAAGAGTAGATACCAAGCTGCTTGAACATGCCCTCCATGCCGAAGGTGCGGGCCTCGTCGGGCACGATGGGCACGACGTGCTTGCCGATGGTCTTGTCGCGCGTAAGCATCTGCAGGAGCCGGACCAGCGCCATCGTGGTGGAAATGGAGCGCGTGCCGGAACCGCCGGTGACCGACTTGAACTTGCTCAGCGCCGGGGCCTTCAGCCGCGCCGCCTTCGTTACCCGCTGCGGCATGAAGCCGCCCAAACGGCGACGGCGCTCCTTGAGGTAGCGAATCTCCTCGCTGTCCTCCTCCGGCATCCGGAAAGGAATCCTGGTGCTCTTCAACTGCTCGTCGGTGACGGGGATATTGAAGCGGTCCCGGAACTCGCGCAGCGCGTCCAGGTCCAGCTTCTTGGCCTGGTGGGCGGTCATGCGGCTTTCGCCGCCCTCGCCCATGCCGAACCCCTTGACGGTCTTGGCCAGGATCACCGTCGGCCGCCCCTTCTGCTGGATGGCGCGCTCGTAGGCGGCGAAGACCTTCAGGCGGTCATGGCCGCCCCGGTTCAAAAGCTCGATGTCCTCGGTGGACATGTGCGCCACCTGGTCTTTCAGACCGTCGATCGCGCCGAAGAACTTCTCGCGGGTGTATTCGCCGCCCAGGGCCTTGCAGTTCTGGTACTCGCCGTCCACACACTCTTCCATGCGCCGGCGCAGCAGGCCGTTGTGGTCGCGGGACAAGAGCGGGTCCCAGCGCGAACCCCAGATCGACTTGATCACGTTCCAGCCGGCGCCCAGGAAGGCCGCCTCCAGCTCCTGGATGATCTTGCCGTTCCCGCGCACCGGCCCGTCGAGGCGCTGCAGGTTGCAGTTGACCACGAAGATCAGATTGTCCAGGCGCTCGCGCACGGGGACCGTGATGGCGCCCAGGGATTCGGGTTCGTCCATTTCGCCGTCGCCCAGCATGCACCAGACACGGCGGTCGCCCATCTCGGCGAGGCCGCGATGCTCCAGGTAGCGCATGAAGCGCGCCTGGAAGATCGCCATCATCGCACCCAGGCCCATGGATACGGTCGGGAACTGCCAGAAGTCCGACATCAGCCAGGGGTGCGGGTAGGACGAGAGACCGCCGCCGCCGACCTCCTGGCGGAACCGGGCGAGTTGCTTATGGGTCAGCCGGCCTTCCAGGAACGCGCGCGCATAGATGCCCGGAGAGGAGTGCCCCTGGAAATACACGAGGTCGCCGCGGTTCTCCTTCGTGGGCGCGCGCCAGAAATGGTTAAAGCCCACTTCGTAGAGCGTCGCCGCCGATGCGTAGGTGGCGATGTGCCCGCCGAACTCGGAACTCTTGCGGTTGGCGTGCACCACCATCGCCATCGCGTTCCAGCGGATGTAGTTCTCGATCCGGCGCTCCAGCGCCACGTCGCCCGGGTATTCGGGCTGGTCGGCCCGGTCTATCGTGTTGAGGTAGGCGGTGTTGGCGGCATAGGCCATGTGCGCGCCCGAACGGTGGGCGCGATCGGTGATTCGTCTGAGGAGAAAGGCCGCGCGTTCGGGGCCGTGCGAGCGCAGCACGGAATCGATCGACTCCAGCCACTCGCGGGTCTCCAGCGGGTCGCTGTCGTGGAAGGGATTGGCGCGTTGTACGGGGTCGTCTGGCATACAATCAGGCCGGCAAAAATAATGTATTCGTGTAGTCGGACCAGCCTTTAACGGCGTTTCCCATGCAAGCTCCCTGGAACCTGAAAGATCGTTTTCGCGGCTTCATGCCGGTCGCGGTGGATGTCGAGACCGGCGGCATCGACCCGGAAGCCAACGCACTGCTTGAAATCTCCGCGGTGCTGTTCACGGTGTGCGACGACGGGCAACTGGCGCCCTCCGAACACGTCTGGCTGCACGTACTGCCTTTCGAAGGCGCCGAGATCGACGAAGAGGCGCTGCGCATCAACCGCATCAAACCGAACCACCCGTTGCGGCCCGCCGTGCCGGAGCGCGAAGCCCTGCGGCGCGTGTTCCGCGTCGTGCGCCGGGAACTGAAAGCCACCGGCTGTTCACGCGCCATACTCGTGGGCCATAACGCGCACTTCGACCTGTCCGTTCTAAACGCGGCGATCAGGCGCAGCGGCATCAAGCGCAACCCGTTTCACCGGTTCAGCGTGTTCGACACCTGCACGCTGGGCGGAGCGATGTTCGGCCAGACCGTGATGAGCCTGGCTGTCCGGGCCGCCGGCCTGGAGTGGAACGAGGAGCGCGCCCATTCGGCTCTTTACGATGCCCAGTGCTGCGCGCAACTCTTCTGCGAGGCGGTCAACCGGATCAACGAGAAGTCCAACCCCGCGCTACGCTAGGCGCCGCGCCTAGTCCAGGTCCTGTACGAGTTCCCGCAGCTCGCCGGTGCGAGCCATCTGCGTAACGATGTCGGCGCCGCCCACCAGTTCGCCCTGCACGTACAACTGCGGAAAAGTGGGCCAGTTCGAGTATTCCTTCAGCCCCTGGCGCAGGTCCGGATCCTGCAGAATGTCCACGTAGGCGAAGCGTTTACCGCACTGGCGCAACGCCGCGACGACCTGCGCCGAAAACCCGCACTGGGGGAAATCCGGCGACCCCTTCATGTACAGCAACAGCGGAAATTCCTCGATCTGCTTGCTGATTCGCTGCTCTAATTGCTTGTCCTGCATGGCCCTGGAGTGAATTTCAAACGAATCCGGCAATTATAGGCTACCCGCCGCCTCCCGGCTGTCCGCTACGCCGCCCTGCGCCAGGGCTTGCGCGTGAACCGGCGTCCGAGGCCGCGTTCGATCTCTCGCCATTTTGACTCTTCATCCGGCGTGATGAACGTCACCGCCTCGCCGGCGCGCCCCATACGGCCGGTGCGCCCGACCCGGTGGGTGAAATACTGCTGCGATTCCGGCAGGTCGTAGTTGATGACCCGATCGACACCTTTCACGTCCAGGCCGCGCGCGGCGACATTGGTTGCCACCAGGATCGGCGTGGCGCCGGACCGGAACGCCGCCATCACCCGCTCGCGCGCATTCTGACTGAGATTGCCTTGCAGAGCTCCCACCGGATATCCCAGCCCGTCGAGTTGGCGCGCCAGCTTCCTGACGCCGTGCTTGGTTCTGCCGAAGACGATGACCGGGTCGCCGTCACGTTGGTTCAGCAGCGTTTGAAGCGCCTTGGACTTGTCGGCCCGCTTGATCGTATAAACCAGGTGCTCCACACAGGGCAATGACTTGGTGTCGGCGTCAACCTCCACGATGACCGGGTCGCGCTGGTGCTTCCTGGCCGTCTTCTCCACCCAGGAAGGAACGGTTGCGGAAAACAGCGCGGTCGTCCGTTGGGCAGGGGTGCGGCGCAGAATGGCTTCGACATCGGGAGCGAACCCCTTGTCGAGCATCTCATCGGCTTCGTCGAGCACCAGGAAACGCACCGAGCAAAGATCCAGCACGCCTTGCCGAAGATGATCCAGTGTGCGGCCCGGCGTACCGATGACGATCTGCGAGCCGCGGCGCAACGCAGCCTGCTGGGGCCGGGCCGACCGGCCGCCGTACAACAGCGTCACATTGAGCCGTTGCTCCGCAACCAGCGCCTCGGTAACCGACGCAACCTGGATCGCCAGCTCCCGGGTGGGCACGAGCACCAGTGCCTGCACCTTGCGAATGGAGGGATCGCAACATTCGACCATGGGCACGGCAAAGGCCAGTGTCTTGCCGGATCCGGTGCGCGCCTGGCCGATCACGTCCCGGCCTTTCAGCAAATGGGGAATGCACCGCTCCTGAATGGGTGTCGGCTCTGCGATGCCCATGGCGGCAATCGCCGCGCGGGTGGCGGGCTTCATCAGCATGCCGGGGAATGCCTTTGCGCCATTGGCGGCGTGACCGGCGGGTGGATGGTTCGAGGCAAGCGGATCGTTAACGGCTTCCTCTCTGGCCGCGGACCGGTCGTTACGAAGTTTGTCAAAGCAGGGCCGGCAGTACACGGGCCGGCCGGGCTTTGGCCGAAACGGAACGACCGTTGCGGCATTGCAGTTCGAGCACGCGACATCAAAGCGCTGCTTGCGGCCGGACGACCGGCGATTCGACCCGCGGCCGGAAGGCCTGCGCGTCGAGCGGGATTGAAAAGACATACGGGTAGGACTCCTCGGTCCAGGAATGGGATGTAACAGGTATTCAGCGCGGGGGAATGCAGGGGAGGACCGATTCAGTCACCTGCTGCGAGAAAACATGGCGCGGCTTATTTGCGCGTTCGCGGGCGCATTATGACAGATTACGTGGCCTTTGTTGTTACCCGGAGCCGGCGGAGCGCCAGAGGCGCACGCCGCAGGCGCCGGTCACGGCCACATACAGGGGGTCGATGAAGGACCAGAGCAGCGGCACTTCCCGGCCGACCATGTCGCCGAACCAGTTCGAGAGATACCACAAGGCCAGTATCAGCGCGCTGTAGAAGAGTGTGTTGACTTCGATGGAACGCCTGAGATCAGCGTCGCCTGTTCCGTCCCTGTTGAGCCCCAGCTTCCACGAGAAACTCGCCGCCAGGGCGATCAGGACGGCCGGCGCCATGAACCAGTTGACGACCACCCAGGTGGGATAGCCGGTGCTGCCGTCGTCATAGACCGGAGTCAGGAAGAACAATATGCCGACGACGGCGGCAATGGCCACGGAATAGGCCCCTAGAATGCGTTGAATAATGCTCACGATGCGCTGCCCCTTTTCGACAATAACCCGGAGCAATGAAATTTAGCTGTAAACCATTTGTGGCACAATCGGCGCTTCGGAATTTAACGTAGAGGGGACGTTATGAACCCATTGAACACCCTGACAGGCACACTCGTCGGCGGCCTCGTACTTTCGCTCATCATCATGGCCATCGCGGCGGGCACCGGCAGTTCGATGGCCGGAATCAACGCGGTCAATGCCTTCCTGATCTGGCTGCACGTGTTTGCAGGCATCGCCTGGATCGGGCTGCTCTACTACTTCAATTTCGTTCAGGTCCAGGCGCTGTCGGACGCGGCTTCGGACGACGAGGGTCCGAGCGGCGCCGCCATTACCCGCTACGTTGCGCCCCGCGCGCTGTGGTGGTTCCGCTGGGCCGCGCTGGTCACCTGGCTGGCTGGCGCCACTTTCCTCCTGCACCGGGGGGATTTCATCAACGCCTTCACGCTGGGCGCAATGCCCGGTGGCGGTGACGCGATGTACGGCCTGACCATCGGCGTCGGCGCCTGGCTGGGCTCGATCATGCTCTTCAACGTCTGGATCGTCATCTGGCCCAACCAGAAGAAGGTGCTCGGCATGGTCGAAGCCAGCGCCGAGGAAATCAACAAGGCTCGGCGGACCGCGTTCCTGTTCTCGCGCACCAACACGCTGCTTTCGATTCCGATGCTCGCCAGCATGGTAGGCGCCGGCCACGGCACGATGTTCTAAACACCGCGTCCACCTGGGAAAGAGGACGTCCCGTCCTCAATCCTTCAGGCGCATCGAGAAGTCGCAGGCTCTGACGTTCTTGGTCAGGGCCCCCACCGAAATGCGGTCCACGCCGGTGGCCGCCACTTCGGCAATGTTGCCCAGCCCGATGGATCCGGAGGCCTCCAGGATCACGTCGCGGCCGCGCCGGTCGCGCGCAACGACGGCAGCGGATAGCTGATCCAGCGAGAAGTTGTCCAGCATGATCCAGCCGGCCCCGGCGTCCAGCGCCTCGACGAATTCTTCCAGGTCCTGGACTTCCACGGTGACCGGCAGGTTGCCGCCGCGATCTCGGGCCGCCTGGAGCGCCTGGCGCACGCCGCCGGCCGCGGCGATGTGGTTTTCCTTGAGCAGGACCGCGTCGTACAGGCCCATGCGGTGATTGCTTCCGCCGCCCACGCGCACCGCGTATTTCTGCGCCTGGCGCAGGCCGGGCAGCGTCTTGCGGGTATCCAGAAGGACCGCGCGGGAGCCTTCCAGCGCCTTTACCATGGCGCGCGTCTGCGTTGCCACGGCCGACAGCAGTTGCAGGAAGTTCAGGCCCGAGCGCTCGCCGCTGAGCAGCCCGCGAACCGGTCCTTCCAGCTCGCATACGGCCTCGCCCGCCGTGGTCGATCCGCCCTCGGCAACTAGCCAGCGAACCGCGATCCGCTCGTCGCAGGCCCGGAACACTTCCTCGAACCAGTCGCGCCCGCACAGCACGCACTCCTCGCGCGCGAGGACCACCGCCGCGGCATGCGAATCCCCAGGCAGCAATCCGGCTGATACGTCGCCGGCGCCCACGTCTTCACGCAACGCCCGGCGCACGTCCGCGCGCACCGCTTCCGCGGGCGCGGCGGGTGAGGATCGGGAGGAGGGCATCCCGCCCTACTCGAAGGCGGGACGCCTTCGCTCCCAGGGCTCGCGCCCGAAAGTACCCGATCGCGATGGCATTACTTCAGGTATACGTTCATCACCGTGGCCCGGACCAGCACGGCGCCATCCTTCTCGCGCCTGAGTTCCGCCTCGACCACGGATTGGCGGCGGCCGTTGTGCACGATCCGGGCCTCCCCCAGCAGCGGTTCGCCCATCGGCACGGCCTTGAGGAAGTTGGCGGAGATCTGCGCCGTCGTGAACGGGCGCCCGCCGCCACCGAACCAGGTCGTGGAGCCGCTCACGTCGTCGAGCATCGCAAGCGCATAGCCTCCCTGCAGCGAACCGATCGGATTGGCCAGCTCCTGCGGGGGCCGGTAGGACGCCGTTACGACGCCCGCCTCGGCGTCCACCGAGACCAGTTCTCCGCCGACCGCGTCGCGGCTCGTCAGCCGCGGAAGTTTCGAGAGGTCGACCGGCTCCGCCATGCTGGAACCTGTTGGCCCTAATCCAGCGCGTCGCCCAGGCGCTTGGCCAGCGCCGCCACGTCGGCGGGATCGGCCTGGCTGACTTCCGGGTACTCGTTAAAGCGCTCGGGGATCTTCACCGTGGCGTCGATGCCCATCTGCTCGGACTGCACCGGCACGCCCTGGGCCGACTTCGGCGCCGAGGGGTCCAGCACGAAAGCCTGGCCGGAAGGGTTCATGATGATGTCCGACACGGGCTGCACCCGGGTCATGATCGCCCACTCCACCGAAGCCAGGTCGTAGGGATTGACGTCCGGTCCCACCACGATCACCAGTTTGGCCGTGCGCCCCCAGCGCCCAGCCGCACCCCAGACGGCGTGCAATACGTACTTGCCGAACTCCGGATGCGGCTTGGTGGCGCCGTCCACGGAGAGCTGCACGATGTAGGTCATGTTGGGCGTAACCACCACGTCCTTGACCTCGGGAATCTTGCGCCCCAGGTCGCTCAGGACTTCGCCCTCCACCGGCAGCAGCGCCAGGTAGTTGTGATCGAACGGCGGCACCATCTCCATCGTCGAGTGCCAGATCGGGTTCTTGCGGTGGGTGATGTGGTTGACCTGCATCAGCGGGAACACCTGCACCGCGTCGTAGTAGCCCAGCGGATTGGAATGCCAGCCGATCTGCTCCTGCTGGCCGGGCAGGAACTCGCCTTCCAGCACGTATTCGGCGGTGGCGGGAACTTCGATGTCCACCGTGTCGCATTTCACGAGCTCCAGCGGCGCGCCGCGCAGGCCGCCGGCAAAGTCGTATTCGTCCTGGCCGAACGGCAGGCCGGTGGCGGAAGCCAGGTGCAGCGCCGGGTCGCAGTTGCAGGCAATCGCGATTTCCAGGGTCTTGCCCGCGGCAATGGCCTTGGCCAGGTGCAGGCCGCCGTGATTCATCGGCGGGTTCCAGTAGACGAAAACCGCCAGGCAGCGGTCCTGGTTGTGCTGCGAATACTCGCCCCCGGCCGGATGCTGGGCGTTCCAGAGTTGGGTATGCCGGTACCAGCCCACGTTGCGGGCGCCGGTTTCGGGGTCCTTGGTAATCGCGATGCCGTTGGTGATGTAGCCCGGCCCTTCCTTGCCGAACCAGACGTGCGGAATCTGCTTGCCCAGCGACACCTCGTTTTCGGAAATCACGACCTCCTTGCACGGTGCGTCCTCCCGATCGACCATCACCGGCTTGTGCCAGCTCGCGGGATCCGCAAGTACGCGCGCAAGCTTGTGCTTGGCGTCGAGCACGTCTTCTTCGTCGATGCACAGCGCGGTGCGCTCGCGCGAACCGTACGGATTGAATGCGACGGGGACGTCCGGCGTGTTGTAGCCGGTCAGGTTCTCAAGGATCAGGGCGCGATTGGGGCCGCTGTGCAGAAGCGCCATGAGCGGCTGCAGATCGGACTCGTTCAGCCCCACCGAAAGCGGTTCCTTGATGCGGCGCAGGTCGTCGCGCTCCTCCAGCAGATCAAGAAATGCCCGAAAATCCTCGTATGCCATGAACAAACCTCCCGCCGGTACTTGCGTAAAGGCGCAGCCTAATGCAATTTACCGTTTCTTTCCACGGGCAGGAGCCGGCCAGCGCATGCGGAGCGCCAATTGAGCAGCGACAGGGTCTACGACTGGCTGGCCTACCACGCCCGGCACAACGCCGACTCGCTTGCCTGCGTGGACCTCGGCACCGGCCGCCGGTTCACCTACGCGCGGTTCAACGAACGAAG
This sequence comes from Gammaproteobacteria bacterium, assembly GCA_009845905.1. Classification (NCBI taxonomy): domain Bacteria; kingdom Pseudomonadati; phylum Pseudomonadota; class Gammaproteobacteria; species Gammaproteobacteria bacterium. The sequence continues at coordinate 165,346 of VXYS01000013.1, read as the reverse complement.
CATGCGCCTGGCCACGGGGTTGGCTATGGAGCACGGCGTGGGCAAGGGCGACCGCGTGGCCATCATCGCCGCCAACAGCACCGACTTCTACGAACTCATGTTCGCCTGCTGGAAGCTGGGCGCGCTGTTCATGCCGCTGAACTGGCGGCTGCACCCGGTGGAGATCGCGGAGCTGCTTTCGCACGCCGAGCCGAAGGCCGTGTTCTGCGACGAGGAATACGCGCCTCTGGCCGAGGGCTGGAATGACGGGGCGCTGCTGATCCGCCGCACGGGCGGCGATTCGGACCACGAGCGGCTGATTGCCGGTCATGAGGCGGAGGCGGTCATGCCGCCGCTGACCGGCGACGACCTGAACTGCCTGCTGTACACCTCCGGCACCACGGGCAGGCCCAAGGGGGTCATGTACAACTACCGCATGGTCCATAACACCGTGCTGTGCGGCGCCCTGCACGCGGGCCTGTCGCGGGATTCGGTGAGCCTGACCTACGCCCCGCTGTTTCACACGGCCGGCCTGAACGCTGCAGGCACGTCGCTGTTCCACTACGGCGGATGCGTGAACGTGATGCCCCGCTGGGACGCGCGCAAGTGCCTCGGCTACCTGACGGACGCCGAAATGGGCATCACCCATTGCATCGGCGTGCCCACGCACTACCTGATGATGAGCGAGTTGCCGGAATTCGAAAGCGCGGAGTTTCCGGCGCTGGCCTGCCTTGGCGTGGGCAGCGCTCCCGCGTCCGTGCAACTGCTGCGCACCTGGGAGGCCAAGGGCGTGGCCCTGGCGCAGTCCTACGGGTTGACGGAGTGTTTCAGCGTGACAATGACCCCGCCGCACCGCGCCCGCGAGCTGCTGGGCTCGGCAGGCCACGCGATGATGCACGTGGAGGTGCAGGTCGGGGACGACGAAGGCCATGAGCTGCCGCGCGGCGAGGTGGGCGAGATCCAGTTGCGGGGCCCGGGCGTCACGCCCGGATACTGGCGCGACCCGGAACTCACGGCCGCGTCCCGGGTGAACGGCTGGTTCCGCACCGGCGACGCGGCCCGCATGGACGACGAGGGCATTCTCACGATCGTGGACCGGATCAAGGACATGTTCATATCCGGCGGCGAGAACATCTATCCGGTGGAGATCGAGAACGTGGTCGTCAGGATGCCGGCGGTCAGCATGGCGGGCGTGATCGGCGTGCCCGATCCGAAGTGGGGCGAAGTCGGCATGGCGCTGGTGCTGCCGCGCAAGGGCAAGCGCGTGACCGAGCAGGATGTGCTGGAGCAATGCCGCGCCAACCTGGCCCGCTATAAGATTCCGAAGCAGGTGAAGATCGTGAACGAACTGCCGATCAGCCCGCAAGGCAAGCTGCTGAAGACGGAACTGCGCCGGCTGTATGGAGAGAGGGGATGAGTAAGGACACGCTTCCGATGCGGGATAACCCTTTCCGCTACGCGGGTTTCCGGCGGCTGTTCGCGGCCCAGGTCATCGCGCTGGTCGGAACGGGCCTGAGCACCGTGGGCCTGCAACTGCTGGCCTACCGGCTGACCGGCGGCCAGGCTGCGCCGGTCCTGGCCACGGCCCTGTCGATCAAGATGATCGCCTACGTGTTCCTGGCGCCGATCTGCGGCGGCCTGGCGCACCGGACCTCGCGCAAGGGCATCCTGGTGACGAGCGACGTGCTGCGTGCCGGACTGGTCCTGCTGCTGCCCTTCGTGACCACGGAATGGCAGATCTACCTGCTGATCTTCGCCGTGCAGGCGCTGTCGGCGGCGTTCAAGCCGGTGTTCCAGGCAATCATTCCCACCGTGCTGCCGGACCAGGCCACTTACACGCGGGCGCTGTCCTGGACCCGCCTGGCCTACGATCTGGAAACGGTCGGCAGCATGATGCTGGCGATCACGCTGATGGCCGCCGGCAGCGGCTTCGAGCTGTTGTTCGAGCTGAATTCCGCCGCGTTCCTGATCTCTGCGCTGCTCATCATCATCACCCGCCTGCCGAAGATCGCCCCGGTGGAGCGCACGGGCAAGGTGCTCGACGACGTGACCTTCGGCGTACGTTCGTATCTGGCCACGCCCCGTCTGCGGGCACTGCTGGTGCTCTATTTCGGCGCCGCCATGGTCAGCGGCGCGGTGCTGGTGAACAACGTCGATTACGTGCGCACCGTGCTCGGCGGTGCGGACTACCTGGTGGCCGTGACCATGCTCGCCTACGGCGGCGGATCGATGGCGGCGGCCCTCACCACGCCGCTGATCCTGCGCCGCATCAAGAGCCGCCAGCTGATATCGCGCGGCGCGCTGCTGGCCGGATTCGCCGCACTTTTCATGATTCTTTCACCCGGCCTGGTCCCGGTGCTGGTGATGTGGACGATCATGGGCGCCGGCGGTTCCTGGGTCTATACGCCCTCGGGAAGAGTCATCAACCGGTCCTCCAACCCGGCCGACCTGCCAGCGTATTTCTCGGCGCACTTCTCGCTGTCGCATTGCGCGTGGCTGGTGGGGTATCCGTTAGCGGGATGGCTGGGCACGACGCTTGGACTATCGACCGCCGGCCTGATCCTCGGACTGCTCTGCATCGTGCTGGCGCTGGCGGGCACTCGGCTGTGGCCGCGCAAGGACCACGAGGAACTCCTGCACGAGCATGAGGGGGTGGAACACACCCACAGGCACTTCCACGACCGCCATCACCAGCATGCTCACCAAGGCGACGAAGGCGAGGAACCGCACAGCCATCCGCACCGCCACGAGCCCCTGCGCCACTCGCACGACTACGTGATCGACCTGCACCACACCCGCTGGCCCACCGGCTAGGCGGGGCACCGAGCCAGTCCAGGCTGCCTGCTAGTTCCTGTTGAGGCGAGCTATGGCCTCGCGGTAGCCGTCTTCGAGCTCCGCGACGAGTTCGGCGGTGCTGAGCACGCTCTCGACCGATCCCACGCCCTGCCCGGCCGACCAGATGTCGCGCCAGGCATTTCCGCGCTTCTCCTCGTTGTCGAACTGGATTTCCGGATTGGCCTTCCCCAACTCGGCGGGGTCGATCCCGGCTTTCTTAATGCTCGCCTTGAGGAAGTTGGCGGGTACGCCGGTGAAGTAGGGAGTCAGCACCAGGTCGTCGGCGCCACTGTCCACGAGCATCTGCTTGTAGCCGTCCGACGCCAGGCTTTCGCGCGCGGCGATGAACCGGGTTCCGACGTAGGCGAAATCCGCGCCCATCGCAATTGCCGCGGCAATGTCGGCGCCCGAGGAGATGCCTCCGGCCAGCACGATGGCGCCGTCGAAGAACTTGCGCACCTCGGCCACGAACGCGAACGGCGTGATCATGCCGGTATGTCCGCCGGCGCCGGCCGCCACCAGGATCAGGCCGTCGACGCCAGCGTCGGCCGCCTTGTGTGCGTAGAACAGGCTGTTGACGTCGCAATACAGCAGGCCGCCGTAGGAATGCACTTCCTCGCGCACCAGCCTCGGGCTGCCCAGCGAGCTGATGACCATCGGGGCCTGGTATTTGACGGTGAGGTCGAGGTCGGCGGCCAGCCGCTTGTTGGTGCGATGAACGATCAGGTTGACGGCCCAGGGAGCGGTCGTGCCGGAATTTGCCCGCTCTTCTTCATCCAGCGTCGTCGAAATTTGCTTGAGCCAGTCCTCCAGCGTCTCGAGAGGACGGGCGTTGAGCGACGGGAATGCGCCGATCAGGCCGCCCCTGCAGGCCTCGATCACGAGGTCGGGCCCGGAAACCAGGAACATGGGCGCGGCGAACGCCGGCAGCTTCAGCCGCGCCTTGAGTTGCGCCAGACCGGCGCTCGTATCCGCGCCCGGTGTCAACGGAGCACTAGTCGGAGTCGCCGGTGGCGAGTGTGGGCAGTTGGCCCAGGTGTATGCCGCTGTCGGCGATCAGGGTCTCGCCGGTCACCAGCGGGGCGCCTTCCAGGAACCAGACGATGACCTCGGCGACGTGGTGCGGCTCGGCGACCTGTTTCAGCGGCAGTGCCTGGGTGGCCATGTCCAGCATCGCCTGGTAAGCCTCGTCGCCCATGCCGCCCTGCAGCCAGCGCGTCTGTATCATGCCGGGCGCGACGCTGTTGATGCGGATTTCCGGTCCCAGCACGTGCGCAAGCGACTTCGTCATCAGGTTCAGGGCGGCCTTGGACGCGGCATAGGGAATCGAGGACGCAATGCCCGTCACGCCTCCGATCGAAGAGTTGTTGACCACGGCGCCGCTGTCCAGCGCCCGCATGTGCGGCTCCACGGCGCGGATCATCTGGTAGGTGCCCACCACGTTGACCGCGTAGATGTCGAGGAAGTCCTGCTTGTCGATGCCGTGAAGATTGGCGAAGGGGTTGAACTTGGTCCGCCCGGCGTTGTTGACCAGGTAATCGATCCGCCCCCAGGCGTCCATGGCCGCCGCCGCCAACTTCAGGCAGTCGTCGTCCTCGGAAACGTCCGCCTGCACGACCCGCGTCTCCGCGCCGGCCGCCTCGCAGCGCCCGGCCGTCTCGTGCGCCTCTTTCTCGCTGCGCGTGTAGTTCACGACGACGTTGCAGCCGCGTTCCGCCAGCAACTCCGCCGCGGCCGCGCCGACACCTGTGGCCGATCCCGTTACGATGGCCGTTTTCCGCTCGTTCATGGCGCGCAATTCTAGCCGGTACGCCGAGTCTGCGGTAAAGTTGAGACCGGTTCACGCACAACAGGAGACATCGTCATGGCCGCACCAGGTGGAAGAGAAATGCCGGCGTGGGTGACGCGCCCCTTGTCCGACATGCCGTTGCTCGGTCCCGCGGAATCCCTGAGCGGAGTGCAACGCGAACTGCAGGAATTGCTGGATCGTTACGCCAAGGGCGTCGAGTCTGCGAAGCTTTCCGAAGTCGAGGCCTGCATGCGTACCGACGAGGCGTTTCTGAGTGTCGAATCCAGCTATCCCAACTACGGCTGGGAGGACTATGACAAGAATCACCTCAGCCTTGAGCTGGGAGTGTTGAAAAACATGGAATACAAGGCGGAACTGGTGCACGCCTTCGGCAACGGCGATCTTTCCTACGGTGTGTTCGTATTCACGGCCTCCGCCGAGCGGGACGGGCAGAGGCGCACCAAGCAAGGCATGGGTACGCTGGTGGCGGAGAAAATAGACGGCGACTGGCGCATCCGTCACTGGACCACCTGCGCCCGGCGCCCGCCTACCTCTTAGTTCTTCGCGGCTTCCTTGCCGCCCGGCCAGCGGCGCACGAGGTCCGTTTCCAGGCCGAACAGGTCCATCAGCCTTCCGACGGTGTGGTTGACGACGTCTTCCACGCTGGCGGGCTTGGCGTAGAAGCCCGGAACCGGCGGCGCAACGACCGCCCCCATCAGCGCCGCCTCGTGCATCAGCCGCAAATGGCCGGCGTGCAGCGGCGTCTCGCGCGGCGCCAGCACCAGCTTCCGGCCCTCCTTCAGCGTGACGTCCGCCGCGCGCACCAGCAGGTTGGCCGCGTAGGAATTCACGATCGCGCCCAGCGTCTTCATCGAACAGGGCGCCACGATCATCCCGCCGGTAGCGAAAGAGCCGCTGGCGATCGTGGCCGCCACGTCGCTGTCGGAGTACACGACGTCCGCCAGCGCCTCCACGTCCCGGACCTTCCAGTCCGTCTCCAGCGCGATATTGACCTTGCCCCCGTTGCTGATAATAAGGTGAGTCTCCACCTCCGGGGCTTCGCGCAGCGCCTCCAGCAGCCGGATGCCGTAAATCACGCCGCTGGCGCCCGAAATTCCAATAATGAGTCGCATGCGATTCTTATGTGGTGCCGGAAGTCAGATTCGAACTGACGACCTACGCATTACGAATGCGTTGCTCTACCAGCTGAGCTATTCCGGCCGGGTGGTCCAGCGCTAACTGCGTTCGCCCAATCCCTTGCGCGCGAGCGCCTTGCGCTGCACCAGAGAGGCCGGATTGTATCGCAAACCCCGTTTGCCGGATTAGTCGGCGAACGCGCGCAATTGGTGTCTTCAGCGGGCTCCGTCAAGCGCGTATTTTCCCTTCTGCGCCCGCGGGAACGGCGCTTGCAAGGGATCGCATGATGCGTGGCTTTTCGCTTTTGGAACTCCTGATCGCACTGACTGTCAGCTCCATTGCAGTCCTCCTGGCCCAGCCCGTGATCACTACCGGAATGCTCAATCTGCAGCGGAGCACGACGATCAACGGATTGATCCGCAGCCTGCACTTCGCACGCCGCACGGCCGCCGAGAACGGCCGGGACACGACTGTGTGTCCCAGCCCGGACGGATCGCGGTGCGGGGCCGCGGAGGATTGGGGCGCCGGCTGGATTGTCCACGACGGCTCAACGGGTTCCACGCCCTATGCACCGCCGCCGGATTCGATCCTCTACCGATCGCGGGGCCAGGCCGGTTTGTCCATTCGCTCGAATCGCACCCGGTTCGTGTTCAGGCCGTTCCGCGGGCGCTCCACCAACGGCACGCTGGTCGTCTGCGACCGGCGCGGAAGCAGCGCGGCGCGCGCAATCGTCGTCAACAACATCGGCAGGCCGCGGCTTGCCGATACCGCCAGCGGTGGCGACCCGCTTTCCTGCCCGCCCGGCTGAGCCGGAAAGCGGCTTCAGCCTGGTCGAATGCCTGCTCGCAGTGGCCGTGTTCAGCCTGGGCCTGCTCGGGGCCGGTGCGCTGATCAGCGAGCGTTTGAAGGAAAGCCGCGCCGCACACAGTTACTTTCTTGCCGAGATGCTGGCGCAGGACCTCGCCGCCCGGATCGGCGCGAGTCCTTCGGCGGCCGGCGGAGGAGAGTTGGGCGCGTGGCGGCGGCAGGCCGCGTCCGCCTTGCCGGGACTGCAATGCGAGGTAACGGCGCTGGGCGGCACGCCACCGGCATATCGGGTCGAGCTGAGCTGGCCCGCGGGCGTTGGCGACGATACCCGGCTGGTTCTGTGGGCCGGCCGATAGAGCCCGGCCGCGAAAGCCAGAGTGGCAACAGCCTGGCCGAGCTGCTCGTATCGCTCGCCGTCTCAAGCCTGCTGCTGCTGGGGGTCTTCGGCTCCGCGCAGTCCATGCGCCAGTCCGCCCGGGCGGCGGACAATCTGCACAGCCTCGAGGAGAAAGCGCGTTTCGCGCTGGAACTACTGCGCGCCGACATTCGTTCGGCGGGATTCTGGGGGCTCAATTCGGATGCCATGGCGCTTCGCGTGGCAGCAGGGGCGTCGGTGCGCTGCAGCAGGGCGGACGTGAGCTCCTGGGCCTTTCGGTTCGACGAATACGTGGCCGCCGCCGATGAATGGCCCCTGCCCTGCTCCCCGTACCGAAACCGTCTGCAACCGGGAACCGACGTGCTGGAGATTCGCCGCGCGGGCCAGGCGACCACCGGCGTGGAATCGCGGAGGTTGCAGGTTCATTCGTCGCGCCTGGAAGCAATCGTGTTCTCTGCAGGCTCGCCACCGCCCCTGGAAGGCGAAACCGAGATTCGAGATCTCGTCGTGCACGCCTGGTATGTTTCCGCCCGGTCCAGTCACGACTCCGGCGAGCCGTCGCTGCGGCGCAAGACGCTGGTCAGGGGCGGACTGCTGCGCGACGAGGAGATCCTGGCGGGCGTGGAGGACTTCCAGGTTCGCCTGGCGCTCGACACCGACCGCGACGGCGTGGCGGACCGGGTGGTCGATGCGGCGGCGTCCAGGCCGTCCGGAGCGCGGGTCGTGGCGGTCCGGTTCTGGCTGCTGTTGCGGCACGACAGCCCCGAGACCGGGCATGTGGACGGGAGTACCTACACCTACGCGGACCGCGCGGCGCGCAGTTTCGATGATGCAAGGCGCCGCCTTCTGGTGAGCGCGAGCGAGGTGGTGGCGAATGCACGCCAGGATTGAGGATTCCGAGAGCGGAGTCGTCCTGGCCGTGGTGCTGATGGTGCTGGCGGCGCTTTCGCTGCTGGCCGTGGCCGGCAAGGGCGATGTAGCGCTGCAATGGCTGCAGGTCCGCAACGCAAGGGAATACGCAGAGGCGGTCCGGCTGGCGGAAACAGGAGTTGCAATGGCGCTGTCCGCCGAGCGTTTTCGGCTGGATGCGCCGCAGAACGGCCGTTATTGCCGAATCGCTTCCCGCTGTGTGGAGTGGTCCGTGCGACATGTTGAAACGACCGCGGTTCCGGCCGGATTTGAAGAGGCGGAGACTCCGCAACGAGCACTGCACTTCGAGATTGGCGCGTTGGGGACCGCCGGGCCGCGAGCCCGAGCGCCGGTCGTCGTGGGCTTCATGCTGCTGGCGAACGGCGAGCTGGACGCCGAATTGCCGGACGAGATCGAAATTTGCCGGAAGGACGACGATTGCCCGGAGGATTCCGCGGAACCGCCCGTTCGGCGTTATTGGCGCGAGGACGTGGAATGAGACCCGGTTGCGTGCCTCAGGTGTGTGTGATGGGAGGGCGGGGACGCCCTCCCTCCCAGGGTGGCTGGGGTTTCAGTTTGACGGAGCTGTTGGTGACGCTGGCCATCCTCGCGTTGCTGGCCGCGGCGGCCACGCCCCTGTGGATCAAACAGATTGAGCGAGCGCGGCGGCTGGACGCCACCGACGCGCTGGTGCGCGTAGCGGTCCTGCAGGAGCGCTTCTATTTCGAAAACGGTCGCTATGCCCGCGCGGTCGAACTGGCGGCACCCCCGCCCGCGGGACTGGGCGTCGCCGGCACCGAGCGCGGCTACTACCAACTTCGCCTGCGGGCGCCAGAAGGCGCTTTGTCCAACGGCTTCGCGGTAGAGGCAGTCACTGACCTGGAAGGCCCCCAGGCCGGCGACGAGCAGTGCCGCGTTCTGTCCGTTGATTCCACTGGCCGGCGCGCATCCGAAAGCGCCGACGGTGAAGACACTACGGACGCCTGCTGGCCCTAATTTGAGGTGGTGCGGGTTTGTTGGATCAGGTACAGGAGCACCAGGGAAACGCCCACGGTGATGGCCGAATCGGCGACGTTGAAGGCCGGGAAGTACCAGCCGCCGTAGTGCACCGAGATGAAGTCCAGCACATAGCCGCGCGCAACGCGGTCGATCAGATTGCCCACCGCGCCGCCGGTCATCAACGCCAGCCCCAACCCCCACAGCGCGTCTCCATCCTTCGAGGCGCCGCGCATCATCGATACCAGGAATGCCACCAGCACCAGTCCCAGCACAAGGAACATCGCGTTCTGCCAGCCCGACGCGCTGGACAGCAGGCCGAAGGCGGCGCCGGTGTTGTGCCAGCGCACCAGGTCGAAGAACGGCAGCACCACGATGCGCTGCAACTCGTCGAGGCGCGCGGCGACAATCCACTTCACGATCTGGTCCGCGACAGCCACGCCGGCAGACACCCAAAGTAATGCGCTGAACCTAGGCGCTTTCATGCCCAGACCCGCTCCTCGCCCTCGCCTTCGACGTTCAAGACGCAACGTTCGCACAAACCCGCATGTTCTTCACCTTCCGGGCGCACCGGCAGGCGGTGCCAGCAGCGCTCACACTTCGGATGCTCGCTTGCCCGGCACAAGGGCGCCTGTCCCGCCTCGCCCGTCTCAAGCTCCACCGCCGCGGAAATAAATACGAAGCGCAACTCGTCTCCCAGTTCCCTCAATGCGGGCAGCGTGGCGTCATCGGCCGGCACGACAAGCTCCGCCTCCAGCGACGAGCCCACCTCGCCGGCCTTGCGTGCTTCCTCCATTACACCCAGCACCTGCGTGCGCGTCTCGCGCAACGTGTCCCAGTCCGCCCGGCATTCGGGCAGATCCGGCAGCTCGTGCGGCTCGGACATGAACACTGATTCGGGGCGGTCGCCGGGAAATTCCTTCCAGAACTCCTCGATGGTGAAGCTGAGCACCGGGGCCAGCCAGCGCGCCAGGCATTCGCCGATGTGCCACAGCGTGGTCTGCGCCGAGCGCCTGCCGTGGCTGTCCGCCGGCATCGTGTAGAGGCGGTCCTTGATCACGTCCAGGTAGAAATTGCCCATGTCCACGACGCAGAAGTTGTGCACCTGCTGGAATATCGGGTGGAACTCGTAGTTGCGGTAGTGCTTCCACACCGATTCATTGAGTTCGCGGGTCCGCCGCAGCGCCCAGAGGTCCAGGTCCACGGCGTTCTCCGGCGCCACCGCATGTCGGGCGGGATCGAAATCGTTGAGGTTGCCGAGCAGGAACCGGGCCGTGTTGCGCATACGGCGATAGGCGTCGGACGCGCGCGTGAGGATGTCCGGAGAAATGCTCATTTCGCGCCGGTAGTCGGTGGTCATGACCCACAGCCGGAGCACGTCCGCGCCCAGCTTGTCGACCACATCGCGCGGATCCACCACGTTGCCGAGCGACTTCGACTGCTTGCGCCCCTGCTCGTCCACCGCGAAACCGTGCGTCAAAACCGCGCGATACGGCGCGCGGCCGTCGATGGCCACCGAGGTCAGCAGGGACGACTGGAACCAGCCGCGGTGCTGATCGGAACCTTCCACGTAGAGGTCGGCGGGGTTGTCGATCTCCGGGTGCTCGGCGCCCACGCAGCGATGCACGAGGCCGGAGTCCATCCAGACGTCCATCACGTCGGTCACCTTGCGGTAGCGCTCCGCCTCGTCTCCAAGCATTTCGGCCGGGTCCAGCGCGAACCACGCCTCGATGCCCTTCTCGTCCATCCGTTCGGCGATCTCGTACATCAGACGCGCCGAGTCCGGGTGCGGCTCGCCGGTTTCCCGATCCACCAGCAGCGGCAGCGGGACGCCCCAGGAGCGGCTGCGCGAGATGCACCAGTCCGGGCGGGTCTCGACCATTCCCGCGATGCGCTGTTCGGCCCATCCCGGATACCAGTCCACTGTCCCGATGGCGCCGGCCGCCTGGTCGCGCAGACCCTCCCGGTCAAGCCCCACAAACCACTGCGGCGTCGACGTAAACAAGAGCGGCCGATGGTGCCGCCAGCAGTGCGGATAGCTGTGCCGGTAGCTCTCCCGGCAAAGCAGCATGCCGCGCTCCGCGAGCAGGTCGGGAATGCGCTTGTCGGCCTCCTCGACATGCAGCCCGCCCACCAGGCCCGTGTCTTTCCGGAAGCGGCCATCGATACCCAGCGGGTTGTCCACCGGCAGACCCGCCTTGCGGCAGGTCGCAAAGTCGTCCAGCCCGTGCGCAGGCGCGGTGTGCACGGCGCCGGTGCCCGCTTCCAGCGTGACGTAGTCGGCGATCAGCACGGGCGCCAGGCGATCGTAGAAGGGATGCCGTAAATTCACGCCCGCGAGTTGCGCGCCCTTGAGCGCAGCCAGTTCGCGCGCGCCGGTCGCGCCGTAGCGCTCAAGGGCGTCGTCGGCAAGCCCGCGCGCCAAAATCAGGCGCTCGGTCCGCCCGTCGATCTCCGCCTCCATGAGCACGTAGTCGAAAGTGTCGCTGAGCACCACCGCGCGATTGGCCGGCAGGGTCCACGGCGTGGTGGTCCAGATCGGGATGCACAGTAGTGCGTCGCTTGCCTCCACGCCCGGAATGCGGGCAAGGAAATCGACGGGATCGTCGGCCACGAAACGCACGTCGACGGCAATCGAGGTCTTGTCCTCGTATTCGACTTCCGCTTCCGCCAGCGCGGACCCGCAGTCCAGGCACCAGTGGACCGGCTTCTGGCCGCGATAGACGTGCCCGCGGGCGAATATCTCGGCGAACGCCCGGATCTGGTTGGCCTCGTACCGTGCCGCCATGGTCAGGTACGGGCGCTCCCACTCGCCCAGCACGCCCAGCCGGCGGAAATCCTCGCGCTGGCCGTCGACCTGGCTGGCTGCGTAGCGCCGGCAGGCTTCGCGAAAGGCCGCGCCGTCGATTGCGGCGGCCTCGTGTCCCAGTTCCCGCTCCACGCGCACCTCGATCGGCAGGCCGTGGCAATCCCAGCCTGGAACGTAGGGCGCGTCGTAACCGTCGAGGATCTTCGACTTCACGATGAGGTCCTTGAGCACCTTGTTGTAGGCGTGACCAATGTGGATCGAGCCGTTGGCGTACGGCGGGCCGTCCAGCAACGTGAACTTCTCGCGCCCGGCCATGTGCTCGCGGATGCGCCCGTAGCGGCCGCTGCTCTCCCACTCGCGCAGCATTTCCGGCTCGCGGCGCGCCAGGTTGGCGCGCATCGGGAAAGCCGTACGCGGCAGGTTCAGGGTATCGCGGTAGTCGGGCATGTCGCTGTGAACTGTGCTTGAAGCGGAAGTGTGGCGAACGACTACGCGGCGCGCAAGAGTTCGCGGGCCTGGTCGGCGTCGCGGTCCATCTGCACGCGCAATTCCTCGAGGTTCTTGAAATGCACTTCGTCGCGCAGCTTCGCCACCGGCTCGATGTCCAGGAAACGTCCGTACAGATTGCCGCTGAAGTCGAAGATATGCGCTTCCAGGATCTTCTCCGTGCCGCCCACCGTGGGCCGATAGCCGATGCTGGCCACGCCCGCCAGCGGCTCTTCCTCCACCCCGTGCACGCGCACGGCGAAGATCCCGTCAATGGGACTGACGCGGCCTTTCAGGGCAATGTTGGCCGTTGGATAGCCCAGCTTTGCGGCGCCGATCTTCAGGCCGTGAATGACGCGCCCGCCCATGCAGTAGCGGCGCCCCAGGAGCCTCGCGGCCTGCGTCAGGTCCGAGGCCGCCAGCGCCCGCCGCACTCCGGTGCTGGAAACACGCTCGCCGTCGACACTCACGGGCGGCGCCTGCTCCACGCTGAATCCGAGCTGCCGCCCGCCCGCCGCCAGTTCATCCATGCCGCCGCTGCGCCTGTAGCCGAACCGGAAATCCGGCCCCTGGATCACGTGCCGCGCCTTGAGCAGTCCGGCCAGCAGATCGCGCATGAAGTTGTCGGGCGAAAGCGTGCGGATCGCATCGTTGAACGGCGGGCAATAGAAGGCATCGACGCCGGCGGCGTTCAGCGCGGCGCATTTCTCGCGCAGCGACATCAGCCGGGGCGGTGGCGTTCCGCGCGCCATGAATTCCTTGGCAGACGGCTCGAAACTGAACACGACCGACGCCAGGTCGCGTTCGCGGGCCGCCTTGAGGACCCGGCCGAGGACCTCCTGGTGACCGACGTGCATTCCGTCGAAACCGCCGATGGTTACGGCGCATCCGCGGTCGATGGAGGCCGGCAAGCGGGAAATTCGGCGTAGGAGAAGCATCGCTTGCGGCGCGGAAAAGCTACGGTGTATGGAATTATAGGTAGGAAGTATCGCGCCAGCGGTGGCCGGTCAGGAACAGGCAGAGGAAATAGGCCGCCGCGGCGCCGCCCACGCAAGCCAGTATCCACAGCACCCGTACGATTCGCGAAACCTCCGGCCAGAGCGCCGGCGCGGGCGCGAATTCGATCAGCAGCATCGATAACAGGCCCACCGCGACCGCGATCCTGAGCAGCGGCTTGAACATCGCGCCCCGCTTGCCCTCGGGGTCCTGGCGCCTGAACAGCAGCCACAGGACGGCCGCATTGATCGTCGCGCCCAGCGCCGTGCCGCCCGCCAGCACCGCGTGCGGCGCGTGCAGATCCTGTGCCACCCAGTACCAGAGCAACGGCAGCGTCACCGCGAACTTGCAGGCCAGCGCCGCCACCGCCACCTTGACCGGCGTCTTCATGTCCTGGCGGGCGAAGAACGACGGCACCAGCGTCTTGATCCCGATCAGTCCGGGCAGTCCCACGGCATAGGCCTGGAGACTCACGGCCGCCATTTCGACATCCTGGAGACTGAACTTTCCGCCGAGGAACAGGGTCGCCATGATCGGCTCCGCGAGGATGAACAGCCCGGCGGCGCAGGGCAGCGAAATGGCCAGCCCCGAACGGATCGCCCAGCCCGTGGACGCCAGGTACTCTTCACGTTCTCCGGCGGCGTGCAGGCGCGACAGCTTGGGCAGCGCCACCGTGGCCAGCGCCACGCCGAACACGCCCAGCGGAAATTCCATCAGGCGCTGGGAAAAGTTGAGCCAGCTGATGCTCCCGGACACCAGGAAGCTGGCAAGGATCGTGTCCAGGACCACGCCCACCTGGGCCGCCGACGAACCGATGATGACCGGCACCATCAGGGTCAGGATTCGCCGCACCTTCGAGTCGCGCCAGCCCCATTGCAGCCGGAACGGACCGCAGGTGGAGCGGGCGAAGAACAGCAGGAACGTCATCTGCGCCAGCCCCGCGACGAACACGCCCCAGCCGAGCACCGCGCCCTGCGTTTCCGACTGCATTGCGTAAAGGCTTGCCGCCGCAATGAGGCAGATGTTCATCATGACGGGGGTGAAGGCCGCTGCGGCAAACTTGCGGTGGGCGTTCAGCACCGCGGCCAGCATGGCCGTGATCGAGATGAAGAACAGGTACGGGAAGGTGCGGCGCAGCATCGTGATCGCCTGTTCGTAGGACTCGCCGCCCTGCAGCGCGAAACCGGGAGCGCACAGCCACACGAAGATCGGCGCAAATATCACTCCGACCAGCGACACCAGGGCCACCACCGCGCCCAGCGTGCCCATGACCCGGCCCAGCAGGTCCGCCAGCTCTTCCCCGCCGTCTCCGGCCTCCATGCGCTCCGAGTAAACCGGCACGAAGCTCTGCGACAGCGCCCCCTCGGCGAAGAAATGCCGGAACAGGCTAGGGATCCGGAAGGCGACGATGAACGCGTCCATGACCACGCCCGCGCCGACGAACCATGCGAAGGCGATCTCGCGCGCGAGTCCCAGCACGCGGGACACGGTCGTAAGCCCCGCTACCAGCGACCACGACCCCAGCAGCCCTTTCTTCTTGATGTCGTTCATCCCAGCCGGCAGTTTACCGACGCGCGGCCCCAGTGTTCTGTCCCATAAGGTTCGGCAAGGCAAGGTGTTTACAGGAAAGCATACTAGTATGGTAGACTTGAGCGGGAAGCGAGCAACCTGGGCAGTGCATGGTCCGTTGGCGGATTAAAGCGGTTGGAGCGGTTTCCAAGCCAAATCACGCGCTCGCGACATGAAGGCCCTCGTCAAGACGCGATCCGAACCGGGGCTCTGGTTGCAGGATGTTGCGGAACCGGTACTCGGCATCAACGACGTTCTCGTGCGCATCGACCGGACCGGTGTCTGCGGCACGGATTTGAGTATCTTCAACTGGGACGCCTGGGCGCAGGCGACCATAAACGTGCCCATGGTCGTGGGTCATGAATTCGTCGGTGAAGTGATCGAAACCGGTTCGAACGTGAGCGATTTTGAGCCGGGAGCAATCGTCAGCGGCGAAGGCCACGTGGTCTGCGGCACCTGCCGGAACTGCCTGGCCGGGCGCCGGCACCTCTGCGCGGATACCCGGGGGATCGGCGTGAACCGCCCCGGCGCATTTGCCGAATACCTGGTCCTGCCCATGACCAACGTCTGGCATCACGCGCCGGACGTCGATCTGGACGTGGCGTCGATCTTCGATCCTTTCGGCAACGCCGTGCATACCGCGCTGTCCGTTCCGGTGCTGGGCGAAGACGTGCTGGTCACCGGTTCGGGACCGATCGGCGCAATGGCGGTGGCCGTCGCCCGACACGCCGGCGCCCGCTACGTGGTCGCGACCGACGTCAATCCCTACCGATTGGACCTGGCCAGGAAGATGGGCGCGACCCTGGTGCTGGACGCGCGAACCGAGCGCGTCGCGGATGCCCAGAAAAAGCTCGGCATGGTGGAGGGTTTCGATGTAGGCTTGGAAATGTCGGGCAATGACCGCGCCTTCGAGGAGATGCTGGACAACATGTGCCACGGCGGCAAGGTGGCCATGCTGGGGATTCCGAAGACGAAGATGGCGATCGACTGGAACAAGGTCGTTTTCAACATGCTGACCATCAAGGGAATCTACGGCCGCGAGATGTACGAGACCTGGTACAAGATGACCGTGATGTTGCAGAGCGGGCTCGACATTACACCGGTCATCACCCATCAGTTCCATTATTCGGAATTCGCCAAGGCCTTCGAGATCATGCGGTCCGGAGATTGCGGGAAGATCATTCTGCACTGGAATGACTGATTCGTACGAAGCCGTTTCGCGTCAACTCGACGCGACTCTGGGAGCGATCCGGGATCAGGGCCTGCACAAGGACGAGCGCGTACTGACCACGCCCCAGCGGGCCCACATCGGTGTGGCCGGCGGTGCGCAGGTGATCAACCTGTGCGCCAACAACTACCTCGGGCTGGCGGATCATCCGGAAGTCATCGGCGCGGCCCACGAGGGCCTGGACCGGTGGGGATACGGTCTCTCGTCGGTACGGTTCATCTGCGGAACCCAGGCGATCCACAAGGAGCTGGAGGCCAGCCTGTCGAAGTTCCTGGGAATGGACGACACCATTCTCTACACGTCCTGCTTCGACGCGAATACGGGCCTGTTCGAAACGCTTCTGGGGCCGGACGACGCCATCATTTCAGACGAGTTGAACCATGCCAGCATCATCGACGGCATCCGGCTCTGCAAGGCGCAGCGTCACCGCTATCGCAACAACGACATGGAGGCGCTTGAGACCAGGCTTCAGGACGCTTCCGGTGCGCGAACCCGCCTGATCGCGACCGACGGGGTCTTTTCCATGGACGGCGCGGTCGCCGACCTGCCCGGTATATGCGACCTGGCCGACAGGTATGGCGCGCTGGTCATGGTGGACGACTCGCATGGCGTGGGATTCATGGGAGACAACGGACGGGGCACTCCCGAACATCACCGGGTCGTCGAACGCATCGACATCGTCACCGGCACACTGGGCAAGGCGCTGGGGGGCGCCAGCGGCGGCTATACCGCCGCGCGGCAGGAGATCGTGGACCTGCTGCGCCAGCGGTCCCGGCCGTACCTGTTCTCCAATTCATTGGCGCCGTCGATCGTGACCGCATCGCTCAAAGCCATCGAACTTCTCGTGGCCGACAACGAACTTCGCGACCGCTTGTGGGCCAACACCCGGTTTTTCAGGGAGCGGATCGCGGCAGCCGGGTTCGAGATCCTGCCGGGACAGCACCCCATCGTGCCGATCATGCTGGGCGACGCCGCGCTCGCCAACCGGTTCGCCAACCGAATGCTCGAGAAAGGGGTCTACGTAATCGGGTTTTCCTACCCGGTCGTGCCAAAAGGCAAGGCCCGCATTCGCACACAGATTTCGGCCGCGCATTCGCTGGAGGACCTGGAAACCGCCGTGGAGAAATTTGCCGAAACGAAGGCCGAAATACGCGCATAGTCCGGAAGGGACACGCGAGACGATCGCCTTCTCGCACTCATCGACTCTCCGCCACCGCCGCCGCAACCGTCGCCCTGGCCAGTGCCCGGGTAGAGCTGATGACCGGAACGGGCAGTTCGCCTTCGCTTAGAACAAGCGGGATCTCGGTGCAGCCGGCGATGATTGCCTCGGCCCCCTGCTCGACCAGCGTCCCGGCGAGAACGCGCATTAACCGCTGGACTTCGGGGCCCTTGTCGCCTGCCTTGATTCGGGTGATCAGTCGCATGAGCCCGGCCACATCCGGTGCGTCGGGAACAACGGGCGCAATGCCCCGGTCGCGCAGGGCTTGCTGGAAACCTCCGAACTCGAGGCAGCCGTCCGTTGCGAGAATCCCGACGCTCGAGCAGTCATTGCAGGCGTCGGCGGTCACTTCAATGATCGATATCAGCGGTATGGTCGTGAGTTCCGCTAGCGGCTCCAGAAAGGCATGCGCGGAGTTGCACGGCATCACGAGGAAGTCGGCGCCGGCGGCCTCCAGCCGCCGTCCCATCTGCCCGATGATCGGACCCGGATCATCGCCGTCTCCCAGGATGGCGGCCTGCCTGTTCGGCACCTTGGTGTTGTTGTCGACCAGCATCGGGATGTGGTCCTGGTCACAGCCGGCCTTGGTGAGCGAGACCACTTCAGACAGGAAGTCGATGGTCGCGTCCGGACCCATGCCGCCCAGGACGCCGACAGTCTTGAAGCTTGCAGATAGACCGCTCACGCCCGAGGCCTCGAACCGGGTTTTATTGTCATCACGTCTGTCACGCTACCGGACTCGTCCCATGGCTCTGCATTTCACAATAGCAAGGGTGAATTAACATAGTATTTCAGAATTGTGGGAACAATGATCTTGAGTCAGCCGGAAGCCAGAATTCTCCTGCATACCCCGTCTCTGGCCGGTAATTCCGTGGCCGTTCAGGCACGGAGGGCACGGTGTTTGATAGTCGGGTTGGTGTTTCTGCTGGTGGGCAATCCCGTCCCTGCCGAGAATGTCGCCATTATCCATGCGGGCACCTTGATAACTCCCGTCGACGGGGCCCTGGAATCCACCAAATCCAGGACGATCGTGATCGTCGGGGACAAGGTCGCGCGAGTGGAGGATGGTTTTCCCACCCCCGGGGAGTTGGGGTTTGAGGATTCGAGCTCCGCGACACTGATTGATCTCAAGGACAGTTACGTTCTTCCAGGGCTGATAGACGGACATGTCCATCTCACCGCGCTGCCGGTAGGTAACAGGCGCCTGGGCTTTGTGGTTCTTTCGGACGCGGACCGCGCCATTCTTGGCGCGGCGGCCGCCAAGAGGACTCTTTTGGCCGGGTTTACTACGGTTCGCGACCTGGGCGCCCGGGGACCCGATTCGATATATGCGCTGCGTGATGGAATCAGCCGCGGTGACGTTGCCGGTCCAAGAATCCTGGCGTCGGGGCAGACCATTACCCCGACAGGCGGACATATTGACAGGAGTACCGGGTTTCGGCACGGACTTTTCGAATTTTTTACTCCTTCCGGCGTGTGCGACGGTGCGGACGAGTGCGCCAAGGCCGTGCGACGGCAAATCAGAGACTCGGCGGAAGCCATCAAGTTGACATCCACAGGAGGCGTTCTCAGCGCAGCCAGCGCCGGCGTAGGTCAACAGTTCACAAGCGCGGAGCTGGAATCAATAGTCGATACCGCCCATTCCCTGGGGCGAAGGGTTGCGGCCCATGCCCACGGCCTGGACGGAATCAATGCCGCTTTGGACGCGGGCGCCGATTCCATAGAGCACGGCACTTTTCTGGACGAAAGCAGCATTCTTCGCTTCAGGGAGAGTGGCGCCTTTCTGGTCCCGACGCTTCTGGCGGGCGATACCATTTCGCGCTGGGCGGAACTGGAGGATTCTCCCCTTCCCGCAGCTCAAAAGGAAAAGGCCCTTGTCGTGGGTCCTCAGATGCTCACGGCAACCCGCAAGGCGCACGAAGCGGGAATAAGGATTGCCCTGGGTTCGGATTCCGGCATGGACGGTCACGGCAAGAACTGCGGAGAGTTCGGCCTGCTGGTGGAAGCCGGTCTTTCCAACGAGGAGGCCTTGCTGGCCTCTCTGGTCAATGCCGCGGAGAATCTGGGCATGGCGGACCAAATCGGCAGAATCCAGGAGGGATACTACGCAGACGTTATCGCCACCTCGACGGACCCGACGAAAGACATCGATGCGCTCTGCTCGATCGAAATGGTGATCAAGGGCGGGGTTGCCCATCCGACGCCCAGATAGCGGCCTGCGCCGGGCGCCGCCGCAGCGTGGCTCATGCCAAAGCGAGACTAAGCGCGCTTGGAACCGCGCGAGCGAATCACCGTGTGACTGCCCCTGGGCTTGTCGAGCCTTTCAAGGAGCATGGCCTCGACGTTGGCAATATGCTCTTCAATAATCGACTGCGCGCCCTTTATGTCGTTTTGCTTGATGGCCGCAATCAATTGACGATGCTGTTTCAGCGCGGCATTCAACCGGGTCTTCGTGAACGGCAACAGTTGCCTTAGAGCATGCAATCTGTTGGAAATGCCGTGATAGGACTGAATAAGGAAAGGATTCTCGCTCGCCTCGATCAGTGCGCGGTGAAAAGCGGTGTCCAGTTGATGACACTCTTCGAGATTGACGCTGAGCGCCTTGGCGGCCTGTCTCACGTTGTCGACCAATGTCTGAACGAAAATTTCCTTGTGGTCGGATTTCGCCAGAATCTTGAGAGCCGCCGATTCCAACACGAGACGCATCTGGCAGATCGACACGATTTCATCGGGGTCGGGGCCAAAAACGTAGGTGCCGGACTGGGGCCTGACATCCACGAGCCCCTCGACGGCAAGCGACATGATCGCTTCCCGTACGGGAGTCCGGCTGATCTGCAGGTCTTCCGCTATGCTTTGCTCGGAAATCTGAGATCCAAGCGGAAGTCGCCCCGAGGTGATCTCCTCACGGAGCATATGCGCCACCTTCACCCTCAGCGGCGCCACTTTCATGTCCAGAATGTTTAAATTCGTTCGATTCACACCCTAAGTTCCGTCGATAACGTCATTCAGCCGACAATTATCTCAATTTGTCTGGAATTGCAATTCAGCCGCCAGAATACCTGCCTGCGCACAGGCGGCGTCGTTGCTGTCCGACGAACCGGATACACCGACCCCGCCCAGCAACGTCCCATCGCTCGCAAAAATGGCTTCCCCTCCGCCGAATCCGGGAAAGGCGGGCAGCCCCAGGTAAGCGGGATTCTTCTCCGCGCGCTCGGCCCACAGTTTCGTCGGCCGGCCATAGCTTGCCGCTGCCTCCGCCTTGAGAAGCGCGATCCTGACGTTGCCGGTCTTGACGCCGTCCATCCTCAGGAAAGCCAGGAGAGTCGCCCTGTCGTCGTAAATGGCGATCGCCATTTTCCAGTCGTTTTCCAGGGCTTTCCGCTTGCACGCTTCAATGATGGTCTGCGCCGCATCGGAATCCAGTGTCGGGCGCAGTGACTGTGCATATGAGGGCTGCAACGGAAACAACAGGTGAAGAGCCCCGAGTAAGGTCAGGTATCCTGTTTTCACGTGCATGATGAACTACCCCTTCCCGCCCGAGTATATTAGTATATCTTTCCTCCAAGGCTGCAAGTTCCCGTGTTCCTGGCCGTACTGTCCTCCCTGCTGATGCTGTCGATTTTTTCGGCCGGCGCCTTGGCGCAGGTTCCTCTGGACACCATTCCCAATTCGCGCACGCTCCCCGGGGAATATCCCGAAAGCTGGGTCATCGTTCAGGACTTCAACTATCCGACGATGGTGCTGGGCGGCTACATCATCATAGACGTTGCCGCGAAAACCGATCAGGTGAAAGGCCAGTTTCAGGGGGCGCAGTTCGCAGGCCTTGCCTGGTCGAAAAAACGCGCCGAGCTCTACGTTGCCGAGAGCTACTACGAAAACGTGGGCTACGGTCGGCGCAGCGATCTGGTGACGATATACGAACAGGCAAACCTGCAGGCAATCGGCAAGGTCCCGCTGCCCGGCAACAAGCGGGCATTCATGAGCCCCCGAACCGCGATGACGCGCCTGACCGGCAATGAGCGATTCCTGCTTCTCTACAACTTCACGCCCGCCGCATCCGTCACGGTCGTCGACATGGAACAAAGGATTGTTGCGGGTGAAGTCCAGATTCCGGGCTGCACTTTCATCTATCCGTATGCGGACCAGAGTTTCTTCACGCTGTGCGGCGACGGATCCCTGGCCCACTTCACCTTGAATGCGTCCGGCGACGTGATTGAAGAGGGGCTGACCGATCCGTTCAACGATATCGATAACGATGCCATGTACATGACACCGGGCGTCTTCGATCAGATTTTTTATTTCCCGACTCAGTTCGGCAGGTTGCAACCGGTCGATCTGTCAGGCGCCAAGCCGGTAGTTCTTCCGGACTGGAGCCTGATCAGCGACGAAGAAGAGCAGGACCGCTGGCGGCCCGTAAGGCGTGAAACGGTTGATGTCGACCGCTCCGGAACTCTCTACGTGCTGATGCACAGGGTTGAAGAAGACGGCGCGCGCATCGGGGGCACATCCGAAGTCTGGTCGTTCGATCCGGCAGCCCGAAAGCGCGTCGGGCGCATCGGGTTACGCAAGGACGCATCCGCGCTTGCAGTCACGGGGGGAGACAGCCCCCACCTGGTATTGCTTTCCGGAAATGGATTCGGCGTTTATGAAGCGAAAACCGGAGAATTCATCCAGGAGATAGGAGGCTGGTGGGAAGACGCGACGACGTTTCAGCTGATCCACACCAACAAATGAGCTGGCCCATGATCGATCCGCTGGCGCATTGGCTTATCGCTCTTTTCCTGGCGGGATTTTTCCTGTCCGGCGGGTTCCACAAGTTCAGGGATTTTGAACGATTTGTTTCGCTGCTGGGGAAATATGACGTCGTTCGTCCGAATCTGCTTGCCCTCGCCGCGGGCCTGGTCGTGGCGGTTGAGACGACTATCGGACTCGCGCTCTTGACGTCTCTCCTGTTCCCGCAATTGCGGATTCTCGGAATGGGTGGATTTGCTGCGGGCGCGGCGCTCCTGTTCGCGTACCTGTTGTTGATGGCTTACTCTCTTGCAAGAGGAAATCGAGAAATAGACTGCGGTTGCTCCTTTCGGAAGCAACGATCACTGATCTCGGCCTGGCATCTCTGCCGGAATGGCGTCCTGATCCTGATTTGTCTGGCCGGCGTGCTGCCCGTCACCGCGCGTGAGCTGCAAACCATTGATTGGCTCCATCTGCCGTTGATGGTACTGGCCGCCGGTATGCTGTATGTCCTGGTCGATACGTTGCTTGCGAACAGAAGTTATCTGACCCCGAACTCAACAGCATGACCAGTTTTCTCGTAGTTTCCAATCTGATCCTCTGGATCCTGGTATTGGCGCTCGGCGTCATTGCCTTTGCCCTTGCGCGTCAGGTTGGGGTCCTGTTCGAGCGAATCGCACCGGTGGGCGCGCTCGCGATGAACAGGAAGCTGGCCGGCGGCGATGTCGCTCCGACGATGCGTCTGGACACGATCGACGGAGGAAAAATCGAAATCGGCAAACCCGCCGATGCCGCCAGCAAAGACAAGGCGCAGCTGATATTTTTCCTCGCTCCCGGGTGTCCGATCTGCAAGACCCTGCTGCCGGCCATCAAGTCAATCGCGGCCAGGGAGCGTGGCTGGCTTGACCTTGTGTTCGCCAGCGATGGCGAATCGCGCGACGCGCACGTCGAGTTTATCGACAGGCACAGGATCGGCAGTTACCCGTACGTCTTGTCGCAGTCGCTCGGTATTGAGTTCGGGGTCAGTCAACTGCCGTTCGCGGTACTCATCGATGACGACGGTCGAATCAGCGGACTGGGGCTGACAAATTCGCGCGAGCACCTGGAGAGTCTGATCGAAACGCAAGTGATGAAGGTCTCGACCATACAGGAACACCTGGAACTGGTCGATTTCGGCATCAAGGCGCCCGATAGCGCCAACGTGCGGCCTCAATGACCGGGTCCCGCAATCACTTTCGGCCCGGGAGGGGCATATGTCGTTTGTAGAGAAGCTGTCGGAAAAAATAACACGGCAACTGGCGCAACGCACCTCCCGGCGCAGCCTGCTTGGCGGCCTGGGTTCGCTGCTCGTGGGCGGCGCCGCCCTGCCCCTTTTGCCTGTGGCCAGGGTCCATGCCGACCAGGAGCCCGGGGGCTATGAAGGGGTTGCCCCCAGGCCGCCGGTGAGTGACGGGGAAGAGGGAAGCCAGACGAGCTGCGACTACTGGCGTTACTGCGGCATCGGCGGACCGCTATGCGCATGTTGCGGAGGCAGCGCAAATGCCTGCCCGCCGGGGACCGTCATGTCACCGCTCTCCTGGATCGGAACGTGCCTCAATCCTGCCGACGACGTCTACTACATCATTTCCTACAACGATTGTTGCGGGAAACCCACGTGCAAGAGATGTTTGTGTTCTCCGCATGATCCCAATGCGAAGCCCCCGATCAGGTCGCAGTCGAGCCGGGCCTACCTCTGGTGCATGGGCTCCGGGGAAACGACGTTTACCTGCTCGACCTCGAATGTCGTCGGCATAGCCGTCCAGCAAAAGTAGTGGCGGCGGCCCCGGCTGTGCGCTTTCTCGCCGTCTGCGTTTCGGGGCTGCTGCTGTCCGTGGGCGGCAACGCCTCGGAACCTCCCGATCCTGAAAATGCACCGGCCCTGTCCGGCGCGGAACTCAACTGGACCATGAGTTGCAGAGGTTGCCACGGGACGAATGCCGAGGGAACCGAAGGTGGCGCGCCGAACATGGCGGGCCAGGTGTCCCGCTTCCTCAAGGTGGAAGGCGGGCGGCAATACCTGGTTCGCGTGCCCGGCGTCGCCTTTGCCAGTCTCTCCGATTCCGAGGTGGCGGAACTGTTGAACTGGATGCTCAGGAAGTTCGACAAGGAAAACATCCCCGACTCTTTTTCTCCATATGACGAGAAGGAGGTCGGCCGTCTGCGTGAGAAACCTCTCATGACCCGCGCCGCGGAAGTTCGTCGGAAACTGATACTCAAGATTGACAACGCTCCCGGCCCTGATTACATCGGCAAGGTGCTCACGGTCACGGGCGCCATAGAGCCCGACCGGCTGGGCGAAACACTGATGCATGAGCATCTGTTCATCGACTTCTGGTTGCCTGCCGATGAGCCGGCCCGCTGGAACCAGCTATTCGGCCGGACTCCGCCCAATTCTCCCGAGGAATTGAATGCATGGAGACAGCCCTTGACCATGCACAACCGCGCCGGGATGGCCGCTCGCCTGTGGGCCAACAGGGATGCCTTCACTCTGGACAGCCTGCAGGACGCACTGGATGAGGTGTCCGATTTTCGTGAGCTTGGGGGAGGCGCGATTGTTGACGTCACGTCCATCGGACTCAACAGGCAACCGGAAAAATTGAGAGAGGTATCGGAGCGCACGGGAGTCCGGATTGTGATGGGCACCGGCTATTACCGAACCGCCTGGCATCCCGTAACGCTGATGGACATGAGCGTCCGTGATCTGGCCCTGCGGATGTATGAGGACATCACCGTCGGCGTGAATGGCACGACGGTAAAGGCGGGAATCATCGGCGAAATACCGATAGAGAAAATCACTTCCGCAGAGCCCGTAACGGGTGAATCGAAAGTACTTAGGGCGGCGGCGATGGCCAGTTCATGGACGGGCGCGGCCATTTCGATTCACAGCGATTTTTACGATATGTCAAAACTCACGCTGGCCCTCGACCTGCTCGAAAGAGATGGCGCGGACCTTTCCCGCGTCATCCTGGGCCACATATCGAACGCGGCGGTGGCGGACCTTACATTTCTTGAGGGTCTGTTGCAGCGGGGAGTCTTTCTTCAGTTTGACGTGTTCGGAAACCCCTGGCAGTTGAGCATGAATGATCTGCGTGGCGCCGAAGCCATTCTTTCGCTCGTGGCAAAGGGCTACTCAAAACAGATCCTGGTGTCGCATGACATGTGTACGAAATTTCAGCTGACCCGGTTCGGGGGCTTCGGACTGAAATATGTGCATACGGTGCTGTTGCCTTATTTCCGCGACCAGGGGATGACGGAAGCTCAAATTAACGACATCATGACGGGCAATCCCGCCCGGGTACTGCCGCTTACAAGGCCGTTGAAAAGCCTTCATTGAGACCGCCCCCATCCGGCCAATGCGGCCCGTTCAGGGTATTACCGAACTGAAGATCAGTCGTCGGCGCCGGAAAGGGCAACTTTTCTGAGGTTGGCTTGATCCTGGACGTAGTACTTGATTGCGTCGGACTCTTCCTGCGTCAGAACATCGGCATGCGCGGGCATTCCGTTGGATTCAAGCGTCCCGTCAAGGACAATTTCCGTCCAGATGTCAAAGATTGAAATGTGCGAGTACCTCAGGTCGGAAACATTGCCGCCACTTGCGGCATTCGGACCGTGGCAATGCAGGCAGTGCGCATGGTACAGCCTGTCGCCAAGTCCAACCATTGCTGACTGCTCCGCGGTAAGGGTCACCGCTTCATAGTTGTCCACCGGCCATTCGATTCTTGCAGGCAAGGGGCGGTCGCCGCCCAAGCTGAAAGCGAACAGGGCCGCGTTTCTAGCCATGTTGTAGCCTGGATGCGCATGGCCCCCAAGAATGGCTATGTATTGCCGACCGTCCACCTCATAGGAAATCGGCCCGCCGACGGCGCCCGTGTTGAGGGAGGCCGACCAAAGCCTTTCGCCCGTCCTTGCATGGTAGGCCGCAAACTCACCGGATCGATCGGACTGAAACACCAGTTCTCCGGCGGTTGAAAGAACGCTGCCGCCGCGCGGCGGATTACGGCTGGCCCGCCAGGCCTCTTTCCGGGCCACCGGGTCCCAGGCGAGCAGGTATTGACCCTCGAGCGTCACGCCCCTTTCCTCGAGGATCGAAGCCAGATCCTGCCACGGCCTGTATCCCAGGTCCTGCCGGAAACGGCCCTGCACTTCAACGATGTCGTCGGTCTGGGTAAACAGGAAGGCCGTTTCGTTTACCGCCATGAACATCAGCCCGGAAGGCCGGTGAAAAGACATGCCGTGCCAATTCCGGTGGCCACTCGGCCCCGGGATGCCCAGGAACGGTTCTTCGATGAATCTTGCATTGGGGTGTTCGACGGGGCGACCGGTCTCCATGTCAACATGCGAGGCCCAGTTCACGGTGGCAATCGGGTCCGCCGACAGGAGTTCGCCGGAACGGCGATCCAGCACATAAAAGAAGCCGTTTTTCGGCGACTGCATGATGACCTGGCGCAACTGGCCATCAATCTCGATATCGGTCAGGACCATGGGCGAGGTAGCGGTAAAGTCCCAGGAATCGCCTGGCGTGGTCTGGTAGTGCCAGACGTAGTCCCCGGTCGTCGCATTGAGCGCAACGATGGACGAGAGGAAAAGATTGTCGCCCCCACCCGGGCTGCGGGTCTCCCGATTCCATGGAGACCCGTTCCCCACACCGATGTAGACAAGATCCAGCTCCGGGTCATAGGACATGGAGTCCCAGACGGTTCCACCGCCGCCGTTTTCCCACCAGGCGCCGTTCCAGGTGCCGGCAGCCATTTCCATGGCGGCATTCTCGAACCCGTCTCCCGGGTTCCCGGGTACCGTGTAAAAGCGCCAGGCCAGTTCGCCCGTGTCCTTGTTGTAGGCCGACACATAACCCCGGACAGCGAACTCGGCGCCGGCGTTCCCGATAAGGACGTTTTCTCCGGCAATACGCGGCGCCCCCGAGCTTGAATAGAGCCCTTCGCCGTCTATCGTGTCCACTTTCCAGATCTCCTCACCGCTCTCCATGTCCAGAGCGAAAAGCTGACCATCGAAAGCGGCCGCGAAGACCTTGCCGTCCGAACTCGTGGGACCCCTGTTCAGGACGGTGCAGCAGGCTCCCCGCACCGCACTGTGATCGGGCTCGGGGGCGTATCTCCAGATCAGCTCTCCGGAGGCGCCGTCAACCTTGCTCACGACACCCCATCCGTCGGTGACGAAAAGGGATCCGTTCACCGCGATCGGAGTGCCCTTGAGGTTCGTTGCCGTAGCGACCGGCATGCGCCAGGCGAGTCCCAATTCGGAGACATTGGAGTGTGATATCTGATCCAGCGGGGAAAACCGGTCCTCGCTGAAATTTCGTCCGGTATTCGGCCAATTCCCGTCGACCACCGTTGAAGGATCCCGGTCATCGAGCGGGGCAGTCGATTCGCGGCCTTCGCCGCAGGCTGAAACAGACAGTCCCGCCGCTGCCGCGAACAGTATCGGCAATGCACTACTGCAAATGCCTGATGAAATCTTCACAGTGAACGTACCTTATCCGAATGGAGCCCCTCACCGATTCAGCGAGGCTCCGGCCACGCGCCTGGCTCTGGCTTGTAGATGGCTGTGCGCTCACCGAACGGGTCGGTGAGCGCACAGCGTTAGTCATGGACGTTCAGACTGTTCGCCCATGAACATGGGGACCCCGGAATTAGAACTGGACCCTGGCGCCGAGCACGTAGTTGCGGCCGTATTGATCAAAGTTGGCAGCCTCGTTCCGCGCGGTGAGTTCCAGCGCCGCTATGGGGGGTTCCTCATCGAACAGATTGTTGATTCCTGCATAAACCATGGTTTCCGACCCAAACCAGTCCAGAGTCTTCGAAACGAACACATCGTTGTAAAGGGTCGTGCCCGTGTCATCCGGCGACACAATGTCGGGCTCGTCGAAGGAAATGTTCCTCGCTACCTGATTGCCGATATAGAGCAATTCCCACCGAACATCAAACAGGCCTCCGCTGTATGCGAGAGCTGCCTTGAATTGATGCTTCGGACGGCCAATCTCACCGGCCTTGACGTCTTCCCTGGACGGATCGTTCTGGAACGGGAACTCCGACAGCTCGTCCACATTGGTATATACGATGTTGAAGGACATCGTGCCCGTCTTGAGCATCCCGAATGTCAGATCGCTCGCGTCCCCGAAAAACGAACCCGCGACATCGAAACCGCTGGTCTCGAGCGCTGCGACATTCACGAAGCCGGAAGCGATGTCGATAATGCCGCCGACTGGAACGCCGCGCGGCGTATCGCCCGGTCCCGGGTTCCGTGCAATACGGTCACAGAACTGGTTGTTGATTCCGGTCTCGTCGCGCAGACAAAGATTGACGATGTCCTGCCCGCCAATGGAAGCGATCGCGTCGGTAATCTCGATCGAGTAGTAGTCAATGGAGAATTCCCAGCCTTCGAATGGCCTGAAGACAACGCCGAAGGTGTAGCTTTCCGACTCCTCGGGCGTCAGATTCTCGTTCCCGCTGACCGATCCGAAAATCGTCAAGCCGTCAAAGGCATCGAAGTCGGGGCCCAGACCCAGGGCGGCGCAGTTGTTGGCAACGGTCTGCGTTTCGTTTGCCAGGAACTCGAAGTCGCACAAGTCGTCGGGCAGGAAGTTCATCTGTGACGCGGGCGAGAAGGCCTCCGTCAGGTTCGGCGCTCTCACGGCCTCGGAGTACGTGCCGCGGATACCGAATCTCTCTACGGGCGCGAAATTGCCGCTGACCTTCCAGGCCGTCGCTCCGCCGGCATGACTGTAGTCCGCGTAGCGGACCGCTCCATCGAGCGTCAGAGTATCCAGCACCGGCACACTCACCTCGGCGAAAACCTCGGATACATCGAACGAGGCCGATGAATCCGAAGCGGGGCCTCCAAAAGCCCCGAGTTCCTCGAGCGTATCCCAGTCAAAGGCGGCCGATTCGTCCCGATACTCGACGCCGCCCGCAAAATAGACCGGCCCGCCGGGAAGATTGGCAAAGCGATTGGTGTCGCCCGTGAACGTAAGACCCAGGACGGCCTGGTCGACCTCCTGGAGGTTGGTCGCCGGCTTGAACACGAAGTCGAGCGCTTCCTGCGATACGAGGCCAATGCCGAACGGATTCAGGGGCGCGCAATTGCCGGCATCGACACTCGCCGGACTGCGATAGCCGGCAGGCTGCGCGGACGGCACATGGCTGCGGCACGCGGGCCTGCCCGTGGCCGGATCGATTACGGCATCGATGGCCGCGCCCAGGTTGGGTGTGATTCGTTGCGGCGCCCGGCGAATCTCATTACGGGTTGAACCGTATTGCGCATAGGCGTCAAGCGTCAGTGCGGAGAATCCTGCATCGAAGTCGCCGCGAAGACCGGCAACGATGGTTGAAGACTGGCGGTCATACCACTCCCCGGAAGTTTCAAGCTCAAGTACGTTGTCCAGAATTCGAACCTCCCCTACCCCGCCGGCCAGGAACCGGGCGCGAACCGATTCCGGAAGGTAGGGATTGTCCGCAACATTGATCCGCGCAAAAATGATTTGCCGGGGAAAATCGACATCGCGGCCGGAAGTCTTGGAGTACTTGGTGTCGGCATAAGCTTCAAAACTGGCGCCCACGTCAAACTTTACGCTTGCAGTACTGACGAATCGCTCGGCCGAGGGAATAATGGTCAGGTACGGATCACGCGGCCCAAGCGCGGGAGTGATTTCGGCGAAGTCACCCAGAATAAGGTTCTGGGGACGCGGATACCGCCCGGCGACAATAGGTTCAGGCAATCTGAATATGTCGCGGCCGTCTTCGGTAAAGCTCCAGCGCCCGGTATCACCCAATGCCGCGGCATATTCACCGAACACGTTGAAAACACTGAAGGGGCCTATGATGTCTTCGGCTACATTCGGCAATATCACGTGATCGGGATTGCCGTCGCCCCTGACGTTATTGGCGTCGGTGACGTTCACCCTCTGATAATTGTTCGAGAATGGCTGATCGGGCGCCAACATGAGGCTTTGCCGGTCGTACTGGACAGACGCGGTGATATGCCCGCGCCCGTCCGCCAGTTCCGAACCGCCCGCAATGGCGAACCGGTAGTTTTCGCCGGCGGAATTCTCGAATCGGCGGTTGTAGTTGGTGTCAAAGACAATGCCTTCCAGTTCATCGTCGAGGATGATGTTCACCACACCGGTTACCGCATCAGATCCGTAAACCGCGGATGCGCCGCCGGTGATGACCTCCACCGACCGGATCAGGATAGGAGGAATGGTCGACAGGTCGATTGCCTGGGTGCCGGCAGCCCCGGAAACATGCCGCTTGCCATTCACCAGAACCAGAGTCCGAGACGTGCCCAGACCGCGCAGATTGGCCCGACTCAATCCTGTACTGCTGGTTGACCCGTTGCGTTCGTCCGCCGAAATGGACTGACGCCCACCGAAGCTGGAAAGCTGGGGCAATTCCTGTAAAAATTGACCCAGATCCGGTGTGTTGGAATAAAGTACGTCGTCCGAACCGACCGAGACCAAGGGCGCCGCGACGTCGGCCGGATTTCTGGCAATACGTGAACCCGTAACGACCACCTCCTCCACGATCGCATCATTTCCGTCCACATCATCCGATGCAGCATCCTGAGCGATCGCGGGATTGGCCACCAGCAGCGCGAGCATTGGCAGGGCGAATCTCAGTTGATTTTTCATGTGGATTTCTCCTTCGGACCTGCGGCTGGTCCATTGTTCGGTTTTCCCTCTACACAACCAAGAGTCGCCACTCGCTCATGTAGACATCAGGGAGTATGCCATTTACCATACTACCATTCAAGTATTTTTTGAAGGCGCTTGAAAATGGGCGATGCCTCGCAAATTTCGCACCTCCTGTTCGTCAAGGCGGAGTGCGAGACCTGTCAACTGATCGAGCCGGTCATCGGAGAAGCAATCGATGCCGGCAAGGCGATAAGAATCCTGGTACAGGACGATCCGGCATTTCTCGGCGCGCATTCGCCCGGCGACGATACGTTGCTGGAAGAGTCGTACCGCTGGAACGTGGAGACGACGCCGACTCTGATCGCGCTCGACCACGACAGTGAAACGGGTCGCGTCGATGGCTGGGACAGGGCCGGCTGGCGAGAAATGCTGGACTTGCCGACGCTGGCGGAGGACCTGCCCGAGTTTCGCCCCGGGTGTGGTTCCAGGAGCATCGAGCCCGGAATTTACGAGAATCTGGTCGCAAGGTATGGAGACCCCGGGTTGTCCGCACGGGTCGTTCGCCTAGAGGACTGGGACGACGAAATGGAGTCCTGCTTCGATCACGGTTGGACCGATGGCCTGCCGGTCACGCCACCGACCGATGCGCGCATTCTTCGCATGCTCAAGGGAACGAGCCGTGCAGCCGACGAAGTCATCGGCAAGGTCCCGCCCAACCTGGCGTCGATCACGGTTGAAAAAGCCGCGGTCAACGCGGTCATGGCAGGCTGCAAGCCCGAGTATTTTCCGGTCGTTCTGGCCGCGCTGGAGGCCGCGCTCGAACCCGTCTTCACGCTTCACGGGCTGCTCTGCACAACGTGCTTCTCGTCGCCGATCATCGTCGTCAACGGGCCGATCGCCAAAAGGATCGGGATGAACTGGGGAATCAACGCGCTCGGCCAGGGCAATCGGGCGAATTCGACGATCGGCCGCGCACTGCAGTTGATCGTGCGCAATGTCGGCGGCGGCATACCGGGCGATCTGGATCGCTCGACGCTGGGCGGCCCGGGAAAACACACGTTCTGTTTCGCCGAGGACGAGTACACAGATCCCGATTGGGAACCGCTGTCGGTATCGCGTGGGTTTGCGCGGGGGCAGAACACCGTCACCTTGTTCCAGGGCGACGGGGTGCAGGGGATCATCGACTGGCGCTCCAATACGCCTGAAGAACTCAGCAAGTCGCTGGCCATGTCGTTGCTGGCGGTCGGCCACGTAAAGCTCGCCGAGTTCACGAACGCGATGCTCGTGCTGTCGCCGGAGCATCACGCCATCTTTCGCGATGCGGGATGGAACCGCGCCGACATCACGGCGTCGCTGCACGACAACCTGAAGAGACCCGGGGCCGAGATCATGCAGGGCGCCCAGGGCGTCGGAGAGGGTATCGATCCCGCCCGCGCCGAAGAGACTGTCAATAAGTTCTGGCCCGAAGGTCTGCTGATCGTGCGCGCCGGCGGACAGGCTGGCTTGTACTCGGCGATTCTTTGCGGCTGGACCGGTGGCCGTTTTCGGGAGGAATCTCAGCCCGTCACGAGGGAAATCGTGTTGTGAGCGCGATTACCCTGCGAGACCCCACGGCGGAATCGGCTGCCGTGAACAGGCCGCGGCAGCCGCCACCCGCGTCACTGGATGGCAAGACCGTGGCCCTGCTCGATATCGGCAAGATGCGGGGAGACGAATTCGTCGATCGCCTCGAACAATTGTTCACCGAGTCGAAAGTTTCCACCAAACGGTACAAGAAACCGACGAATACGCGCACGGCCCCCACCGAGATAATCCAGGACATCGTCACCGAAACCGATGTGGTCGTATTGGCTCTCTCTGACTGCGGGTCGTGCACATCGTGTTCGACCCATGACCTGAATGATCTCGACAACCTGGGTATTCCCGGCGTCAGCGTCCTGACGACCGCGTTCAAGCAGGCGTTCGAGCAACAGTGCTCGAAGATAGGTTTTGACGGCGCGTCCGTGTATACGCCTCACCCGGTACTGAACCGGACCACCGAGCAGATCCACGGGTTTGCTGACTCGGTTTTTGACGAGATCCGGGCGGCGATCGTGTTGAGTCCCGCGGGGGGAGCCTGATCAGGGCCGTTAGCCGGGGCGTTCAGCCGCGCTCCTTGTTCAGCATCTCGACGAATTCGCGGTCGACTTCGGTGACGCCGCGCTCCTTGGCCTGCTTGATGATTCCCTTGAGTGCCGTCTTGATGAAGGGCTTGGGTATGCCGGTCAGTTGCTTGCAGGCTTCGCGCGTGAACCTGACTTCCGGGTCGATGCGGTTGGCTTCGTAGAGCACCGACTCTTCCTTAGGGCCCTTGTCGGTTGGCGTCGGGAACCAGAAGGCCTTTTTTCTTTCGGCGAACCAGAACTTCTCTCCGTCACGGAACCCGAACGTGATGGGCATGTTGGGCATGCGCCGGGTGCCGTTCTCGATGTTCTTCGCCCAGGTTTCCTTCAGCAGGATGTTCTCGAGCCGGAGCACCAGGTATTCGGGCGTCCTGCCGTCGTCCTTGATCCGGAACGTCTCGTCCCAGTGCGCTTCATGCACCTGGAACGCTTCCTTGATGATCAGCGGGCATCCGTCCGCCGTTCCGCGTCCGGGCGTGGGACTCTCGATCAGCGTGTACGGGTTGTCCGCCATCTTCTCCTCGGTGGTCTGGCCCGGATAGCCCAGACCCACGATCTTCTTCAGCTTCTTCCGGTCGAACTCGACGAAGTTCACGGCGCACCTGGGATTGCGATGCAGGTTGGTCTCGGTATTCGATCCCTTGCGGCTGCAGACCAGGAAGGACCGCTCCTTGATGACCTCGAACGGAAGGGTCAGTTGATACGGGCCGATATTGGTCAAACCATCTTCGCTGACCGTCGTAATCAACGAGAAGGACGACGGCCAGTACGAACTGGCCTGGTACCAGTTGTCGCGCATCGGGCTGTTGACGAACTTTTCGTCGATCGTCTTCGGGCCGAATACGCGGTCCAGCAAACCCATTGAATCTTTCCGCCTGTTGGTATCGATGTGGCGCCGGCCGGCCGGTCGACCTACGCGACGCGGCGCGAGTCTAGCAGATCGAAAAATCACGCGCCGGATCAGGGATGGCGGCTATACTTCCGCGACATGGACGCACAAGTTAAGACACTGCCCGAGAAGGAGGAAGTGCGGATCCGGCCGTTCTGGTATTCGGATTACTGGATCTTCCCCAAGCTCATCACCATCGTCACCACGCTGGACAAGCACGGCCGCGTGAACGCCGGCGCCTTTTCGCACATCATGCAGTACGACGTGATGCACAAGAAACCGCGCATATTGCTGGGCGGCCGCAACACCGCGCACACGATGATCAACATAAGGGACACGGGGGAGTTCGTCATCAACTGCCCGAAGTACGAGACCCTCGACGACATGATGGAGACCGGCCGTTTCTATCCCGAGGGCGCCAACGAACTGGATTACACCGGCTACACGATGATCCCTTCGCGCAAGGTCAAGCCGCCGAGCATCGCCGAGTGCCCGCAGATCATGGAATGCACGGTCGACAAGTTCTACGAACTCGACCGCACCCAGGCCCACGTGATCGGCAATATCGAAGCCATCGTGATGGACAAGGGCCTGGCCGCCCTGCCCCGCGCCGAGCGCCTGCCGGCCATGGCCCTGCCGGTGGGGCTGGGCGATGAGAAACGCAGGGACTATTTCCATACCTCTACCCGCGACGTGGTCATGCACGTACTGGGCGATCCGCCGGACGTGTACGTGCCGCCCGTGGAGACGGAAGAAGCGGAGGAAGCCGCGGAAACCGACGCGATGGAGTGGGACGCCCAGGCGCTGGAAATGCTCGACGGGGTACCCAAGGCCCTGCAGAAGATGGTCAGGGGCCAGGTCGAAGGCACGCTGCTCGACCGGGGCGAGAACGCCGTGACCGGCGAACTGTTCAAGGGACTGGCCCGGGAATTCGGCCTCAGCGAGGAACTGCTGGACAGATATCGCACCGATGCGGACACGCCGGCTTAGGTTCGACGAAAACGGCGAACCGGCTGACGTGGTGCGGCTGGAGGAGGTTGAACTCGGCGATCCGGGGCCGGGCGAGGTCATCGCCAGGCTGGAAGCCAGCGCGATGCATATCGCCGACATCAAGCTGGTGCAGGGCATCGACGCGCTACGCCGTCCCCTGCCCGTCACGCCGGGCTTCGAGGGCGTGGGAACCGTTGTGGAGACCGGCGCCGATTCGGGCTACCAAGTCGGCGACCGTGTGTTTCTTCCGCTGGGCTGCGGCACGTTCTCCGAGTACGTGCGGGTCCACAGGAACGCCATGGGCATGCGGCGCGCGCCGGCTGGTGACGCGGAACAGCTCGTGCTTTCGAATATCAACGGCGCAACCGCCTGGACGCTGCTGCAGGACTTCGTGGACCTCGAGCAGGGCGAATGGGTGCTGCAGGACGCGGCCAATTCCAATGTGGGGCGGTATCTGATCGTCCTGGCGGCAAAGTGGGGCTATCGCACAGTCAATCTCGTACGGCGCGAGGAAGTTGTTCAGGAACTGAAGGACCTGGGCGCCGACGCCGTGGTTCTGGACGGACCGGACCTGCCGGCGCGCATCCGCGAGGCCACCGGCGGGGCGGATATCCGCCTCGGGATCGACGCCATCGCCGGAGAAGGGGTCATGCGCATGGCCGACTGCCTGGCCGACGGCGGCCTGATCGTTAATTACGGGACGCTGACCGACGAGCCCTGCCGGATCGATTTCTGGCAGATGTTCCTGCACGACATCCGCCTGTGCGGCATGTCGACGACACGCTGTTTCGCGACCCGCACCGAAGCGGAAATCGACGAGTTACAGGAGGAGATCGCGCTGATGGCGGCCGACGGGCGCCTGAGCGCAAAGATCGCCGCCCGCTACACGCTGGATGAATGGCGTGAAGCCTTCGCCCACGCCGGACGCACCGGCTCGGCCCGCGACGGCAAGATCATCGTCCTGCCCAACGCCTGACGGGAGGCGCTTCTATTCCGCCGTTCGCTACCTCCCTTCTTCCGGGAGACGCATGAATCCATCCATGGAGCTTTGTTCCGCCATCCCTGGCTCACAAACTCCCGGAAGAAGGGAGGTAACGAACGGCTCCCGTACCGTTTCGCTCAGGGAAGCAGAATCGTAGAGCCGGTGGTGCGCCGGCCCTCGGCGTCGCGGTGCGCCCGGGCCACTTCCTGCAAGGGGTAGCGCTGACCGATCTTGATCGAGAGGGCGCCTGATCCGACCTGCTCGAACAACGTTGCGGCCGCGTTGCGCAGTTGCTCCTCGGTCGACACGAAATCGAACAGGATCGGCCGGGTCAGCTTCAATGAGCCGCGCCGCGCCAGATCAATGGGCGCGATCGGCTCCACCAGGCCGGTCGCATTGCCGAAAGTGACCATCGTGCCGAGCGGACGCAGGCAGTCCAGCGACTGCATGAACGTGTCCTTCCCCAGCGAGTCATAGACAGCAGCCACGCCGCCCCCGCTCAGTTCCCGCACCCTGGCCACGAGATCCGGATCGTCGGCCAGCACGACATCGGCGCAGCCTGCCCGGCGCGCCTCGTCCACCTTGCCGCTGCTGCCCACGATGCCGATGACGCGCGCTCCCAGAAGCGCCGCCCACTGCGCGGCGATCTGCCCTACGCCCCCGGCAGCCGCATACAGCAGTACATCGTCGCCTTCCTGCACCGGGTAGCTGTGGTGCAGCAGGTACCAGCTCGTCAGTCCTTTCAGCATCATGGCGGCGGCCTGCTCGTAGCTGACGGAATCCGGAAGAGGCACGGTACGGTCCGCGGGATAAACTCTTTCCTCCGAATAGGCCCCTATCGGCGGCGTGCAATAGGCCACCCGATCTCCCGGGGCGAACCCTTCGACACCCTCGCCTACCGCCAGCACTTCGCCCGCGCCTTCGGAGCCCAGTCCGCTCGGATATTCCAGCGGATAGACGCCTGTGCGAAAGTAGGTGTCAATAAAGTTGAAACCGATGGCCCGGTTACCGATAAGCAGTTCGCCGGGTCCGGGAGCGCCCACATCGACGGCGCGCCACTCCATCACTTCCGGGCCGCCCGCCCGGTCTACCTGAATTGCATTGCTCATTCCGGAATTTTATCCGGGCTAACTGTCGCCGGGCGTGTACCAGATGGGCGAACTCCAGGCCAGCTCCCGA
Source organism: Gammaproteobacteria bacterium (assembly GCA_009845905.1). Lineage (NCBI taxonomy): Bacteria > Pseudomonadati > Pseudomonadota > Gammaproteobacteria > Gammaproteobacteria bacterium. Next base: position 128,592 of record VXYS01000013.1, on the reverse strand, counting down.
ATGATTTTGGGCGCCGTATTTGCGCATTCCGCCGGACGCGCGTCAACCGGCAGTTCCAGACACTGGCGCCAACTCCACCGCAGCGACGGCGTCTCCACCGCCCGCATGTAGTAGTAGCTCGGCTCATCCGGATCGAATTCAGGGTCCTCGAACACGCCGCAAAGCGCATCGTGTCCGGGGCCGCTCCAGACTCCCGTTTCCGGATCTATCGCGCCGCTGGACTCGGAATCTCCGGCGACATCAAACACCTTGTAGTGTGCCTGGTCGTTGTCGTCCACCCAGCCCTTGATCACCTGCAGACGCAGCAGGGGCGCGCTTTCGAGATCGCGCCCGGCCACCACCAGAAAGCGCGGCGAAGAGCCGGTTGGGCCGGCAGGCAGGTCCTCTCCCATCGGCACGCCTTTCGCGTACCCGGTTTCCGCCACGGACTTGCAGGCGTCTTCGGAATAGTCCCAACCGCCGAAGAAACGCGGCCGGATGCGGGGACCGGTCGTCCCGAACACTTCGCGCCGCTTCAGCGCTTCGAACAGGGCGTCGCGCGAGTTCTCGACCGCCCAGACGCCCGCCAGGCCGCCCGGATTCGTATACAGTCCGATCGGATGCACGGGGCTGGGCGTGAGGCGCTCGCCGAGATCGGTCTCGGAAACGGTATGGCCGCGCCAACCGCTCTCATCGACGTCGCCGGACGTGGACAGATGCGTGTCCGTCGAGCCGATAACGCCGAACTTGTAGGGATTGGCGCCAAGCCGTCGACCGATTTGCAGGCCGGTCAGGAGAATGCCGCGGTAATAGTCGTTCCTGGAAACGCATCCGGCGTTCAGGCTGGCGCCCATCCCCGTCTCGCCTTCGCCGCAGAACGGCGGCGGGTTGTCCTCCGCCGGCAATCCCCGGTAATACCGGCGCAGTTCTTCCATGTCGCACAACTCGTCCGGCCCGCCCAGGATGCCGGGAAGCCCGTTGAAGCACTCCGCGCTGCCCTTGTGCTGAAAGATTTCCACGATCGGCTCCAGCAGATTGCGCTGCCGCGCCGCGATTGTTGCGGCCCGGGCGGAATCCGATCCATCGACAGCGGAGGTAAACAGGACCCCGGAACTCAGGTTGGAACTGTGCGGTATGGATAGCACATCGCATCCCGCCAGGCCCTCGAGGCACTCGACGCCCAGCAGGTCGAACAGCTCCCTGTCAGTCGGCGCCTCGAAGGTGGAAATCGGCAACTCCGGCACCTTGTCGTTGCGAAAGATCACGTTGCGATGGTAGGAGTTGTTGTCGCGGCTGGCGCTGTGCTCATAGGCTACGAAGCTCGTGAAGCCGCAGTTCGAGGAGCGGTCGTAGGCCGCTTCCGCCATCTCGCGGGTGCGCTCCCAGTACGTCCGGGCGGCTTCCGCGCAACGGGCGCCGTCGTCGCCGCAGATGTCCGCGCTGCGCGTCGGGACGTCTCTCGACAGGCCTCGCACCAGGACCAGGATCGCGGTGGGGCCGCCGCTGCGGATGGCCTCGCAGCTTCGGCTGCCGTAGGCCTCGCTGCTGGCGTCCGCGCACAGGGCGTGTTCGCCGAAGAACTCCGCGTGGTCGGTGACGGCGGCAAAGTCCAGTGCGGGACCGATCTTCCGGACCGGCACCAATTCCCCGCCCTCCTCATAGGGAGGTAGCTGGATTTCCTCGCCGCGCGCGTAGCGGTATGCGTCCGCCGGCAGCGTCGTCACGCCCAGGGGCCGGGCGTCGTAGGAATAGGAAGTATGGACGTGCAGATCGCCGAAGTAGGCGTTGCGATAGGGGTTTCGATTCGCACAGGCTTCGCGCTCTTCCGTGTAATGCACGAGGCCCCCGGCCGGCATGGCGGCCGAATACCGCGACGCTTCCGGACCGCTTGCGATGTCGCGTGGCGCAACCGCGGCGCAACCGCATATCAACGCGGCCCAGATGACCACGACAGGAATCTTCGCGAATACGGATTTCATGACAGGCATTTCAGCCCGCAACCACGCGTTCACGATCCGGCCGAGCCCAGATAATCGCCGCCATCGCCAGCATGATCGCAGGCATGGAAGCGTACAGCACGGCGTCCCAGCCCAGAAGCTGCATCACCGCCCCGGCGCTCAGAGATCCCACAGCCGCGCATCCCAGCACGATGAAATCGTTGAGGCCCTGGACGCGAAAACGTTCCGCCGGTCGATAGGAGCGCGCCAGCAGCGTCGTTCCGCCCACATACAGGAAATTCCAGCCGAAACCCAGCGCCACCATGGCAATCCCGTAGTGCATGACCTCCCGGCCCGCCAGCCCCGCGGCAAGTGTCACGCCAAGAAGAACCGCGCCCGCCATCATGACGCGCCCGGCGCCGAATCGCGTGATCAGCCCCCCGGCAACGAGCGACGGCGCGTACATCGCCAGCACATGCGCCTGGATGATCGCCGCCGTCGCGGCCAGGGAATGCCCGTCAACGACGTGCATGGCCAACGGGGCCGCCGTCATCATGAAGGCCATGACGCCCTGCCCCATCGCCGCGCCGACCACGGCCACAATGAACAGCCGGCTCTCGGCAATGTTCCTCAGTGGGCGGACGTCGCCGCCGGATTCCTCCCGCGCTTTAGACGAGGCCGGGCGCAGCGCCAGGAGAACGGCGCCGGCCAGCGCGTAGCAAGCCGCCATCGCCGCGAAGCTGCCGCCGAACTGCGCGCCGGCAATCCAGGACTCGCCGCGCGCAACCAGGCTGGGGCCCAGTATCGCGCCGGCCATCGAGCCCGTCAGCACCACCGCGACCGCCGTAGGCGCCGCAGCAGGCCTGACGCTCTCCGTGGCGGCGAACCGGTACTGCTGCGCGAAGGCCGTGGCGCAGCCTATGAGTATTGAACCCAGGCAGAACAGGGCGAAGCTCCCCACCACAGTGGCGGCCCAGGCGCACCCCGCTCCCGCGGCGCCGAGGGCCGAGCCCAGAGCAAAACCCCGGGGCCGCCCGATACGGGACATAATCGAAGCGGCAACGATGGTGGAAAGCGCCGTGGCGACGATCAGCATCGACAGCGGCAGCGTGGCCAGTGCCGGGTTCCCCGCCAGATTGCGGCCCAGGATTCCACCCACCGTAACGATCGCGACCGTACCGGTAACGGAAGCGGCCTGCGCCACGAGCAGGATCAGAATGTTGCGGCTGAGCAGGTCGGAAAGAATGGCCGGCCCCGGCGATTGCTGTCGCGGCACGATAGCAGCCCCCGAATCCTCCGTGCAAACTGGACACCAACAGGCTCACAGGCGCGGGCGCTTCGGCTACAATGCGCGCCCATGGCGAATTCAGCACAAGCCTCCAAGCGCGCCCGCCAGGCCGTCGGCCGCCGCGCGCGCAATATGTCGGCGCGCTCCGAACTGCGCACCGCCATATCCAGGACTGTCCGAGCCCTCGACTCCGGCGACGCCGAAAAAGCCGCGGCCGCCTACGAGCAAGCCAGACCCGTCATCGACTCCATGGTCGGCAAGGGCATCATCCACGCCAACAAGGCCGCCCGCCACAAGAGCCGCCTCAACAAACGCCTGCAAGCCCTCAGCGCCGACTAGGCGCCGGCAGTTCCAGAGTCTTTCGCGTTCAGGGCGGAACGCCGCGAGGGACATGCCCTCGCTCCCGGGGTCAGCGCAGGCGGACGGCGGTGCCGCTGGCGGCGACCATGAGCATGCTGCCGCCGCTGCCTATGACTTCGTAGTCCAGGTCGATGCCGACGACCGCGTCGGCGCCCTTCATGCGGGCTTCTTCGGACAGTTCGGCGAGCGCGGTCTCGCGGGAGCGCCGCAGTTCCTTCTCGTAGGCGGTCGAGCGCCCGCCGACGATGTCGCGGATGCCGGCGAATATGTCCTTGAGGATGTTGGCGCCGACGATGGCCTCGCCGGTCACGATTCCGCGGTATTCGCGGATTGTCTTGCCTTCAACGGTTGGCGTCGTCGTCAGAATCATGCTCTTTCTCCAGTTTTTCCAGTCTTTGTACGGATGCGGTTGCAAGCTCGCGGGCGCCCGCGCCGGTCAATGCCGAAATCGTGAACACGGGCGCGGACCAGGCCAGTTGCCCGATCAGACTCTTCCTGATCCGCGCGGCCTCTTCTTCGGGCAGAAGATCGGCCTTGTTCAATACAAGCCAGCGTTCCAGTCCGGCCAGCTTCTCATCGAATTTTTCCAGCTCCCCGGCAATCGTAGCGACGTCCTCCGCCAGGCTCCCGACCGGCGCCGCTGCGCCTTCGGGGGAGGTCATGTCCACCAGGTGCAGCAACAGCCGCGTGCGCCGCAAGTGGCGCAGGAACCGGGACCCGAGCCCGACGCCGCTCGCCGCGCCCGGCAACAGCCCCGGGATGTCGGCCATCACGAAGCTCTGCATCGGACCCACGGCCACCACGCCCAACTGCGGATGCAGGGTCGTGAACGGGTAGTCCGCCACCTTGGGGCGAGCTTCGGACACGGCCCGCAACAGGGTGGACTTGCCCGCGTTCGGAAGGCCCAGAAGGCCCACGTCCGCCAGCAGCGTCAGATCCAGGTCAAGACGGCGGGCTTCGCCTCGCGTCCCCGGCGTGTGCTGGCGCGGCGCTCGGTTGACGCTGGACTTGAAACGGGCGTTGCCCCGCCCGCCGTGCCCGCCGCGGGCCACCAGCAATTCGGTCTTGTCGGCGTTCAGTTCGCCCAGCACTTCCTGCGTGTCGGCCTCGGTCACCCGGGTCCCCGCCGGCACGGGGATTCGCAGGTCGGCGCCCGCGGCGCCGCTACGGTCGCGGCCCGCGCCCGCTCGGCCGTTGCCGGCCCGAAACACCTTGCGCGCGCGGAAATCCGCGAGGGTGTTGATGTCCGGCGCAAGCACCAGCGTCACGTCGCCGCCATCGCCGCCATCGCCGCCGTCCGGGCCGCCACGCGGGATGTACTTCTCGCGGCGAAAACTCACGCAGCCGTCCCCACCGTCGCCGGCGCGAACGCGGATCCGGGCTTCATCGGAGAATTTCATGGTGGCGGTGGCTGGCGAGTGGTGAAGCTACCACGGGTGGGAGCGGCTTGGGATGGGAGGCCGGAGGGAAGGCGTCTCGCCTTCCCGGAGGGCGGGACGCCCTCTATCCCAGGGTTGAGGGCGGGACGCCCTCGCTCCCGGGATCAGGAGGGGATTACGGAGACGAAGCGGCGGTTTGCCGGGCCCTTGCGCTCGTAGCGAACGACGCCGTCGCTGGTGGCGAACAGGGTGTGATCGCGTCCCAGGCCCACGTTGGGGCCGGCATGAAAGGCGGTCCCGCGCTGGCGCACGAGGATATTGCCGGCCAGCACCTGCTCGCCGCCGAACTTCTTGATTCCCAGCCGCTTCGATTCGGAATCGCGGCCGTTGCGGGAACTGCCCGCAGCTTTCTTATGCGCCATAGGTCAACTCTCCTCGCCCGCCTTGTCCGCCGCGGCTTTCTTCGCCGGGGCCTTCCTGGCAGCGGTTTTCTTCGCCGGGGCTTTCTTGTCGGCGGCCTGATTCGCGGGCGCCTTTTTCGCCGGAGCCTTCTTCGCGGGCGCCTTCGGCAGATCGATGCCGGCAATCTCCACGGTCGTGAATTGCTGGCGATGCCCCAGCGTGCGGCGATAGTCCTTGCGCCGCTTGAACTTGATCACTTCAATCTTTTTCGCCCGGCCATGCTCACAGACGGTGGCCCGAACCTGGCCCACCGGCTTGCCCGAAGTCGCGATTCGCGTCTCCGAGCCTTCCTGCCCGCCGATCAGCATCGCGTCGAAGCGCAGTTCGTCGCCGACATCGGCGCTGAGGCGCTCGACGCGCACCCGCTGACCTTCGGAAACGCAATACTGCTTGCCGCCGGTGGCGATCACCGCAAACATCTGGACTCTCCGGGAACCTGACTGGCCGGGGCGCGATTATATCCGCTCAAGCCCCCGGCTGGACAATCTATCTGCCGTCCAGCCCGACCGCGTCGGCGGCGAACGCGAACTGGTTGGCTACGTCCTCGATCCGCATCCAGGTGGGCGTGCCGGCGCCGTGTCCCGCGCGCGTCTCGATGCGGATCAGCACCGGCCTGGCGCAGCCCTGGGCATGCTGCAGCGCCGCGGCGAACTTGTAGCTGTGCCAGGGCACGACCCGGTCGTCATGATCTGCGGTCGTGACCAGAGTTGGCGGATAGCAGATGCCCTCGTCAACGCGGTGCACCGGCGAATAGGCATACTGGGCGCGAAAATCCGCTTCGTTCTCCGACAGACCGTAATCGTCCGACCAGGCGCGCGCGTTGGCGCTGGGCGTGTGGTAGCGAAGCATGTCGAGCACGCCCACGTCCGGCAGCGCCGCGCCGAACAGGTCCGGGCGCTGGGTCATCACGGCGCCCACCAGCAGGCCGCCGTTGCTGCTGCCCTGTATGACGAGCCGCGACGGCATCGTGTAGCCCTCGTCGATCAGCCACTGCGCCGCCGCGATGAAATCGTCGAACACGTTCTGCTTGCGCTCGCGGGTACCCGCCAGGTGCCACTCGCGTCCGTATTCGCCGCCGCCGCGCAGGTTGGGGATCGCGAGCATGCCGCCGAGCTCCAGCCACACCAGGCGGGAGCTGCTGTAAACGGGCCTCAGCGATATGTTGAAGCCGCCGTAGCCGTACAGCAGCGTGGGGTGATCGCCGGTCCTTTCCAGGTCCCTGCGGTGCACGAGGAACATCGGGACCCGGGTGCCGTCCTTGCTGTCGTAGAAGACCTGGCGGGTCACGAACTGCGTGCCGTCGATCGACGTTACGGTACGGTGGTGCAGTGTGCTCTCGCCCGTGCCCACGTCGTAGCGGTAAATGGCGCCGGGATCGGTAAAGCCGGAGAAGTTGTAGAACGTTTCGGGATCGTCCCATTTGCCGCCGAAGCCGCTCACCGAACCGATGCCGGGCAGTTCGATCTGCTCGACCAGGCTGCCGTCGACCTCACGCACGAGCACCAGCGGCTTGACGTCCTGCAAATAGGAGGCGATCAGCCGCCCGCCCACCGCGCTGATATTCAGCAAGGTGTTCTCGCTCTCGGGAATGACTTCGGTCCACTCCTGCGGGCTGTCGATGTCCAGTGAAATTACCTTGCGGCGCGGCGCGTCCCGGTTGGTCGAGAAGAAGAAGGTATCGCCCTCGTTCGCGACGTAGCTGTATATGGCGTCCCATTCGTCCAGCAACGGCCGTATCGCCGAATCCGGTTCGTCCATGCGCCGGTAGTGGACCGCGTTGCTCAGATAGCCCTCCTGCAATATGACGATCAGGTAGGCGCCGTCCTCGGTGACGGCCGCGTAGGCGTTGCGGCCTTCGTCCGGCGGCATTTGAAGCACGACCCGGTCGTTGGCCTGGTCTGTCCCGAGTTCGTGAAAGTACACCGACACGGCCTTCTTGTCGTCGCCGGCGCCCTGCTCGTCCGCCGGGTAACGGCTGTAGTAGAAGCCGCGCTCGTCCGGAGTCCAGGAAACGCCGCTGAACTTGGTGTAGGTCAGGTGATCAGGCAAGTCCTCGCCGGTTGCGACTTCGCTAACGTGCCAGTCGCGCCAGTCGGAACCGCCGTCGGACTTCGCATAGGCGATGTAGCGGCCGCTGGGACTTACGGAGTTGCCCGCCAGGCTGACCGTCCCGTCCTCGCTCCAGGAGTTGGGATCGAGCAGTATCCGCGCTTCGCCGTCAAGGCCGTCGCGCACGTAAAGCACGCTGTGGTTCTGAAGGCCGTCGTTGCGGAACTCGAAATACCAGGGTCCTTCGCGCCAGGGCGCGGAGCGGCGCGGATAGTTCCAGACCTCGGTCAGCCTGTCCTTGAGCCGCTCTCTCAATTCAATCGACGCCAGGTAGGGCTCGACCAGTTGGTTCTGGGCCGCGATCCAGGCCGCGGTATCGGGAGCGTCCATCTCCTCCATCCAGCGATAGGGGTCGGAAACCTGAACGCCGAAATAGTCGTCCTGCTGTTCGGAGCGCGCCGCGGACGGGTATTCGAGTCCGTCGCTCCCCGGCGGAGAGCAACTTGCGGCAAGAAAGGCGAACGCAAGGAAAAGGCCTGATCTACGCATTGCAGGTAATCCAGAGGAAATGAGCCTGAATTCTAGCCGTTGGCGACCGCTTGGCGGCGGCAAATTGATATCATTGGCGCGGTGTCCAATTCGGACGTATTCCGGCAGGCCTTGCGGTTGGTGGGGAAGGACTTCAACCTCCTCAACCGACTCATCTACAGCCACTTGCGCAGCGACGTTCCGCTGGTCGGGCGGGTAGCGCAATACCTCCTGAACTCGGGCGGCAAGCGCATACGCCCCCTGTTGCTGATGCTTGTGGCGCGCGCGCTGGGCTGCGCTCCGGGCGGCCCCCAGGTACGTGCCGGCGTCATCGTTGAATACATCCATTCGGCCACGCTGCTGCACGACGACGTCGTGGACGAGGCGGAAATGCGCCGCGGCAAGTCGGCGGCCAACGTGCTGCACGGGCCCGCGGCCAGCGTCCTGGTGGGCGATTTCCTCTACTCGCGCGCGTTTCAGTTGATCGTCGAACTGCTCGAGCAGCGCCGGGCCGTGGAGGTCCTCGCGTCCACCACCAACCAGATCGCCGAAGGCGAAGTCATGCAACTGATGAATCTGAACGAGTTGGCCGTGACCGAAGAGCAGTACCTCGAGGTCATTCGGCGCAAGACCGCCTCCCTGTTCGAGGCCTGTGCGCGGATCGGCGCCATCCTGGCGCACAGCGACAGGGATGTCGAAGACGCGGCCGCCCGCTACGGGCTCGAGCTCGGGATGGCCTACCAGATCACCGACGACGTGCTGGATTACTCCGGCGGCGAGGAAGCGTTCGGCAAGAACGTCGGCACCGACCTGAAGGAGGGAAAGACGACCCTGCCCATGCTTCATGCCATGCGGGTCGGGTCTCCCGCACAGCAGAGCGTGCTGCGCGATGCCCTGCGTACCGGGGGTCTGGGCAACCTTTCCGGCGTCATGGAAGCGATCGAATCCACGGGGGCGCTAAAATACGCCGCCGGGCGCGCACGTGAAGCTTCGCAGCGCGCCGCGGATGCCCTGTCCGCCCTGCCCGAAAACCGCTTTCGCGAAGTGTTGAAATCGCTGGCGCGGTTCGCGGCGGAGCGCAGTTACTAGCATCCGGGTACTCAACCCTACGGTCGGGGTGTAGCTCAGCCTGGTAGAGCACTGTCTTCGGGTGGCAGGAGTCGCTGGTTCAAATCCAGTCACCCCGACCATTAAATTGCTTGAATAGTGATGTAAAAATCATTGACAAGCCCATGAAATAATGTATATTTGCTGAACCAACAACGCCACCATTAGGGCAACGATAATGCGCAAAGCAGTTGTTGGAATTACTCTCTTTCTGCTCGCGGCGCCACTGGTCGCCGAAGAGACTCTCAATGACAGGATGATGCACTCCGCATCGATCCTGCAGGAAATCCGCGGGCCCCTCGAAGAAGAAGCCCCCGGAGTCCTCGAAAACGCCCATGCCGTCGCGATCTTTCCGGAATTCGTGAAGGTAGGTCTTTTCGGCGGCGTGAAACATGGCCGGGGCGTGCTGTCCACGCGGCTCGAGTCGGGTGGCTGGAGCAGGCCGGCCTTCGTTCGCATCACCAGCGGCAGCTTCGGCCTGCAATTCGGCGTCTCGATGTCGCAACTGCTGATCGTGTTCAAGGACCCCAAGGCCGTAGAGGCGATTTCCGGCGGGCAGTTCACGATCGGCGCCGACGCCGGCTACGCGGCGGGAGAGTTGGGCGGCAGCGCGACTGCGGGCACGGACAACAAGCTGGAAAACCGGATCGTCATGATGGCCCGCTCCAAGGGCCTGTTCGCGGGCGTTTCACTGGAGGGCGGCGTTCTCAGGACCGAAAAGGACTCCAATGTCGAGTTCTACAACGATGCCATCGGGCTGGACGGCCGGACCCTGCTGGAGAACGAACAAGTGGAATTGCCGCCTGTCGCGCAGCATTTCCTCATCGTTCTCGATGAATCCGTGCCGCCTGTTTCTCCGGAAGCGGCACCGGCAAGCAATGAAGGCGGGGGCGAGTCGGATGTGGACCTGCGCTTCGCCGGGGACGAGGATGCGGAGACCGTGGCCGGTTCCGCGCCCGGCCAGCCCGGGAGTATGAATTCACGTATCGCCGCGGGGCGCAATACGCCCGGCGGTGCAGCAAACAGTCTGAGCGCGGACACGAACAGTCTGAGCGCGAACACGGCGCCCCAGGCGGGATCATGGGTGACTCCCGCGACCGGAAGCCCCCAGCCAGGTGGGACGCAATCGCAAGGTTCGGGGCTCGGCGGCAAGATCGCCGGCAGGCTTGCGGACGCGGCGGTGGACGGCGCCAAGGACCTGGCTGTGGATTCCATACGCAACAGGCCTGAAGTCCGGGGAGCGAAACTGGCCGCAAAGGCCGGCGGTGAACTGGCGGGCGCCGCCAAATCCGGCCCGTCTGCCTCGACGCCCCCGCAATCAAAGCGTGTGCCAGTAGATCCGGAACGAGCGATCGCGTCCACCGACGGCGCATGGGTAACGCCGGACGCGCCGGCTTACCGCATGGCCAGCCGGTCGCCCGATCCCTTGCCGTCGATGTCCGGCGTGCCGAATCCGGAACTGACCGGGCCACCGGCGCCCTCCGAATGGCCCGCCGAATGGCGGGACGCGCAGATGCTGGGCGGGGTTTGCGAGCCGGGATCCTGAATCCGCGTTAACCGCGCCGAAAATAGCCCCGCGCCAACTCATCGGGGGAACGGCGCAGGATATACGCCAGGGCCAGCAGCCGATTCCTGAGGCTGCGCCTGAACCACCCATCACGCTTCCACCGCCGGGCCGACACGCCCAGGGCAGCCGGCACGGGCGCGAACCGCCCCGATTTCCGCAGGCGCTTCACGAGCGGTGGTTCTTCGAACAGCGCGCGAGGGGGAAAGCCCCCGGCTTGACGATACGCATCGCGGTGCATGAAGAGTCCCTGATCGCCGTACGGCGTTCCGACTCGCGCACGCAGGTTGATCAGAAAGGCCAACAACCGCGCCTGCCAGCAACGCTCGCGTTCGAAAACGAATCGGAACCAGCCGCCTACGGTCCCCGTGCCCATGTGTGCGCGAATAACGGCAATGGAGTCCGGCCGCGGCGCGTTGTCGGCATGCAGAAACCACAACAGTTCATTTGACGCCGCGCGCGCGCCGCGATCCATCTGATTGCCCCGGCATGCGCGGGACGCGAGATAGCGACAGCCTGCTTCGGCGCACAGCGCCTCGATCTCCGGTTCGCTCCCGCCATCCACGATGATGATCTCCGACGGCCGCGGATCGAGCCTCGCGAGTGCCTCGAGCATGCGCTCCAGCGCCTGCCGGTCGCGGTATACGGGGATGACGACGGAAACGTCCATCAGGCGAGCCGGTTCAGCACGAGCCAGCGATGCAACTCGCGCCGCGACGGCCTCACATCGCCGCGCAGCGCCCGCGCCAGCGGCGCCAGGTCCGAACGGCGATCCACGTCGAATCCGCCGGGAATCTCAAGCGCCGGACGGCCGGTCTTGCGGCAGGCGGCGCTCAATGCATGGGCCAGGCCCGGCGTGCCCCAGGGAAGCCCCGCCAGGGAAGGCCAGCCTCGCCGCGTGGCCATCATCGTTACGCCGCCGTCGCGGGCGGTCGCCAGCACCGTGTCGTAGCTGCCAAGGCCTGCGATCACGCGCCGGTAGTGCCGCGGCTTCAGCGCCGGCGCATCGCTGCCGATATAGATCCGGCGTTTTAATTGCTTCGCGTCGAGCGCCCGGTCCAGCCTTTCCAGCCGCCTGCCCAGATTGCCGGCGCCCTGCGCAAGCACCGTGACCGGCGTCCGGCCGTCCGAACGACTTGTCGGCAACGAGCGCGCCCAGTCAAGATCGTCGCGGTCTTCCGGGACCAGCACGACCGGTCCGCGCCAGACCCGAAGGTCCTCCAGCGCGCAGTCCAGCATCAGCCGGCAGAGCTCCACGACGGACCGCTCGTCCAGGGATGCCGCCAGGCGGCGTTTGCCGTGGCGCTCGCGCGGGCGGCGAAACACCAGCGCGAGCGCGCAAACACGCCGCTGTGCTATGCTGGAATTCAGCCTGAATAGACCCATATCCGATAGTAGATCAGTAAACTTTCTAGTCCATAATCCGCACGCGAGCACACCGGCCAGGGCAATTTGATGCAGTACTCCAATTTTGTCAGGACCTTCAACGCCCACAGCGGCGCGAAGGAGTTGATGGAAGACATGGTATGTAACCCGCCCGGGATCGACACTGTATATCGCCTGGGCGGCGGCAATCCTGCGATTATTCCCGAAGTGGCCGAATTGTTCCGCGCCGAACTGGCAAAGATCGCCGCGGATTCCAAGCGTTTCGACCAGATGGCCTCCATCTACTCGGAACCCCTCGGCGATCACCATTTCCGTGAAGCCCTGGCGGACCTTCTGCGTGAGGAATACGGCTGGCCGCTCACCGCAGCGAACGTAGCGCTCACACCGGGCAGCCAGCTGGGCTTCTATTTCCTGTTCCAACTGTTTGGCGGAGTCGGCCCCGGCGGCAAGCGCCGCCGCATCATCATTCCGTTGTGTCCGGAGTACATCGGCTACAAGGGGCTGCTCGCAGACAAGTCAGATGTGGCATCCAGGCGATCGGTCATTCACAAGCTTCCCGACCGGCTGTTCAAGTACGGCCTGCGCATGGATGGCCTTGAGGATATTGAGGACATGGGTGCGATTGTCGTATCGCGTCCCACCAATCCCACCGGCAACGTGATCCGCGAGAGCGAACTGGCGAGGCTGGACGAGGTGGCGAAAGCGCGCAACGTACCCCTGATCGTGGACAACGCCTACGGCCTGCCGTTCCCGGGCATGATTTACGTGAATGCCTCGCCGCAATGGAATGAAAACACCATTCTGACCATGAGCCTGTCGAAGATCGGACTGCCGGCCCTGCGCACAGGCATCGTGGTGGCCAACGAGGAAGTAACCGAGATCCTGGGCCGAGTCAATGCGCTGACTCAACTCGCGGTGGGCGCCGCTGGAGCGGCGCTTGTGGCGCCCTTGCTGGAGAACCGTGAATTGCTGCGGATTGCGCGAGAGATGATCCGGCCCTTCTACCAGCGCAAGGTAACCGAGGCTGTGGGCTTTTGCCACGAGACCCTCACCGCATGCGACTATCACATCCATAAACCCGAAGGCTCGATGTTTCTCTGGCTGTGGTTTCCCGGCCTTAACGACAACCGGGTCCTGTACCGCCGGCTCAAGGCGCGCGGCGTCATGATCCTTTCCGGAAGCGAATTCTTTCCCGGGCTGCGAAAGGCTTGGGCCCACTCGCGCGAATGCATAAGGATCAACGTATGCGGGAACGCCGACATGGTATTCGAAGGGCTGAGGATCATCGGCGAGGAAGCTTCCCGCCTGCAAGCAAAGGCAGCCTGAGACTTCACTCATGAACACGGGAATGCTGGTATTCCCCGGCCAGGGCGCGCAGTACGCCGGCATGGGGAACGATCTCTACGAGACCTTCGACGCGGCCCGCAGGATTTACGACGAGGCCGGCGAGGCGCTCGGCTACGACATGCGCGAGCTCAGCTTCAGCGACCCCGAAGGACAAATCGGGCTGACCCGCTATACGCAACCCGCGCTGCTGACCCATTCGATCGCCTGCCTGCGGGTAACGGAAGCGCAGTCGGGCGGCGAATTGACCCCGCTGGCCGCGGCCGGACACAGCCTGGGCGAGTACAGCGCGCTGGTTGCCGCCGGGGCGCTGGCATTCGACGATGCGCTACGCCTGGTCGGCGAGCGCGGCCGGCTGATGGGCGAGTACGGCGAAGGCGGCATGCTGGCGCTCGCGATGGATGCCGAAGAAGCGCGGCAGCTCGCCGACAGGCACTGCTGCCAGGTGGCCGGCCTGAACCTGCCGACCCAGACGGTCGTGGGCGGCACCCACGCCGACCTGGAGCAACTGGCCACCGACCTGGCGGAAAACTATCCGCGCAAGCGGGGTACGCCCCTGGCCACGGAGGGCGCATTCCACACCTATCTCATGGTGACGGCGGCGCGGGAGTTCCGCGACGTGCTCAAGCGCACGGAATTCCGCCCTCCCCGTTGCCCGGTGCTGTCCAATTACACGGCCCGGCCGCACGATCCGGCGCCGGACGCCGTCCGGACCCGGCTCTTCTTTCAGCTCATCAACCCGGTGAACTGGGTCGGTTGCATGCAGTGGGCGGTGGAGAACGGCGTGAGGTCATTCCTGGAACTGGGCGGCGGCATCGGGCGGGGCGAAACGCCCGCGGAGAAGCGGCCGAACCTGCAGGGCATCCTCAGAAAATACTGCCGCGGCGCCGGCCACGAAGCCGAAATCAGCGCCGTCATCAACGCCGACGACGCACACGCGCTGAAACCGGGCTAGCGGAGGTCGCGCCAGGCGCCGGCGGCGGCGCTGATCCAGGCGACTGCGAGCGCCATCCCGCCATAGGGAGTGAGCGGCGCGAAGTCGGGACCGCCCAGCAGTTTCATGTAGATCGTGCCCGAAAACACCGCGATGCCCGCGATCAACAGCCATCCGGCCACCTTGTAGAAAAAGATGTCCGGTCTGCGGCGCAGCATCAGCCCCACGGCCAGCAATCCAAGGGAGTGCGCCACATGAATCTGGTTCGCCCAGTCCCAGGCGCGCACTTCCGTCATGGCCGCCCCCGCCTCGTAAAGACCGTGCGTTCCGTAGGCGCCAAGAAAAACGGATGACGCCAGCAGCAGCGTCGCCAACAGGACAAATACCAGGGGCATCAGAACCTCCTCGCCAGCGCGGGCTTAAACGGACTCAACACTAGCACGTTCCTCGAGCTCGATCAGCACGCCGAAACAGTCCTTGGGATGCAGGAACAGCACCGGCAGGCCATGCGCGCCGATGCTGGGTTCGCCGTCCCCCAGTATGCGCACGCCCTGCTCGCGCACCCGGTCGCGCGCCGCCAGGATGTCATCGACCTCGCAGCAGATATGGTGCATCCCGCCCGACGTCGCGCGCTTGAGAAATCCGCCGATCGGCGAGTCCTCGCCCAGCGGTTCCAGCAGCTCCAGCGCGGTGTTGGGCAACCGGACAAAGACGGTCGTGACGCCGTGCTCGGGCAGCGGCTTCGGTTCCGAAACCTCGGCGCCCAGCACATCGCGATAAAACGCGGCGGCCTGTTCCACGTCGGCCGTGGCCAGCGCCACGTGGTTCAGCCGGCCGATCGCGCCCGACGCATCGCGATCCGTTGCCTGCTCCGCCGCCTGCCTGTCCGGCGCCGAGTCGGCCAGATCGGCGATCCGTTCAGCGAGTTCGTCCAGGCCGGTCCCCTCCAGCGCCGAGCAACTGACCACCGCGTCGCGCCCCGCCGCGGGGACGGAACGCGCGTAGTCGGACGCCGTTGAGCGGGCCAGTTGACGCGTTTCGCCGTCAGCCTTGTTGACGACGATCAGGTCGGACAGCTCCCGGACCCCGCGCTTCATGCCCTGCAACTCGTCGCCCCCGCCGGGCGCCAGCACCAGCACGAGCACGTCCACCATATCGGCGACATCCGTGTCGGCCTGTCCCGAACCGGCCGTTTCGAGCACCACGTAGTCGAAGGGGCCACTGCCCAGCACGGCAAGGGCTTCGCGCGTTCGGCCGCCGAGGGCGCCGCTGCCGTCGCCTGTGGGCGAGGGCCGTATGAACACGCCGGCCTTGCGCGCCAGTTCGGCCATCCGCGTCTTGTCTCCCAGGATCGAGCCGCCGGTGCGCGCCGAGGTGGGATCGATGGCCAGTACGCACACGCGCTTGCCGGCCTCCACTAGGCGCAGGCCGAGTTGCTCGATCAGCGTGGACTTGCCGACCCCGGGCGGGCCCGTGATTCCGATTCGCCTGGCTGGACTGGACCCTGCCTGCAGCCGCTCGACAAGCTCGCGCGCCGCACTGCGGTCAACGTCCCGCTCCGACTCCACCAGGGTCAACGCCCGCGCCAGGCTGCGGCGATCGCCGGCCAGCACGCCGTCCGCCAGAGTTTCGATCCGTCCGCTCATTCGTAGCGCAGGATAAGCTGGTTGGACTCCAGGTTATCGCCGGGACTTACGGCGATTTGCCGGATGCGGCCGTCGCGGGGAGAGCGCAGGCTGTTTTCCATCTTCATCGCTTCGATGACCCCGATTTCCTGGCCGGTCTTCACTTCCTCGCCCTCCTCCACGCGCAGCTGGGTAAGCACGCCGGGCATCGGCGCGTTCAGAACGGTGACGCCCAGGTGCGCCGGCCGGGCCGCCATGCGGCCCTTCAGCCGGGCCGAACGCGGCGGCAGGTACACGAAATCACGCTTGGCGCCCGCATGCGAGACCGTGACGCGCAGTCCCTCGCGCTGGATGACGAAAAACAATTCGCCTCCCGTCAATCCGGAGCCCCTGGGCACGCGGACAGTGCACCGGACAATGGGCTCGAACGGGCGCCAGCCGCTCTCCAGCCGATACACCCGTCGTCCGAACCGGACGCTTGCACACCCGTTCTCCCACTTCCTTTTTAGCGGCATCTCCTCGCCATCGGAAAGGAGCACGGCCGGCGTCCACTCCCCGGGCATCAGGCGCGCGGCGCGATCCTGGGCCAGGACCGTCACGGCGCCCAGCAGTTGCGCCAGCGCAGCCGGACCATCGGCGCCTGGCCGGAAGCCTTCGGGATATTCCTCGGCGATGAAGGCCGTGGTCAGATCGCCCGCCGCGAACCGGGGATGGCGAGCCAGGGAAGCCAGGAAAAGAACATTCGTAGCCGGTCCTTCCACGGCGAAATTATCGAGCGCGGCGGCCAGCCGTGCGGCCGCCTGGTCCCGGTCGCGGCCGTAGACCACCAGCTTCGCGACCAGCGAATCGTAGTAGACCGAAGCCTCGTCGCCCTCTTCCACACCGGCATCCAGCCGCAACGCCAGGCCGGTCGAAGGAGGCAGCCAGCGAATCAGCCGGCCGGCGGCGGGCAAAAAGTCCCGCTCGGGATCTTCGGCGCAAATCCGGGCTTCCATGGACCAGCCGTTGAGTTCGACATCGTCCTGGGTGAAATCCAGCTCTTCCCCGGCGGCAATCCGCAGCATCCACTGAACCAGGTCGATGCCGGCGATCCACTCGGTGATCGGATGCTCCACCTGCAGCCGGGTGTTCATTTCCAGCAGGTGAAAGCTGCCCGACGCATCAACGACAAATTCGACGGTTCCGGCGGAGCGGTAGCCGATCGCCTTCGCCAGCGAAACGGCGGCCTGGCCCATCTCGGCGCGCATTTCCGGCGTCACGAAGGGCGATGGCGCCTCCTCGATGACTTTCTGGTAGCGGCGCTGAATCGAGCACTCGCGCTCTCCCAGATGCACGACCGAACCGTGGCCGTCGGCCAGAATCTGGACTTCGATGTGGCGCGGGCGCTCCAGGTATTTCTCGACGAAAACGCGCCCGTCGGCGAATGCCGCCTCGGCTTCCCGCACGGCCTGCTCGTAGCCCGCGCGGCACTCGGCTTCGTCGCGCGCGATCCGCATGCCGCGCCCGCCGCCGCCGGCCTGGGCCTTCAGCAATATCGGGTAGCCGATGTCTGCGGCCGCTTCGGCAGCGGCATCGGCGCTTTCCATGGCCTCGGCTCGGCCGGGAATCACGGGAACGCCCGCTTCGGCGGCAATGCGCTTGGCTTCCAGCTTGTCGCCCATCAGCCGGATCGCTTCCGCCGGAGGTCCGACGAAGGTGATGCCGGCTTCCTCCACCGCCGCGGCGAAACCGGAATTCTCAGACAGGAATCCGTAGCCGGGGTGCAGTGCGTCGGCGCCCGACTCCTTGCAGGCCGCAATGATCTTTTCCACGTCGAGATAGCTCTCGGCCGCGGTCAGGCCCCCTATGCAGACGGCCTCGTCGGCCGTGCGCGTGTGCAGGGCCTCGGAATCGGCATCGGAATAGACGGCGACGCTGCGTATGCCGAGTGCCTGCGCGCCCCGCATGATGCGGCAGGCGATCTCACCGCGGTTGGCGATCAGCAGCTTCTTCAAAGCGGGATGTTGCCGTGTTTGCGCCAGGGGTCCCTGATGCGCTTGTTGCGCAGCATGGCGAAGGAGCGGCACAGGTGCGCACGGGTCACGCTAGGCTCGATCACGTCGTCGATATAGCCGTGTCCCGCTGCGACGTACGGGTGGGCGAATTTGCGCCGGTATTCCTCGGTGCGGGCGGCGATCTTCTCCGCGTCGCCGATATCCTGGCGGAAGATGATCTCCACCGCGCCCTGCGGCCCCATCACGGCGATCTCGGCGCTGGGCCAGGCGAAATTGACGTCGCCGCGCAGGTGCTTGGATGACATCACGTCGTAGGCGCCGCCGTATGCCTTGCGCGTGATCACGGTGACCTTGGGCACGGTGGCTTCGGCGTAGGCGTAAAGCAGCTTGGCGCCGTGGCGGATGATGCCGCCGTATTCCTGCTGCGATCCCGGCATGAAGCCCGGCACGTCCACCAGCGTCAGCAGCGGAATCGAAAAAGCGTCGCAGAAGCGAACGAATCGCGCGCCCTTGACGGAAGCTTCGATGTCCAGGCAGCCGGCCAGGACCGCCGGCTGATTGGCCACCACGCCCACCGTTTCTCCGGCGATGCGCACGAAGCCGGTCACGATGTTGCGCGCGAAATCGGGCTGCATTTCGAAGAACTCGCTCTCGTCGGCCACCTTGTAGATCAGTTCCTTGATGTCGTACGGCTTGGCCGGATCGGTGGGCACAAGGCTGTTGAGCGAAGGCTCGGCCCGGTCTTCGGGGTCGTCGGTCGGTCTTGACGGGGCGCGCTCGCGGTTGCTGGACGGCAGGTAACCCATCAGCAGGCGCGCCATGCGCAGCGTCTCCACGTCGTCGTCGAAGGCCCGGTCGGCAACGCCGGAGCGGGAATTGTGCGTGTCCGCCCCGCCCAGCTCCTCGGCGGTTATTTCCTCGGCGGTGACCGTCTTCACCACGTCCGGCCCGGTCACGAACATGTACGAAGTGCCGCGCACCATGAAGATGAAATCGGTGATGGCCGGCGAATATACGGCGCCGCCGGCGCAGGGTCCCATCACCAGCGAGACCTGAGGGACCACGCCCGAAGCCAGCACGTTGCGCTGGAAAACGTCGGCATAGCCGCCCAGCGAGGCCACCCCCTCCTGGATCCGTGCGCCGCCGGAGTCGTTCAGGCCGATGATGGGCGCCCCCACCTTGATGGCCTGCTCCATCACCTTGCAGATCTTGCGGGCATTGGTCTCCGACAGCGAGCCGCCGAAGACGGTGAAATCCTGACTGAACACGAACACGAGGCGGCCGTTGATGCGCCCGTGCCCGGATATCACCCCGTCGCCGGGGATGCGTTGCTTGTCCATGCCGAAATCGGTGCTGCGGTGCTCGACGAAGGCGTCCCACTCCTCGAAGCTGTCGGCGTCGAGCAGCACCTCCAGGCGTTCGCGCGCCGTCAGCTTACCGCGTTCGTGCTGCCGCTTGACGCGCGCCTCGCCGCCGCCGGCGCGCGAGGCCGCGCGCATCTCCTCCAGCCGCTCGAGCATACGGGCACGCTCGCTCACTCTCCCTCTCCTTCCAGCAGCGCCAGCATGTCCGTTGCGGCGGCCGTAATGTTGGCGCCGGGCTCGAATATCAACGCCACCCCCGCATCCTCCAGCAGCTTGCGGTCCTGCCTGGGAATGATTCCGCCGATCACCACCCGCACATCCTCCGCGCCCTCGGCGCGCAGCGCCTCGATCATGCGCGGCGCCAGCTCCCGGTGCCCCGCCGCCTGCGACGAAATGCCCACCAGGTGCACGTCGTTCTCGACCGCTTGCCGCGCGACCTCTTCGGGGGTCTGAAACAGCGGCCCGATGTCCACGTCGAAACCCAGGTCGGCCAGTGCCGAGGCGACGACCCGGGCGCCGCGATCGTGCCCGTCCTGGCCGAGCTTGGCCACGAGGATCCGGGGCCTGCGTCCTTCCCGTTTCCCGAACTCGCGCACGCGCTGCTGCAGGGCGGCGAATTCCTCATCGCCTTCGTAGGCCTGCGAATACACGCCGCTCACGGTTTGCGCGACGGCCCGGTGCCGGCCGAACACCTCTTCCATCGCAAGCGAGATCTCCCCGACGGTGGCCCGGCGGCGGGTCGCTTCCAGAGCGGGAGCAATGAGATCGGTCCCGTCGCGCGAAGCCGCCTCCCGCAACGCGGCAAGCGCAGTCCGGCAGGCCTGCTCGTCGCGCTGCGACCGGACCTCGGCGATCCGTCGCAACTGGCTTTCCCGCACCTTGCGATTATCGATATCAAGCAGTTCAACCTCGGCTTCGTCGGCAACCCGGTACCGGTTCACCCCCACCACCACGTCCTCGCCGCGCTCCATCCGGGCCTGGCGGCGCGCGGCCGCCTCCTCGATGCGCAGCTTGGGAACCCCGGCCTCGATCGCGCGCGTCATGCCGCCCAGGTTCTCCACTTCGCGGATCAGTTCGCGGGCCCCCGCCGCCAGGGAGGCGGTAAGACTCTCCACATAGTACGAACCTCCCAGCGGGTCCGCAACGCGGGTCACGCCGGTTTCCTCGCGCAGCACGAGTTGCGTGTTGCGCGCGATGTGCGCGGAATGATCGCTCGGCAACGCGAGGGCCTCGTCGAAGCTGTTGGTGTGCAGCGACTGCGTGCCGCCCAGTACCGCTGCCAGCGCCTCGACCGTCGTGCGAATCACGTTGTTGTACGGATCCTGGCTGGTAAGGCTTACGCCGGAGGTCTGACAGTGCGTACGCAGCATTAGCGAGCGGGGATTGCCCGGGGCGAACCGCTCCTGCATCAGCTCCGCCCACAACAGCCGCGCGGCCCGCAATTTGGCCGCCTCCATGAAGAAGTTCATGCCGATGCCGAAGAAGAAGCTCAGCCGTGGAGCGAAGTCGTCCACGTCGAGTCCGGCGCTCATGGCCGCGCGGACGTACTCGAGGCCGTCGGCCAGCGTATAGCCCAGTTCCTGAACCGCCGTGGCGCCCGCTTCCAGCATGTGGTACCCGGAAATCGATATGGGATTGAAACGCGGCATGTTGCGGGCGCTGAACGCGATGATGTCGCCCACGATCCGCATGGAGGGGTCCGGCGGATAGATGTAGGTATTGCGGACCATGAACTCCTTGAGAATGTCGTTCTGCATGGTGCCCGAAAGGTCCTCGAGACGGGCCCCCTGCTCTTCCGCCGCCACGATGTACATGGCCATGACCGGCAGCACCGCCCCGTTCATGGTCATGGACACCGACATCTCCTTGAGCGAAATGCCGTCGAACAGGCGCTTCATGTCCTCGACGGTATCGATGGCCACCCCGGCCTTGCCCACATCGCCCAGGGCGCGCGGATGGTCCGAGTCGTAGCCGCGGTGCGTGGGCAGGTCGAAGGCGACGCTCAGGCCCGTCTGACCGGCGGCGATATTGCGCCGGTAGAACGCGTTGGACTCCTCGGCGGTGGAAAATCCCGCGTACTGGCGAACGGTCCAGGGCCGGCCGGCATACATCGTGGCGCGCGGCCCGCGCACGTACGGCGGCGCGCCGGGCAGGCTGCGGATGTGGCCAAGGCCCTCAAGGTCCTTGATCGTGTACAGCGGCTTGACCGGGATCCCTTCCGGCGTGTCCCAGATCAGGCCCGCGGCGTCGGCGCCCTTGAGCTCCTTTTTGGCTCGGGCCGCCCAATCCGGCGGCAAGCTGGAGAGTGATCCGTTCGCTTGGCCCTTTTTCATTGGGGATCAGGGAGTTTTGAATCTGCGCAAAAACGGGCAGTATAGCCCGCATGCGCCTTGCAATCATCGGAGTGGGCGGCGTCGGCGGCAGCCTCGGAGCGGCCCTTTTGCGGGCCGGCCACGACGTCCTGTTTGTCGCGCGCGGCGAGAACGCCCGCGCCCTTGCCGAACGCGGACTGACCGTGAAACACGAGCGTTCGCCCTTTCGCGCCGAGAGGATCAATGTGACCTCGAATCCCGATGGGCAGGCTCCCGCCGAGGCGGTCCTGCTTTGCGTGAAGCGCTACGACCTGATCGATGCAATCGAAACCCACGCGAAATGGCTCGCTTCATGCGAGAGCGTCGTCACGCTGCAAAACGGACTGGACGCGCAGGAAACCGCCGCGGCGCTTTTGCCCCCGGACAGGGTGTTGGGCGGGACCGTGCAGGTGGTCGCCAAGCTGCTGGAACCCGGCGTCATCCTGCGCGAAGGCGAAACGCTCGACATCAATCTCGCGGAACCCTCGGGCGGAGTGAGCGAACGGCTGCGCAGCCTGGAGGACGCGCTGGCGCCGACGGGCATTGCGGCCGAAATTCACCGCAACATGAAAACCATGCTGTGGCTCAAATTCCTGATGGTCGCCTGTTCAAGCTCGATCAACGTGGCGATGCGCAGCGGTTTCGACGCGATGGCAGACAATCCGGCGATGCCGTGGCTTCTGGAGATCGCCCAGCAGGAGGCGCTGGCCGTGGCGCGCGCGCTTGAGGTCCCCCTGCCCCACAACATCGAGGCGCAGACCCGCGCCACGCTGAGAAACGTCTTTGCTCACGGCGGCAAGGCATCTCTGCTGACCGATCTCGAGCGCGGCCGCCCGCTGGAGATCGAGTGGCTGTCCGGCGCCATCCACCGCATGGGCGAGCAAACCGGCGTTCCCACGCCCCTCCATACCGCCATCTACCGGGAGCTATTGCCGCTCGCGGATGGTGCTTGAGGCACCGGTACACTAGCGGGCCTGCGTAGACGGGGCGAAGGAATGAGGAAGCTGTCCTACTGGGGCGAGAACATCCGGTTGATCGCGATCCTGCTGGCGGTCTGGTTCGCCATATCGTTCGGCTGCGGCGTACTGCTGGTGGACGTACTCAACCGGTTCACGCTGGGCGGATTCCAGCTCGGTTTCTGGTTCGCGCAGCAGGGCAGCATGTACGGCTTCCTCGTGCTGATCTTCGTCTATGTGATCCTGATGGGGCGCATCGACAAGAAGCACCGGGTGAGCGAAGACTGATGGAACTCCAGACGCTCACCTACATCGTCGTCGGGCTGTCCTTCGCGCTGTATATCGGCATCGCTTTCTGGTCGAAGGCGCGCACCACCGGCGACTTCTACGTGGCCGGCAAGCACGTGCACCCGGTGGCCAACGGCATGGCCACGGCGGCCGACTGGATGTCGGCGGCTTCGTTCATTTCAATGGCCGGTCTGATTGCGTTTCTGGGTTACGACAGCTCCGTTTACCTGATGGGCTGGACCGGCGGTTACGTGCTGCTGGCATTGCTGCTGGCGCCCTACCTGCGCCGCTTCGGCAAGTTCACGGTGCCGGAATTCATCGGAGAGCGCTATTACTCCGACGCCGCCCGCGTGGTGGCCGTGATCTGCCTGATCGTGATCTCCTTTACCTACGTGGCCGGGCAGATGCGCGGTGTGGGCATCGTGTTCTCGCGCTTTCTGAACGTGGACATCAGCG
Source organism: Gammaproteobacteria bacterium (assembly GCA_009845905.1). Classification (NCBI taxonomy): domain Bacteria; kingdom Pseudomonadati; phylum Pseudomonadota; class Gammaproteobacteria; species Gammaproteobacteria bacterium. The sequence goes on along the minus strand of VXYS01000013.1, from coordinate 105,241 downwards.
TCGGGCTGGCGGTGGGCATGGGCGTCGTGTTCCTGTACGCGGTGCTTGGCGGGATGAAAGGCATCACTTACACCCAGGTCGCGCAGTACTGCGTGCTGATCTTCGCCTACACGGTGCCGGCCGTGTTCATTTCGCTGCAGGTGACGGGGGTGGCGGTTCCGCAGGTCGCGTTCGGCGGCGAGGTGCTCGACGGGGGCGGACGCCTGCTGGCCAACCTGGACCGGATCGTGACCGATCTCGGCTTTACGGCCTTCACCGGCGGCTCGAAGAGTACCGTGGACATATTCTTCATCACGCTGGCGCTGATGATCGGCACGGCGGGGCTGCCGCACGTGCTGGTGCGCTTCTTCACCGTGCCCAAGGTGCGTCACGCCCGGGTCTCGGCCGGCTACGCCCTGCTGTTCATCGCGATCCTCTACACCACCGCCCCGGCGGTGGGCGCGCTGGCCCGTCTCAACCTCACGACCACGATCCAGACCGGTCCGGTATTCGAGGAAACCGCGAACCTGCGCTACGAGGACCGACCCGGCTGGTTCCGGACCTGGGAGGACACGAGGCTGCTGCGCTTCAAGGACCTGAACGGCGACGGACGCATCCAGTATTACAACGACGCCAACCCGGAGTTCGCCGAACGCGCCGAGGCGCAGGGCTGGCGGGGCAACGAGCTGACGGTGGACCGGGACATCATCGTGCTGGCCAACCCCGAAATCGCCGGCCTGCCGAACTGGGTGATCGCGCTGGTTGCGGCCGGCGGCATCGCCGCAGCGCTGTCCACGGCCGCGGGCCTGCTGCTGGTCATATCGGCCGCGGTATCGCACGACCTGATCAAGAGCGTGTTCGCACGCAACATCTCCGACCGCGCCGAACTACGCGCGGGCCGGATCAGCGCCGGCGTTGCCGTGCTGCTGGCCGGCTACCTGGGCTTCAACCCGCCCGGATTCGTGGCCGAGGTGGTCGCGCTGGCCTTCGGCCTGGCTGCCGCATCGCTTTTCCCCGCCATCCTGCTGGGCATTCTCTCGATGCGCGTCAACAAGCAGGGAGCGATTGCCGGCATGCTGTCGGGCCTGATTTTCACGATGGGCTACATCATCTGGTTCAAGGGCGTATTCGTGGAGCCGTTTGCCGCGAACGTGCCCGGGAACTGGCTGTTCGGAATTTCACCCGAGGGCATCGGCGCCATCGGCGCGGCGATCAACCTGGCCGTTACCCTTGCAGTCAGCGCGCTGACCCCGGCGCCCCCGGCGCCCGTCCAGGCCCTGGTACGCCGCATCCGCGTGCCGTCAGGCAGCGGCGACTAAAGGCGCGCCAGCCAAAGCCGTTCGTTCGTCCCCCTCCTCGTAGGAGCGTTGGAGCAGGAAAGCGAGAATCGAGCCATGGATGGCGTCTCCAACGAGGAGGGGGACGAACGAAGGGCGAGTAAGCGCAGACAGCGAGAATCGAGCCAGGATGGCGTCTCCAACGGGGAGTGGGGCGAACGAAGGGCGAGGAAGCAGGAGAAGACTCCCGGCTACCAACGCCAGTCGAACATCAACCACGCCTTGGTCGTGTCCGTGGCGAATTCATCCGCCGAATAGCTGGAGATCTTGAACAGGAGCGACAGGTTGTCCCGCACGGGATAGGTAATCGAAAGGCCCAGTTCCTGTCCGTAGTCGGCGCCGCCGGAATCCGCCCTAAAGTCGTGAAAAACACCCGTGACCGTGGCGCCGCCCACCTTGCCGGTCACGCTGAACCAGGTGTCACGCACACCCGTAACCGGTGCAATCAGAAACTTGTCCGTCCATCCCTGAAACTTGTGCAGCGTGGCGGCCGGAAAACGGAACTGCGCGGCGCCATCGTCGCTCCCGACCACCTCATGGGCCACCGTGATGCTCACGCCCTCCAGCCGGATATCGCCCTGTATCAGGTAGTGCATGGCGTCGTACGACACCGGATTGTCGCCGTAGTCGCTCTGGTTGGAGACCGCGGCGGTAATCGTCAGCGGATCGAACGCCCCGACGTACTCCAGCCCGTACGTGCTGTTGGCGTTGGCGGGGCCATTGTCGTTTTCCAGGTCCCACAGATAGGCATATCCCGCCAGCGTGTGTCCCGGCGCGGTCTCCATCGACGCGCGCAAGGCATGCGAATTGCCGTACCAGTCACCCGGCTGAGCGCCGTCATCCGGCCCGAAGATTCGATTGATGTTATGCACGTAGGCGTAGTCGAGGTTGAGGGCCCCGGCGGCGCTCTGGATGCGCACGCCATCGTAGGTCTGCTCATTGTTGCGGTAGGCCACGCCGCCCATGAAGCGCTGCGTGCCATGATTGATCCGCTGCCGTCCCACCGTTACGGTGAAATCGTTCTCCTCCAACTTCAGAAACGCCTGGTTCAGGTCGAAACCGTCCGGATCGGCGACGACCGGATATGCCGTTTTGCCGTTGGTGGTCGAATTGAAGTCCTCGATGCCCAGTATCAGCGAATAATCCGTCTCGACGCCAAAGGAAAGGGAACCGGACTTCGCCGAATTCCAGGTCAGGCGGGCGCGGGCCGTGGACGCCAGCGCGTCCTCGTCGATCCCGTCCTGCGAAACGGTCTCAAGCCGGTAGCGAAAACCCAGCGCGGTCTCCCCGCCCGCCACCGCCTCGCCGATTTCAAACGCTCCGGAGGCCGGCGGTATCAGGAAGGCAAAGGAAGCGGCGAACGCAAAAGGAAGGAAGGCCGGGCGGCGGAGAGTCCGTCCTCCCCGTGATCTCACGCGCCCCCGGGTGTGTTTCAGGCTAGCAGCCCGCATAGGTCACCAAGAAACTTGCGAATATTGGCTGCGAAGTGTACAGCCTATTGGTCCCGTGAACATCCCGGGGCCGGCCGCGCCCGCCGAAAAACCGCCGGCCATGGTTGCCGTTGCCGGGCGTGGTGCGGATAATGCCCGCGCAACAGACACAGCAGGAAGGAAAAGCGGAATGCAAATCCCGGAACAAGGCGAAAAGATCACAATGAACGGCGCGGGGCTCGACGTGCCGGACCGTCCCATCATTCCATTCATCCGCGGGGACGGCACCGGACGCGATATCTGGCGGGCCACGGAACGGGTGCTGGACGCCGCGGTTTCCGCCGCCTACGGCGGGCAGCGGCAGCTCATGTGGATGGAAACCTACGCGGGCGAGGCCGCCTGGGAAAAGTTCGATTCCTGGCTCCCCGACGAAACCATCGAAGCCTTCCGCGAATACCGGGTCGCGATCAAGGGGCCGCTGACAACGCCGGTGGGCGGCGGGATCCGGTCGCTGAACGTGGCCATCCGCCAGATTCTCGACCTCTACGTTTGCCTGAGGCCGGTGCGCTGGTTCGAGGGCGTGCCCTCCCCGGTGCGCGACCCGGGCGCGGTGGACATGGTGATCTTTCGCGAGAACACCGAGGACATTTACGCGGGCGCCGAATTCGAGGAAGGAGAAGAGGACACGCAGCGATTTCTCTCGCTGATGCGGGAACATTTCCCCGAGCGGTACGCGAAGGTGCGTTTCCCCGATTCCTCCGGCGTTGGCCTGAAGCCCGTTTCGCGCGAAGGCTCGCAACGCCTGATGCGCGCGGCGCTGGACTACGCGCTGGCGCAAAAGCGCAGCAGCGTGACCCTCGTGCACAAGGGCAACATCATGAAGTACACCGAGGGCGCGTTCCGCAACTGGGCCTACGACCTGGCCGAGAACGGCTACGGCGACAGCTTCTACACCTGGAGGCAGTGGGACCGGACCAAGGAGAAACACGGGGAACAGGCGGCGAACGCGGAGCAGAAGAAGGCCATTGACGGCGGCGCGATCCTGGTGAAGGACGCGATCGCCGACATCGCGCTTCAGCAGGTGCTGACCCGGGCCCACAGCTTCGACGTGATCGCCACGACCAACCTCAACGGCGACTACCTGTCCGATGCGCTCGCCGCTCAGGTCGGCGGCATCGGCATCGCTCCGGGCGGCAACATCAATGGCGACACCGGCCACGCCGTGTTCGAAGCCACCCACGGCACGGCGCCCAAGTACGCGGACAAGGACATGGTCAACCCGGGCTCGCTCATTCTTTCCGGGGAAATGATGCTGCGGCATCTCGGCTGGAACGAGGCCGCCGACAAGATCATCGCCGCGATGAACGCGGTGATCGCCGACCGCACCGTCACCTACGACTTCCACCGGCTGATGGAAGGCGCAACCAAGGTCAAGTGCAGCGAGTTCGGGGACCTGCTGATCGCCAGGATGCAGGACTGAGGCGGCGCCGGGCAAGAGTGATATGCTTTTGAGCCCGTTCGTGGCTTAAGGCTTTATTCAGAGGAGTTTAGACATGAACCCCAGAAACATGCGCATCCTTCCCGTTCTCCTTGGCGCGCTGCTTGTTTTCGGCGTGGCCCAGACGCAGGAGATGGACCACGAGGAGATGGACCACCAGGGAATGGACCATGAAGGAATGGACCATTCCGGACATCACGACATGACCCAGGAGGAGTACGACCTGCTGCGGGCAAAGATCGTCACCTACCGTAATTACACCAACGAGCAGATCATGGACAACATGATGCAAATGCCGCCCACGCACGAGCGCTATATCAGCGATACGGAACTGAGGGGCGATCTGGGCATCATCGTTCTGACACATGGCGCTTTCGAGCCGGGCGACACCTACTTCGCCAATTCGCTGACCGGGCTTGCCAGGCAACATCCCGTTGCAATCGGCTACGGGATGGCGATGATGAACGGCAATCACATCCAGTCGGCGATCGATCAGCTGGAGGCTGCCGGGGCCCGGAAGATCGTGGTCGTGCCCGCGGCGCTCTCGCCCATGGGAACCGTCTATGAGCAGTGGGCCTATTACGTCGGCGAGCGCGAAGAGGCCGCCTACCTGCCTGCGCCAAGGGTGACCTCCAACGTGGCCCTGACTTTTGCCGCTCCGTTGGCCGAGCATCCCATGGCCGCCGGGATGTTGCTCGATCACGCGAAGGAAATCAGCCAGAACCCCGAGAAAGAATTCCTGCTGATCGTCGGCCACGGCCCCGGCGATCCGGCGGACAATGCGATCGAACTGGAGATGCTTGAGAAACACGTCGAGAGCGTGAAGGCCGAAGGCGGTTTCGCAGACGTCAAGGGATACAACTTCCAGGACGATGCCCCGGACGAGATTCGCTCTGCGAACGTGGATACCATGCGGGGCTGGATCGAGGAAGCCAGCGCCGCCGGGCTCGACGTGATCATGGTGGGCTATCTGCTTTCCACCCGCGGCATCCAGCACAAGATCCCGGTCGATTTCGAGGGCCTTGAATTCACTTTCAACGAAAAAGGCCTGTCCGCCCATCCCGACTTTGCGAAATGGGTCGAGGCCAACGCGCTCGAAACCGCCGGCCAATCCTGACCGGAGTCGCTCCCGCATGCTGCCGCGCGCCGCACTCGCACTCCTAGCGGTTGCTGCGCTGTGCGCTCAGGCGCAGGCTGAGGTTTACGACTCCGAAGAGCATCGCTTCCGTGTGGTCACGGTGGTGGAGGGCGTGAAGCATCCCTGGAGCATCGCTTTTCTGCCGGACGGCGACATGCTCTTCACCCAGCGCACCGGCGAATTGCGCCTGGTGCGCGACGGCAGGCTGCTGGAGCAGCCGCTCGCCGGCGTCCCCGACGCCCTGGTCCAGGGCCAGGGCGGGCTTCAGGAAGTCGCGGTGCATCCGGACTTCGAGGCCAATCGCATCGTCTATCTGAGTTACTCCAAGGCCGAAGACGATCGCAACACCACCGCATTAGTTCGCGCCCGGCTGGACGGAGACCGTCTCCAAGAAGTCGAGGAAATCTTCGAGGCTTACGCCTGGAGCGCCGCCCCGGGACATTACGGCGCAAAGATCGCCTTCGACGCCAACGGGCACCTGTTCATGTCCGTCGGCGATCGAATGGAAATGCCCCGGGACAACCTGGAAAGCCATGGCGCACAGTTGCTCGGCAGCCACGCGGGCGCCATTTTGAGGCTCAGGGAAGACGGCTCCGTGCCCGATGACAATCCCTTTGCGGGCCATGCCGGCGCATTGCCGGAGATCTGGAGCTATGGTCACCGCAATCCCCAGGGTCTGCACTATCACCCGGCGACCGGACGACTCTGGTCAACCGAGCATGGACCTCAGGGCGGCGACGAACTCAACCTGATCCTGCCGGGCCTGAATTACGGCTGGCCGGTGATCGGCTTCGGCGTGAACTATGTCACCGGAACGCCCATTCATGCCTCCAGCGAGCGCGAAGGCATGGAGCAGCCCGCGACCTACTGGACCCCGTCCATCGGCGCTTCCGGCCTGATCGTGTACGAAGGCGATGCCTTCCCGCGCTGGCGCGGCGATCTGTTCGCCGGGGGGCTGGCCCGCACGCATCGGCAGCTGTCGCGCATCCGCACGGACGACGAAGGCCGCGTCGTGGCCCGCGAACCGCTGCTTAAGGACGTCTACCGGCTGCGCGACGTCCGCCAGGGGCCGGACGGCTTCATCTACCTGGCCACCGACGACCGCGGCGGCCAACTCACGGACATCGTGCGGCTCGAACCGGCGGCCTGAGCCCTCCAGGGCGTGTTGACGCCCTAATCTTCCCGCGCCTCCATCACCTTCTTGAAGTAGGTCCAGCTCGTTTCATTGGGCCGGTTGTCGTCCATCGGCGGCGCATGCCGGTACAGCGGGAAGTGCTCCTCGATAACGGCCCGGAAATCGGCCGGAACGTTTTCGTAATCGCCCACCTTTTTGCCACCGGCGTGGAAGTACATCTTGCCGGTGCGCGAGCCCATCTCCATCCACGGCAGCCATTGCGCAAGCCGCACCCAGCCCACGAACAGCGTCGCCGAATCGCTGTCGGCATCCAGCAGGTCGTCCAGCTTGCCCTTGAAGTTGAACATTTCCGTGGCGTGATACGTGCCGCCCACGTATTTCTGATAGTCGCCCCCCAGCGGGTTGGGGTAGAACAGCGGCACCGCCGCGGACCACCACCAGTCGTTCCCCTGCGTCGTCAGGGGCAACGGGTACTCGGAACCGTTGCGAGTAAGCGGATGCTGGGCCGGCTGATTGACGGGGTCGTTGGCGACGTGCAGGACTTCCACCGTCTCGCCGGTGTAGGGGTTGTCCCAGGTGTGCAGCATTTCACCCGTCTCGATGTCCTGGTAAACGAGAATCTCCCTTGAGATCAGGCGAAAGCCGTCGCCCCGTTCGTCGTTGGGCACGCTGGCGCAACGGCGCACGTTGATGCCCTCCACGCGGAACAATCGGATGTCCGGCTGCCCGGCCACATGGCCGTAAGCGGTGCCGGTCCACCAGAAAAACGACTCCTTGTCGTCGATCAACGAGCATTGCATTTTCCGGTAGGCGGCCAAGCGCCCCTCGGCCGTGTCCAGACTGGCGGAGGCGTAGGCCATGTCGGCCAGCAGTAAACCGACCAGCAGTAAACCGGACAGCAGTAAACCGGCGAGCACCGACGCGCAGAGTCGTCCAATCAATTTCATGAAATTCTCCCGTGAACCAACACTGTTTCCGCCGCGGGGCCGCGGCGGCGGCTGTATAGAATAACCGCATGGACTTCTCCGTGACCGGCATTCTGTTCGGAAACCTCGCGCTCATACTGGGCATCATGGCGGCGCTGTGGCTGATCAGCCTGCCGCTGCGCGACACCAGCATCGTCGATCTCTTCTGGGGCCTGGGCTTTGCCGTCATCGCGCTGGCGACGCTCTGGCGCACGGGCGGCATTTCGCCCCGGGCCTGGCTGCTTGCCCTGCTGACTACCGCCTGGTCGCTGCGCTACAGCTGGCATCTGTGGCGGCGCAACATCGGGCACGGGGAGGATTACCGCTACGCCTCCATGCGCGAGAGGACCGAGGCCGCGGGCCGTTCCTGGAACCTGCGCAGCCTCTATGTCGTGTTCCTGCTCCAGGGTGCGATCCTCTGGCTCGTTTCGCTTCCCGTCCAGCTCGGCCAGTCGTACGCGGCGCCGGTCACGCTGGGCTGGGTGGCGCTGGCGGGGGTCGCGGTCTGGATCGTGGGCGTGCTGTTCGAAACCATAGGGGATGCGCAACTGAAGCGCTTCCGGGCCGATCCGGAGAACCGCGGCAAGGTCCTGGACACCGGGCTGTGGCGTTACACCCGCCACCCGAACTATTTCGGCAACGCCTGCTTGTGGTGGGGCATCTGGCTGGTGGCCGCGGAGGTGGACGCCGCCGCGTGGACCTTCTTCAGCCCGGCGCTGATGACCTGGGCACTGCTTAAGTTCTCCGGCGTCCCCATACTCGAGAAGCACCTGGCTTCCACGCGTCCCGGCTACGCGGACTACATCAAGCGCACCAGCATGTTCTTCCCGCTGCCGCCGAAGAAGGCGGACTAGGGCGCGCTCATGGCGGGCAAGCGGTTCAAGCGCGAGGAACAGGGGCTGAACCTGTCGTTCCTGGACGTCGTCTGCTGCGGCTTCGGGGCCGTCATCCTGCTGCTGGTCGTGACCAAGATCCACGAGCCGGTCATCATCGAGCGCAGCCGCGAGGAGCTCGAGGGGCTGATCCTGATGCTGGAGCGGGAGCTGTTCGAAATCCGCGGCGAAACCACGGTGCTGAAGCGCGACCTGGAGCCGCTGCGCTCCGAGACCGCCGAAAGCGTGCGGCGCGTGAGCCTGACCCGGCGCGAGGTGGAGGCGGCCGAAGAGCGCCACTTCGCCGCCAAGGAGACCGCATCGGAGGGCAGCGACGAGGCCGGACAGCTGCTCGCCGCACGCCAGGAACTCACCGAGGAAATGGAGCGCCTGCTGGCCGACTACCGCCCGGCCCCCAACGACACGACGGTGGGCGGAATTCCGGTCGACAGCGAATACATCATCTTCGTGATCGACACCTCGGGCAGCATGGTGGGCAACGCCTGGCCGGCGGTGCAGCGGCTGGTGGCGGAGACGCTGCGGGTCTATCCCACGGTGAAAGGCATCCAGGTGCTCAACGACGAGGGGCAATACCTGTTCTCCTCGTTTGCGCGCCGGTGGATTCCCGATTCCGCGTCGCGCCGCCAATCGATAATTCGCGCCATCGCCAACTGGCAGGCCTTTTCCGACTCCAATCCCGCCGAAGGAATCGTCGAGGCTATTACCACCTTCTACGACGAGAGCAGGAAGGTGAGCATCTACGTGTTCGGCGACGACTTTTCGCAGGGCTCGGCCGAATCGCTGGTGCGCTACGTGGCCCGGATCAACGAGGCCGACCGTTTCGGAAACTGCCTGGTGCGCATCCACGCGGTGGGTTTCCCCGTTCTCCTGCGCGGCGGCGCCTTCGGCCAGGCCAGCCGCTTCGCCAACCTGATGCGGGTGCTCTGCGAGCGCAACTGCGGCACCTTCGTCGCTCGCTCCAACTACAGCTAGCCTTTTACCGCGTGCAGGGACGCCCCCGCACGCGGTCGTTGGTCAGACCGGCGGGCGGTCGTCGTCGATGGAGACCCGGTGCATCAGGCGATGCCGGTCGCCGAAGTCGAAAACGCCCTTGTGGATCGTGCAGCGGTTGTCCCAGAAGGCTACCGAGTGCTTCTCCCAGGCGAATCGGCACTGGAACTCGGGCTGGGTGCTGTGGCGGAAAAGGAAATCCAGCAGCATGCGGCTTTCCTCCGGCTTCATGTCCTTGATGTGCGAGGTCATCAGCTCGCTCACGAACAGCGACTTGCGCCCGGTTTCCGGATGGGTGCGAACCACCGGGTGCTCGGAAGGCGGCAGCATCTTGCGCATCTGCGCGAAGCCTTCCGGACCCAGGCGTTCAAGCAGGGTCTCGAGATTGCGGTAGGCGTTGTCGTTGACCGCGGTCAGCCCCGACAGGAACGACTGCATGCTGCCGGAAAGATCCTCGTAGGCCGCGTACATGTTCGCCCAGACCGTATCGCCGGCGCCCTCGGGCACTTCCAGCGCGTACAGCACCGATCCGCGCGACGGAACCGGCAGAAAGGCCGCGTCGCAATGCCAGGTGATGTCGGTCACGTCGCGGCTGTAGAGGCCGGGGTATTCCTGAACGAAGACGCCGGTCGTCCCCTCGAGGGTGGGCATGAAGCCGGCCTTGGTGAGTTCGCCGAAATTCGCGGCGAAGTCCTCGTGCTGCCGCGGGGTCATTTCCTGGTCGCGGAAGAACAGCACCTGGTATTCCAGCCAGGCGGAACGGATTTCGCCGAGGGTCGCTTCGTCCAGGGGCCGCGAGATGTCCACGCCGCTCACCGTCGCGCCGAAGGTGCCGGTTACGGGCCGCACCGCAATGTGTTCGTACGTCATATCGGGGTGCTCCAGGGCACATCCGGATCTTCCGCCAGCGGCCCTTCGTGCACCCAGCCGTATTGCGTGTTGCTGGGTTGAGGCCCGCTTTCCAGGTAGGCCGCCCGCATCCGGCTGAGCCGGTCGCCCGGTATCGCCTCCAGCGCGGCCGGCACGTCGATGCCGTACATGCGCGCCGAGTTCAGGCCCAGGATCAGCTCCTTGTCCTCGCGTGTGAGCGCGGGATAGCCGTGCTTTTCCTGCAGTGCCTCGGGAATCTCGAAGCGGCGGAAGGCCTCGATCTGCCACTGCGGCGATCCCCACCAGATCGAATCGGTGCCCCAGATCACGTGATCGCTGCCGAAGGCCTTGAGGATCTGGCCCAAAAGATGGCTGCAGATTTCAGGATGGGTGATCGCCGTATGCCCGAAAACACTTCCCAGCTCCATGTAGACGTTGGTCATCCCGGGCGTTTCCAGGCGGTCCTTCACGATATCGGAGGTCCACACCAGGTAGCCGTTGCCGTCGATGCCGGTGGCGCCGGCCGCCAGTTCGTTGACGAGGTTTTTGAATCCCGAGTGATAGACGATGAAGTTCAGGTCCGGCCAGTCCAGCGCGGCCTTCCGGATGTCCCAGGGCCGGCAATATTCGGGGTCGGTGCCGACTATGGGAAGGCCCTTGTGCACCGAAATATTGGTGATTCCCAGCTTGAGCGCCAGTTCGTAGAACGGATAGGCGACCTCCTCGTCGTCCATCCGCCAGGGATTGACCGGCACGCCCGTGTAGCACTTCCAGCCGTCCACCTTGAGTTCCACGGCCTGGCGCTCGATTTCCTCCAGGCCGCCGGCCACGTTGGGCGCCGCCAGCCCATGGCTCAACATGCGTTGCGAGCCCGCAAGCTCGTTGATGGTCCGCCGGGTCTCCACCATCATGTCCACGGGAAGGATGTTGTAGCGGTCGTCGCCGAGGGGCGCGCCGCTGATGATTCCCATCGTGGTTTCGCTGTCCAGGAAGACTTCCTTGGTGAAGTTCTCCAGCTGCAGGTCCTCGCGCCCGGGCTTGACGCCCACCAGGTCCGGATTCAGGTTGAACATGCCGGCCAGCCGACGAAAACCCAGCGGGCCGACGATTCCCTCCTTCACGTGGTGAAGCTGGGCGTCGAATATGAAATCGGGCCAGGATTCCCGTTCGGCCCCGGCCTCCGAGGCCTCCGCCCAATCGACCAGAAAATACCGGCCGAAGACCTCGTTCATGGCCAGGAAAGCCGCGGCCATGCCGGCGGCGCTGCCCAGATATTGCCTGCGGCTCATTCTGCGCCTGCCGGCCAGCCGGTCCGCCAGTTCGAAAATCCGCCGTTCCACGCGCCGCTGGTCCTCCGACTGCGGCATCGGGATGTACTCCTCGTTGGATACCACCTGTGTCGGGATCGGCGTGCGCCGCCCCTGTTGCCGGTCCTTGTCGCTCTTGCGTATCCACATAAGCCCGTCCCCCGGGAAAACAGGAAGAAAAGTATATGCGCCGACGGGCCGGGCGCCGGTACAATTTCTACCGGCTCCTCGCGCGTTCCGGGCGCACCAATGCAAGCACCCGACTTCCTGTTTCTCCCCCGCTGGATACTGCCGGTCGAACCTGCCGGCGCGGTGCTTGAGGACCATGCTCTGGCGGTGCGCGGCGAGCGGATTGCCGCGCTGCTGCCGGGCGCCGAGGCGATACGCCGCTGGCCGCTGGCCACGCGGGTAGAGCGCCCCGACCATGTCGTCCTCCCGGGCCTGGTGAATGCGCACACCCACGCCGGAATGACCCTGCTGCGCGGCCTCGCCGACGACACCCCCCTGCAGGAATGGCTCGAGAATCACATCTGGCCGGCCGAGGCCCGGCATCTGAGCGAGGACTACGTGCGCGCCGGAACGGAGCTGGCGCTGGTCGAGATGGTGCGGTCCGGAACGACCTGCTTCGCCGACATGTATTTCTTCCCCGACGCCGGCGCCGAAGTGGCCGTGAGCCGCGGGGTGCGAATGGCGGTGGGCCTGCCCATGGTCGATTTCCCCAATCGCTGGGCGGGGGACCGGCAGGCATCGCTTCGCAAGAACGCGGATCTCTATGGACGATACCGGGGGGAGGCGGGCATCTCGTTCACGATGGCCCCGCACGCGCCCTACTCGGTCGACGATTCGGGGCTCGCTCTGTGCGCGAAACTGGCCGAGGAGCGCGATATACCCATACACATTCACGTCCATGAGACCGCGGGCGAAATCGCCGAATCGCTGCAGCGGCACGGATGCCGGCCGCTCGACCGACTGGGCCGGCTGGGCGTGGTCAATGAACGCCTGATGGCGGTCCATGCGACCCAGCTTGAGGAGAAGGAAATCGCCCTACTGGCCGAGCGGGGCTGCTCGGTCGTGCATTGCCCGCAATCGAACCTGAAACTCGCGAGCGGCTTTGCTCCCGTCGAAACGCTGCTTGCCGCCGGCATCAACGTTGCCCTGGGCACGGACAGCACGGGCAGCAACAACGATCTAGACCTGCTGGAAGAAATGCAGACCGCCGCGCTGCTCGCCAAGGGGGTGTCAGGCAATGCCGGGGCCGTCTCCGCGGCCGAGGCGCTGGAAATGGCGACGCTGGCCGGGGCCAGGGCGCTCGGTCTGGACGGTGAAATCGGCTCGCTGCGGCCGGGAAAGGCCGCGGATTTCGTTGCACTGGACCTGTCGGCGGCCAATACGCAGCCTGTCTACGACCCGGCCTCGCAGCTGGCCTATTCCGGCAAGTCCTCGCAGATCACCGATGTCTGGGTACGCGGGAAAGCTTTGATGGAGGCCGGCAGGCTTGGCTGGGACGACGAGGACGATATCCTGGCGCGGGCGCGCGAGTGGGGAGCGAGAATCGGACGCGCGGGCGCCGGCCCGGCCGCGGCCACGGAAATGCAATGAACGAAGAAACAACCCAACCCAACGCCGACGCGGCCGAGCTCGAGCGCTTTGCCGCGATGGCGGCGCAATGGTGGGACCCGAACGGTCCGAACCGGCCCCTGCACGCCATGAACCCCGTTCGGGTCCGGTACATCGCCGAACGCGCCGGGGGCCTCGCCGGCAGGAACTGCCTGGATGTCGGCTGCGGCGGAGGGCTACTGAGCGAATCGCTGGCGACCGAGGGAGCGGAATCCGTTTTGGGGCTCGATGCGTCCGCCGAGATGCTCGAGGTTGCCCGCCTGCATGCGGAAGCCGGCAGCCTGAAAAACCTGGAATACCGCCTGGGCGCCGCGGAGGAACTTGAGGGCGAGTTCGATGTCGTCTGCTGCCTGGAGGTGCTCGAACACGTGCCGCGGCCCGGTGAACTGCTGGCCGAATGCGCCCGGCTGACGCGCCCCGGCGGCCACGTCTTTGTCTCGACCCTGAACCGCACCCTGGCGGCATTCGCGCTGGGCATCGTCAGCGCGGAATACGTGCTGGGCCTGTTGCCGCGCGGCACGCACCGTTACGAGAAGTTCATACGCCCGTCCGAACTGGAGGCCTGGGCGCGCGCCGCGGGCCTGAGCGCGCGGGACTTTACCGGACTTCAATACAATCCCCTGCACGGAAGCTTCCGGCGCAGCAGCAACATCGACGTGAACTACATCGCCCACTTCACCAGGACGGCCGGCGCATGAGCGCGGCGAATCCCCGGGTAGGCGCGGTCCTGTTCGACCTGGACGGGACCCTGGTCGATTCCGCCCCCGACCTGGTGGGTTGCGTGCAGGAAATCATGCGCGAGCGCGGGACGCGGCCGGTGCCGTTCAAGAGAATGCGCCAGTTCGTGTCCAGGGGCATGCGGGGAATGCTGACGGCCGCTTACGGCGCCGATTTCATCGACAGCGAGGAATACCCCGAGGTGCTGGAGCGCTGCCTGAAGCTGTATTCGGGTCGCCTGGCGGAGCGGTCGCGGCTGTTTCCGGGCATGCGCCGGGTGCTGGACGGTCTCGCCGGCCGGCAGATACCGTGGGGAGTGGTCACGAACAAGCCGGAATACCTGACCCGGCCTCTGCTCGAGGCGCTGGACCTGGCGGACGAATGCGCGGTGGCCGTGGGCGGCGGCACCACCACCCACAACAAGCCGCACCCCGAGCCCATGATCTTCGCGGCCGACCGGCTTGCCGTGAAGCCGCGCGCCTGCGTCATGCTGGGCGACGACCCCCGCGACATTCAGGCCGCGCGCAGCGCCGGCATGACCGGACTGGCCGCGGCCTGGGGTTACTTTCCGCCGGAAGAAGACCTGGGGGCCTGGGGCGCAGCCGCCGTCCTGCAATCGCCCCGGGACCTCCTGGGCTGGATCGACGAACAGGGCGCCACCGCGAGTGCCGGCGCGGCCGCGCCACGCGCAGCATGAGCGTTACCGTTTTCCTAAGCGTGTTGGGCGCGCTCGCCGCCGGCGCATTGTTCGGCATGTTCTGGCAGCGTTCGCGCGGCCAGTCCGCGATCGCGCGTAAGGAAGCGCAGCTGGCGGAATCCCAGGCGCAATTGCGTGAGCAGAAGGCCGCGGAGCAAGCCCGCGAGGAAAGCCGCCGCGCGGCCGACGAGCAGTTCCAGGGGCAGTTGAAGGCGTTGGCCCGCGAGGCGCTGAGCCAGAGTCAGAAGGACTTTCTCGATCTGGCGCAACAGGCCTTCGGCAAGGCGCGGTCGGAATCCAGTGCCGACCTGGAGAAGCGCCAGCAGGCCATTGAGGCGCTGGTCAAGCCGATCAACGAGAGCCTCAAGCAGACCCGCAAGACCCTGACCGACATGGAAAAGGAACGGGCCGAGGCCCAGGGCCAGTTGCGCGAACAGATTCAGGCCATGGCTTCCGGCAACAAGGAGCTGCGGGACACGACCCGCAGCCTGGTCACCGCCTTGCGTCGCCCGGAAGTGCGGGGCCAGTGGGGTGAAATGCAACTGCGGCGGCTGGTGGAGATCGCGGGCATGCAGGAACACTGCGATTTCGCCGAACAGCCGCAGGGCCCGGAGGGCAGGACCCGGCCGGACATGATCGTCCGTCTGCCCGACGGCGGTCAGCTGGTGGTGGACGCCAAGACGCCGCTGGATGCCTACCTGAGCGCGGTGGAGGCCGACGACGAGGACGGCCGCACGGCTCTGCTGGCCCAGCATGCAGCCAACGTGGAGGAACAGGTCAAGCGGCTGGCTTCCAAGGAATACTGGGACCAGTTCGAACGCAGCCCGGACTTCGTGGTGATGTTCGTGCCCGGCGACCACTTCCTGGCGGCAGCCGGCGACCAGCGGCCGGACCTGCTGGAAAAAGCGCTGCGCGCGCGCGTGATCCTGGCAACGCCGACTTCGATGATGGCGCTGCTGCGGGTCACGGCCTATGGCTGGCGGCAACTGGCGCTGGCCGAGAACGCCGAGGAAATCTCACGACTGGCCGCGACGCTGCATGAGCGCGTGGCGGTCTTCAGCGGGCATGTCGGACGGCTGGGAAATCAGCTCAATACCGCGATCGGAACCTATAACAGCGCCGTAAGTTCGTTCAGGAGCCGCTTGCTCCCGGCTTTGGAAAGAATGAACAGGGCCGGTGTCGAGAAGACCAGGGAAATCGAGGCGCCCGAGGAAGTGGCCACGGCCGCCACGCCGATGCTGGCGAACGAAAGCCCGACGGAATCGCCTGCCGAAACCGAATCGCAGCCGGAGCCCGCCCCAAAGCCCCACTAAGCCTAAGAGCGAGGATGTTTTAGCCCTGGGAGCGAGGACGTCTCGTCCTCGCGGAGGGCGGGACGCCCTCCCCCCCGATGTCCAGGTGCCTGGGTTCGATTTCGCGCCACTGGCCGCGAGGCAGGTCCCGCGGCAACCGCACCGGACCGTAGCGGACCCGTATCAGTCGGCTTACCGCGTGGCCCTGCGAGCTCCAGAGACGGCGCACGACGCGGTGGCGGCCTTCGCTCAGCGTTACCCGGTACCAGCGATTGGCGCCGCTGCCTCCCTGTTCGACCAGCGCGTCGAAGCGCGCGGGACCGTCTTCGAGCATCACGCCCCCGGTCAGGCGGCGTAACGCCTGCGCACCCGGTTGCCCCAGGACCCGGACCAGGTATTCGCGCTCCACGCCGAACGACGGGTGCATCAGCCGGTGGGCCAGTCCGCCGTCGGTGGTCAGCAGCAGCAGCCCGCTGGAGTTCAGATCGAGGCGGCCAACCGCCACCCAGCGGCGGCCCTTGAGCCGCGGCAGCGCGGCAAACACGGTCGGGTGACGGGCGTGGCGGTCGCGCGTGACCAGTTCGCCTTCGGGCTTGTTGTATACGATGACCCGCGGCGCCCCGGAATTGCCCCGCGGCACCTGCAACAGCCGCCCGTCCAGGCGAAACTTCTCGCCGCCGTCAACCTTGAGCCCCGGCGTGGCCCGCTGCCCGTTTACGCTGAGCCGGCCGGCTGCGATCCAGGCTTCCACTTCGCGGCGGGAGGCCACACCGGCCGCCGCAAGGTACTTCTGGACCCGAATCAATCGGGGGCGGGTTCTGCTTCGCCGGGACCGGAGCCGCCGTCGAAGAGGCCCGCGACCCGCTCTCCGGCGCCATCGGAGGCGTCTGGAGAACCGCTTCCCGGAGGAGCGGCGGCGGGCGCATCGTCCGGGGACGCGAATTCGCCGGCCGAGGGCAGATCGTCGAGGCGCTTGAGTCCGAAATAGTCCATGAAATCCCCGGTCGTGCCGTAAAGCGCGGGCCGGCCCGGCGTTTCGCGATGGCCCACCACCTCGATCCAGTTGCGCTCCATGAGCGTGCGCATGATGTGGCCGCTCAGGCGCACGCCGCGCAATTCCTCGATCTCCGCCCGGGTGATCGGCTGCCGATAGGCGATCGCCGCCAGGCTCTCAAGCAGCGCGCGCGAAAACCTCGGGGGACGGAACCGCTCCAGCTTCGCCAGCCGCTCCGCGGCCACGCCGCCGGTCTGCACCCGCCAGCCTCCGGCTACCTCCTTCAATTCGATTTCCCGTCCGGCGTAGTCCCGTTCCAGGTCGCCCAGGGCCTTGAGCACTTCGTCTTCGCCCACTTTCTCCAGCGGATCGAACAGGTTCAGGAGTTGCGTCATGTTGAGGGGCCGTCCCGCCCCCAGCAATGCCGCCTCGACCAGGTTGCGCGTATCCGGTGCGTTCACTTGGCGGCGTCCTTGCCTTGCCGTGGACCGCTGACGTAGATCGGCGCAAACGGCTCATTCTGGACCGCCTGCAGGCCGTTGTCGCGAACCAGTTCCAGCACGGCCGAAAACGTCACGGCCGCGCCCATGCGTCCCTCCGAGGGATCGAACAGCTCGGTGAATTCCGTAAATTCGCTGCCGGAGACCTGCTTGAGAATGTCCGACATGCGCTCGCGCACCGACAGCTGTTCGGTCTGCACCGCCCAGCCCCCGCTGAAGCGCACCCGCTCGATCACGCGGGCGTAGGCCAGCGCCAGCTCGTTGAGCGTCGCCTGGGGCAGTTCCCGCGGCCGCTGGTCCTCAAGCGCGTCCACGCTGGCCTGAAACGCGTCGCGCTCCTGGCGGGGAAGCTCTTCCAGGCCGGCGGCCAGCTGCTTGAGGCGTTCGTATTCCAGCAGGCGCTCGAACAGTCGGGCCCGCGGATCCTCCTCGTCCTCTTCCTCCAGCGGCAGTTGCGGCACCAGCATGCGGGACTTGATCTCAGCCAGGGTTGCGGCCATGACGAGATACTCGCCGGCCAGTTCAAGCTCCATCTCCTGCATCAGTTCGATGTACTGCGCGTATTGCTCGCAAATGTCGGTTATCGGAACGTCCATGATGTCGAGATCATGGCGGCGTATCAGGTAGAGCAGCAGGTCCAGCGGTCCCTCGAAGGACTGCAGGAACACGCGCAGGGCTTCCGGCGGGATGAAAAGGTCGGCGGGCGCCTCCACGTACGGCTCGCCCGAGACGACCGCCAGGCTCGCCGCGGCGGCGGGCTCCTCGAACAGTTGTTGTTTATCGGCCATCGTCGATCAGTCGGACTCTACTACTATTTTAGGGAATGCCGTCTTCGCGCCGCGGGACATGCCCGCCAGTCGCGCCGCCGCGGCCCTCGACAGCGCCCGGTAATCGCCCCCGCCGTCGGGCTCCGAAGGCGCCACCAATCGTCCGTCGTCGGTGGCCGCGCGCACGCCTGCGGACAAAGGCAGTTGCGCCAGCAGCGGCAGGTCGAACTCGCCGGCCAGCCTCGCGCCTCCGCCTTCGCCGAACAGCGCTTCGGTGTGGCCGCAGTGCGGGCAGACATACGCACTCATGTTTTCCACCACGCCCAACACCGGCACGTTGACCTTGCGGAACATCGCGATGCCCTTGCGGGCGTCGGCGACCGCCAGCTCCTGCGGTGTGGTCACGACCACTGCCCCCGCCAGCGGCACGCGCTGCGACAGCGTCAACTGGATGTCGCCGGTGCCCGGCGGCATGTCCACAATGAGGTAGTCCAGGTCCTTCCAGCGGGTCTGGCCGAGCAACTGCATCAGCGCCTGCGTCACCATCGGGCCGCGCCATACCACCGGGCTTCTCGTATCGACCAGAAAACCGATGGAACTGGCCTGCAGGCCGTGCGCCCGCAAGGGCTCGAAGCTCTTGCCGTCGGTGCTGCGCGGCCGTTCGCCCTCCAGTCCAAGCATCCGCGGCACGCTGGGACCGTAGATGTCGGCGTCCAGGATTCCGGTGGCGGCGCCGTCCATCGCCAGCCCCACGGCCAGGTTGGCCGCCACCGTGGACTTGCCCACGCCGCCCTTGGCCGAAGCTACCGCGATGATGTTCCTGACATGCTCCAGCCTCTGCACCTGCGGCGGTACCGCGTGCGCCGCAATCTCCGTGCGAACCGCCACCTCTTCCGCGGACGTGACTTCACGGACCCGCGCCTGCAACTCTTCGACAAACCCGTCGCAGGGAAAACCCACGGTCAACTCGATCGCGCGGCCTCCGTTTCGCGCGCGAACGCGGCCCCCTGCCTCGCCCAGCGTCAACCCGCCGAACGGGGCCTCGACGCCCAAAACCGCCGTTTCCAGGTCTCTGGTCACTGATCCTCCCCGGGAAATGGCCTGATTGTAAGTGCCGACAGGCAAGTCAGCCGCTAGACTCCCGGTAGTTTCGTCCGACAACGCAATGAAGAACAGGAATACACCGCCGCACGATTTAACGACCGCCGATGGCGCTCTCCCGCAGAGCCTGCGCATGAACTTCGGCACCGGCGCGATGGGCATGGCCGTCATCCTGAACACGATGGGTGGCGTATTCCCGCCGTTCATGACCAACTTTCTTGGAATAGGCGCGGGAGCGGCGGCCACGCTGCTGCTGGTCTCCAAGCTGTACGACATGGTGACCGACCCCCTGATGGGCGTGATCAGCGACCGGACGGCGACGCGATGGGGCCGCCGCCGGCCGTTCCTGATGCTGGGAGGCGCCATCAGCGCCATCGGTCTCGCACTCGTTTTCAATCCTCCGGCCATAGGCAGCCAGGCGTGGCTCATCGCCTA
This sequence comes from Gammaproteobacteria bacterium, assembly GCA_009845905.1. Lineage (NCBI taxonomy): Bacteria > Pseudomonadati > Pseudomonadota > Gammaproteobacteria > Gammaproteobacteria bacterium. The sequence continues at coordinate 85,579 of VXYS01000013.1, read as the reverse complement.
TGTGCTGGGGGCGCTGCTGGTCACGTATACCGGCTACACGCTGTTCAATATTCCGTACATGGCCATGCCCGCCGAGATGACCCGCAGCTACCACGAACGCACGACGCTGATGTCGCACCGGGTCGTCTTCCTCAATATCGGCGCACTGATCGCCGTGACCGCGTTTGCGCTTGTCGAGTGGCTGGGAAACGACCGGGCCGCTCACGGAATCATGGGCTCGGCGTTCGGGATGCTCATTTTTCTGGGGTCGGCCTATTGCTTCTTCGGCACCGCGTCGGCGAAACAGACGTTCCAGAAGGAGCATGCCTATTCGATCGGCACGCAAATCCGGACCGCGTTCAGGAACAGGCCGCTGATGCTTCTGCTCGGGGCCAAGTTCTGCCAGTTGCTGGCGGTGTCGCTCTCAAGCGCGACGGGGGTCTATTTCAAGGTCGTGATCCTCGGGCTCAGCTACCAGCTCACGACCTTGTACCTGTATACCAGCAGCGTGGTCATCATTGCGTTCATTCCCCTCTGGAACATGGCTTCGCGCAGGCACGGCAAACGGCTGACCTACATGGCCGCCAGCGCCGGCTACGCGCTGGTTACGCTGACCTGGCTGCTGGCCACGGCGGACGATCCCCTGGCGTATGTCTTCATCCGAGCGGTACTGCTCGGCATCTGCGCCAGCGGCGTTCTGGTGCTGGGGGCGGCGCTATTGCCGGACGCCGTCGAGTACGACTTCCTCAAGACCGGAATGCGCCGCGAGGGCACGCTGTCCTCCTTCTATTCGACCATGGAAAAGCTGGCGTTCGCGATCGGCCCGGCGCTGGCGCTCTACTTCCTGAGCTGGTTCGGCTACCAGGCCGGCACGGAAGGCATGCAAATCGAGCAGCCGCAAAGCGCCATCATCGCGATCTATATCGGCGCGGGCCTGACGCCGGCCGCACTGTACGGGCTCAGCCTGATATTCCTGTTCAATTACGACCTTTCGGAAGACCGGCTCAAGGAGCTGCGCGGCCGGCCGCCCGGCTCCGTCCCCGAAGCGAGCGGCTAAACTGCCCTCCACAGTCAGGGGGAGCCATGGCAATACAAGAGCACACGACCGGGTCGCCCGCGCCTGAAGCGACGGAAGCGGAAGGCGCAGTCTCAAGAGGACTGCGCATCAACTTCGGCGCCGGCGCGCTGGGCATGGCGGTGGTCCTGAATACGCCGGCCGGCATCCTCGCGCCCTTCATGACCAACTTTCTGGGAATAGGCGCCACCACCGTGGCCACCCTGCTGCTGTCCTCCAAGCTCTACGACGTAGTCACCGATCCGCTGATGGGGATCATCAGCGACCGTACCCAAAGCCGCTGGGGCCGCCGCCGGCCGTTTCTTTTCCTGGGCGGGATAATTGCCGCCGCAGGCTTCGCGCTGGCATTCAACCCGCCGGAGTTCGCCAGCCAGACGCCGCTGATCGCCTTCATGCTCGCGGCGTTGCTGCTGACCTATACCGGCTACACCGTCTTCAATATTCCTTACCTGGCGATGCCCGCCGAAATGACGGGCAGCTATCACGTGCGGACCTCGCTCATGGCCCACCGGATCGCGTTCGTAAACGTCGGCGGTCTGATCTCGGTCTTCTCTTTCGCGCTGGTCGAATACCTCGGCAACGATCGCGGCGCGCACGGCACGATGGCGTGGATCTATGCGGCGTTGATCGTGCTTCCATCGATTTATTGCTTCTTCGGCACGGCGCCGGCCAGACAGACGGTCAGCGTCAAGAAGACTTACCCGATAGGAACGCAGATCAGGACGGCCTTCGACAACCGGCCGCTTCTCCTGCTGCTGGGCGCCAAGCTCGGCCAGCTGCTGGGCCTGGCGACGGCCGGCGTGACCGGCGTGTATTTCAAGGTCGTGATCCTGGGAATGAGCTACACGCTTACGACCGTCTACCTGGTCACGATTACCGTCGTCATCATTCTGGTACTGCCGCTGTGGAGCCGCGCCTCGCGGAAATACGGCAAACGGTCGATCTACATGATCTGCACCGCGGGCTATGCACTCGTGACGGCTTCCTGGCTGCTCGCCACGGCCCAGGACCCCCTGTCCTACGTATTCGTGCGCGCCGTCTTCCTGGGCATATTCGGCAGCGGCGTGCTGGTCATGGGCCCGTCCCTGCTGCCGGATGCCGTGGAATACGATTACCTGAAGACCGGCATGCGCCGCGAGGCCACGATTTCCGCCTTCTATACGACCGTCGAGAAATTCTCCTTCGCGATCGGACCGGCGCTGGCGCTCTATATCCTGGGGTGGTTCGGCTACCAGGCGGGCACCGAGGGCATGCAGGCCGAGCAACCCGCCAGCGCAATCACGGCGATTTACATCGGCGCGGGCCTGGTGCCGGCCGCCCTCTACGGGCTCAGCCTCATATTCCTGTTCAAGTACGACCTCTCGGAGGAGAAACTCAAGGCGGCGCGGGCGGCCTCGGGAGCAGCGCGCGAAACCGTATAGCCCGGGGACGTCTGATAAGATCGGGGACGGGCGTTGCGCTCGCCGCGGCTCCGGGACATTGGGGACTTTGCGCTGCGGCGGCGCCAACGATTCACATCTGCGCCGGCCGGATTGGACCCCGAGCGGCCTTTCATCCCGGGAGCCCACTATGAGAACACTCATTACCAAGTCCGTCCTGGCGGCCACGTCACTGACGCTTTTGCCTTTTGGCGCGATCCAGACCCCGGCACTGGCCCAGGAGGCCGTCCTGGAAGAAATCATCGTCACGGCGCGCAAGCGCGAGGAGAGCCTTTTCGATATCCCGGTCGCGATCACCGCGATTTCCGGAGAGCAGATCGAGAATTTCGGACTCAGCGACCTGCAGGACATCGCCAAGATCGTGCCCGGCCTGACCTTCGACCGCTCGGTCACGCAGAATGACTACGCGCCGGCCCTGCGCGGTCTGCAGGCGGAACAGGGCCGCAACAGCGTAGGCCTTTTGATCGACGACATCGATATTTCATCGCAGAACGTCCAGGTGGCCGGCGGCGGGAGCCTCGCGCGCCTGCGGCTGGTGGACATCGAGCGGATCGAGGTCGTGAAGGGCCCGCAGGCGGCCCTGTACGGACGCTCCGCATTCGGCGGCGCGGTGAACTACATCACCAAGCGCCCGAGCCTGGACGAGTACGATCTCAAGGCCACGCTCGAGGCGCACAGCGAGTCCGGCCAGGAGATCAGGGTCTCCGGCGGAGCGCCGGTGGTCGAGGACGCGTTCGGCGTGCGCGTCAACGCTTACTGGTTCGATGAGCGCGGTTCCTACAAGAACACCGTGTCCGACGACTACGTGGGCGGCGGCGACGGCATGGGTATTTCGGCCGCATTCCTGCTACAGGCAAGCGAGAACTTTTCCGTTTACGGGCGGCTGGAATACTCCGAAGAGAGCTACGCGCCCCAGGCCGCGTTCGTGATCAACGGCAACACCACCGTGAACCTTAATGAAGGCGCGCAAGCCGTGATCACCGGAAACCCCACCACCACCCGGATCTTCTCCGGGCCGCTGGTGGACGGTCCCATCCGCTTCGACATCAATCACCGCACCGGCGAGGACTACAAGGGCATGGACGTCGAGTATTTCCGCGCCACGACCATCGCCGACTGGGACGCCGGCAGCTTCGGGATCAAGTCGCTGACCAGCTGGGTGGACTCGAACGACGACATCTTCCAGGACAACGATTTCGTGAGCGGATCGGTAAACGGCAGGGTAGTCGGAGCCTTCCAGGAAACCGAACGGATCAATGACACTGTGCAGTTCAGCCAGGAGGTGCGGATCTTCTCGCAGACGGACAGCCGTTTCCAGTGGCTTCTGGGAGCCTTGTACTGGAAGGAGGACGTGGACCAGTTCGGCAGCAACGACACCGGACTTGCCCTCGGGCCAATCCTCGATTCCGACGTCCACGCCTTCTACGACACGCGCGATGGCGAGGGCCGCAACGTCAGCCGCTATACGGACCACCAGTCGGTATTCGCCTGGTCGGAGTATGCGATTTCCGAAAAGCTGTTCGCTTCCGCCGAAATCCGCTACACGGACGAGGAAATTGAGCACATACTGGACTTCGACCCGCCGTTCAATTTCTTCTTCGGCGTGATCTCGCTGGGCGGAGCAGCACCGCCGATACTCAGTTCGTTCGGCATGGTCACCGGCGTTCACAGCGAGACGATCATGGAGAGTTACGCCATTCCCCGGGTCGCGCTCAGCTACCGGCCGGACGAGAACCTCAACCTATACGGCGCGATCGGAAAGGGGACCAAACCCTCCGGTTTCCAGGACGGCGCGGTTTTCTCGCTCGACCGGCCCTTCGACCGCGAAACCCTTTGGTCGTATGAAGTCGGCGCCAAGATGCTGCTGATGGGCGGCGCGCTGGCCTTCAACGCGGCCGGGTTCTACCAGGACTACACCGATCAGCAGGTCTCCTCGCAGATCTTCAATGAAGAAGCCCAGCAGTTGCAGCCGGTGATCGAGAACGCCGGTAAATCGACGATCTGGGGGCTTGAGTTCGAGGGCAACTGGCGGGCTTCGGAAGAATTGACCCTGTCCGGCGCCTACACCTACATCAACGGGGAGTTCAACAATTTCCGGGTGCTCTCCACCAGCGCATCGCGGATCGGCGAGAGCGGCTGCGAATTCCAGGACTTTGGCGCGGCCGGGAAGCGATGCCTGCTGATCAAGGACGGCAACCGGCCGGCGGACCTGCCCGAGCATCAGCTGAATCTCAACGGCAACTACACGGCCAACCTGAACGGCAACTGGGACTGGTTCGCGGATATGAGCGCACGCTACACATCCGAGCGCTTCGTATCGTCCGCCAATGTGGCGACGCAGGACGCTTACTGGCGGGTGGACGGCCAGCTCGGGGTCCGCAGCGAGAGCATGCGCGCCGCGCTCTACGTGGACAACCTGCTGGATGACGACACCGTGACCGACGGCAACCTGTACGTGGACTTCTTCAACGGGTTCGCGCCGTCCGGATTCGGCTACCGTCCGATCCCGCGGATCGTGGGTCTGCGGGTCAGCTACAGCATGTAGGGGCTCTCGACATGCACCCGAAGGTTACGCAGGAAATCATCGACGCCTACAAGGAAGTAGGCGTGGCCCATGTGCCGGGCGTTTTTTCCAGCGAGTGGGTGGCGCTAATGACGCAAGCCATCGATTCGGTCGTCGCCGGGCTGCGCGACGGCTCGCTTGTTTTCGGGCCCCACGAGACCATGCGCGACGTGGAATTCGAGGACCACGACGGCTACGTGCGGCTGGTCAACGCCTACTGGCGGGTGCCGGAGATGCAGGCGCTGGTGGAGGAGTGCGGCTGCGCCGAGATCGTCGCCGACGTGATCGGCTCGGACGAAATGCGCGCCTGGGTGGACGGCACGTTCCTGAAGGAAGGCAACAAGGACGAAACGGCCACGCCCTGGCACAACGACGAGTGCCTGTTTCCGTTTTCCGGCGAACACAGCCCGTCGATGTGGGTGGCCCTGACCGACATGGGTCCCGACAATGCGCCTCTGCTGACGCTGGCCGGCTCCAACAGGGACCCGCACCGCTATATAAGTTCCTGGGCGCTCGAGGGCGCCGAGCGGCCGCCCAATTTCCACCCCTGGTCGGAGCTGCTGGAGCGGGTTGCCGCGCCGGACGCGGACATCCGCGTCTGGGAAGCGCGCGCGGGCGACATGCTGATCATCCACCCGAAGACGATCCACGCCTCCAAACCGCGCACGGCCGGCTACGCGGGCCGCCGCCTCGGATTCTCGCTGCGCTGGATCGGCAGCGACATCCGCTACCAGGTCAATCCGACGGCAAGAAAGAACCCGTTCGAGGGCAGCGAGTTGCTGAAAGAGGGCGAACGCCTTCCCGATTCGCTGATGCCCGTGACCTGGCGCCGGCCGCCCCGAAAGAAAGCCGCCTGAGCTTGCTGCCAGCAGTCGGACTGCCCAGCGAGAAGACGCCTGGGAGAGAGGGCGTCTCGCCCTCTGCGGAAACGCGGCAAAACTACCCGGCATGACCATCCGCCGCACGCTGGTCGAGACCTCGTCGGGTTTCGTGCACGTCCTCACCGCCGGCTTCGGTTCTCCGATCCTGTTTCTGCACTGGACACCGGCGTCCGGCCGCCAATACGTGCCCGTGCTGAAGAAGCTCGGCAATTCGGGGTTCGCCGGCTACGCCCCGGACAACATGGGTTACGGCCAGTCGGATCCACGCCCCGCTCCGTGGTTGGTAAAGGACTATGCAGACAACATCGCTGCAGTAATGGACGGTTTGGGGCTGGAGTCCGCGGCCGTCGTGGGCGGGCACGTATCTTCCGAATTCGCGGTCGAGCTGTCTCTGCGCCATCCGCAGCGCGTAACGCATCTGGTTCTCGACGGCTGCCCGGTCTGGGACCGCGCCTTCCGCGACGAAGTGCTGAGCATCTCCCGGCAGCCTGCGCCGGAGTGGTCGGAGGACGGCGCTCATATCGCCTGGGTCTGGGAGCGGTCGCTGTGGCTGCAGCGCATGTGGGACTCGGGGTTCGAGCTGGATGATGGCGGCGCCGCCCTGCTCCGCAACGCGGTGATCGACAGCATGCTGGCGCAGCAAATGGACGACGCGACCCAGGCGCTGAGGGAATACGAGATGGGGGACGCTTTGGCGAAAGTCCGCGTACCCACGCTGGCGCTCACGGCCGAGACGGACCCGTTGAACAATTGCCACGAGAAGGTGCTGGCGTTGGTCGAGGGCTCGACAGGACACACTTTCTCGGGTGGCCATCCGCATCACTATCCGGAAAAGGCCGGAGAGTACGTGGACGTTATTCTGGAGTTTCTTCGGAGCGGCTGACGAGTCCTTCGCGCGTTGTTGCCCCATTCCCTCTGGAGCCACTTCGCGACGCTCCTGCCGGGAATGGGGCAACAACGCGCTTAGTGGGTGCTGCTCAGCTTGCTTCGTCGGGCGTGAGGGCGGTGATGGCGAGGGCGTGGATGGGTCCCTGCATCATGTCATTCAAGGCAGCGTAAACGAGGCGGTGGCGGGCGAGTGGGGCCAGGCCGGCGAATTGCTCGGCCACGATTCGGACCGAGTAATGGCCGCCGCCGTCGCGGGCGCCCACGTGGCCGGCGTGCAGGTGTGAGTCATCCTGGACTTCGACTTCGCAGGGCGCGAGGGCCTTGAGCAGCCGGGCGCGGATCAGAGACGGGCGATCGGCGGTCATTCGCCTTCAGCCGTCTTCAGTGAGCGCACCACCCAGAAGCCCTGCAGCAGGCCGAACACGAGGGTCAGGGCGGTCAGGCCGAACAGCTTGAAGTACACCCAGGTGGCTTCGCTGAATGTATAGGCCACCCAGATGTTGAGAACGCCCATCAGGGCCAGGAACATCAGCCATGCCCAATCCAGAGCCGAGGCCGTGCGGGCCGGCAGGGCGGAAAAGCCTTCCGCCTGAGATTTCAGGATGGCATGGATCACGCCCTTGCGCTTCCAAAGGCGCGCGCCCACCAGCGCCACGCTCATCGCCCAGTACAAGACCGTCGGCTTCCACTTGATGAACACAGGATCCTTCAGCACGACGGTCAGCGTGCCGAACACCAGCACCAGTCCCGCGGAAGCCAGCGTGATGGGCTTGGGCTTGTAGCGCCCGCCGATCAGCCACTGCGCGGCAACCTGCACGATCACGGCGCCCATCAGCACCCACACGGCCGGGATCAGCCCCCAAAGAAGGTAGGCCGCCAGAAACGGCACAAGAAAGAAAAAATCCAGAAAAACCTGCACGGCGGCGGAATGATAACGCGCCCGCCGCGCCGGGAAAGCGCTGACTATAATGCGCCGATGCTCAATTTCTTCCGGCATCCGCGGGGTCTGGTGACCCTTTTCTTCACCGAGATGTGGGAGCGGATGAGCTACTACGGCATGCGGGCGCTGCTGGTGCTGTTCATGGTCGACCAGGTGCAGCGGGGCGGCATGGGCCTTACCGATGAAATCGCGACGGCCATCTACGGCGTCTATACGGCCGCGGTGTACCTGGTGGCCTTGCCCGGAGGATGGATGGCAGACCGCCTTCTGGGAGGCCAGCGCGCCGTGTGGGTGGGCGGCATCATCATCATGAGCGGTCATTTCGTTCTCGCCGTGCCGAGCGTCGCCACGTTCTACATGGGGCTGATCCTCGTGGTGCTGGGCACCGGGCTGCTCAAACCCAACATCAGCGCCCTGGTCGGCCAGCTCTACTCGCCCACCGACCCGCGGCGCGACGGCGGCTTCACGCTCTATTACCTGGGCATCAACGTGGGCGCCTTTATCGGTCCGCTGGTGTGCGGCTGGCTGGCCGACTACAACTGGCACTACGGCTTCGCCGCTGCCGGGGTAGGCATGCTGTTCGGCCTGGTGCAGTTCTACTACACCCGCAAGTACCTGGGCGAGGCCGGCGCCCGTCCGGAATCCGCCGCCTCCGCCGCGTATCGCAGGAAGGTCTGGCTGGGCGTGGCGGCCGCCCTTGCGGCGCTCGCCGCCGTTTACGCCGGCGCACTGGGCGGCGCGATCGAGCTGAACGCGCGCGCGATCGCGGAAGCGAGCGCCGTCGTGATCGTGGCCGTGGCGGCGATCTACTTCCTTTCCCTGCTGTTGTTCGGAGGGCTCACGCGCGACGAACGCCTGCGCGTGATCGGCATCATCGTCCTGTTTTTCGGCGCCGCCATGTTCTGGGCCGGCTTCGAGCAGTCCGGCTCATCGCTCAACCTGTTCGCCGAGCGCTACACGATCCGGGAAATCGGATCGTTCAGCTTCCCGGCCGAGTGGTTCCAGTCGCTCAATCCCTTCTTCATCATCGTCCTGGGGCCGCTGTTCGCGATGCTTTGGACGGCCCTGGCGCGGCGGAATCTCGACCCGTCCACACCATTGAAATTCGCCTTCGGGCTGATCCAGCTCGGGCTGGGCTTCCTCGTGATGATCGGCGCCGCCACCCTGGTGGCCGAGGGCAACCCGGTGCTGCCCACCTGGCTGTTCTTTACCTATTTGCTGCACACGACCGGCGAGCTGTGCCTGAGCCCCGTCGGCCTTTCCGCGGTCACGCGGCTGGCGCCGAAGAAATACGTGGGCCAGATGATGGGCATCTGGTTCCTGGGCGCGTCGCTGGGCAGCCTGATCGCCGGGCTGATCGCGGGCGAGTTCGATCCGGAGGCGCTGAGCGACATGCCCGGGCTGTACTGGCAGATCGTGCTTACGACCGTGGGCAGCGGCCTGATCCTCGCCGTTTTTCTGAAGCCATTGAAGAAATGCATGACCCCCGCGGAGGAAGAAGCAACGTGAATACCCGAATCGTCGTCACGGCGCTGGCCCTGACCCTTCCCGTCAGCGCCTCGACCGAAGATACGCCGCTGCAGAGCGCCGAGGATTTTGTGAGAGAAACCAGCGAGCAATACGAGGAAGTGGGCCGGGAAGGCGCCGCGGCCGCCTGGGCCTATCAGACCTACATCACCCCGGACACCGCGCTGCTCGCCGCCAGGGCGCAGGAACGGGGGCTCAGGTTCCAGAGTTCCGCGGTCGAGGGCGCCAGACGCTATGACGGCGTTGAACTCGCCCCCCTGACACAGCGCGCCATCAACGCGATCAAGTGGGGGACGACGCTGCCGGCGCCGGACGACGACGCCAAGCGTCGCGAACTGTCGGAAATCATGACCCGCATGGAAGGCGCATACGGCAGCGGCAAGTATTGTCCCGGCGGCCCGGAGAGCTGCCGCGACCTTGAGGAACTCAGCGTGGTCATGGCGAACAGCCGGGACTACTACGAGCTGCTGGAAGCATGGCGCGGCTGGCGCACGATTTCTCCCCCGATCCGGGCCGACTACCGGCGTTTCGTGGAATTGGGTAACGAAGGCGCAAGAGAGCTGGGATTCAACGACATGGGCGAGCTGTGGCGTTCCGGCTACGACATGCCGGTGGCCGATTTCAGCGACGAGGTGGAGCGGCTGTGGAGCCAGGTGTCGCCGCTGTACGAGCAGTTGCACTGCTACACCGGCGACAAGCTGCGGCAGGCTTACGGCGACGAAATCGTGCCCGCGGGCGAACCGATTCCCGCACACCTGCTGGGCAATATGTGGTCGCAGACCTGGGGCGAGATCTACGACCTGGCGGAGCCGTATCCCGGGATAGCGGAACTGAACGTGACCCGGGCGATGCAGGAGCAGGACTACAGCGCCGTCTACATGACCGAACTGGCGGAAGATTTCTTCGTCTCGCTGGGCATGCCTGCGTTGCCGGAGAGTTTCTGGCAGCGTTCGCTGCTGGTGAAGCCGCGGGACCGCGAGGTGGTCTGTCACGCCAGCGCCTGGAGTATGGACGGCAAGGACGATGTGCGGATCAAGATGTGCATCGAACCTACCCAGGACCACCTGTTCACCATCTATCACGAACTCGGCCATATCTACTACTACCTCGCCTACCGCGATCAGCCGATCGTTTTCCAGTCCGGGGCCCACGACGGTTTCCACGAGGCGGTGGGCGACACGGTCACGTTGTCGATAACCGGCAAGTTCCTGAAGAACCTGGGCCTGGTCGAGGAGATTGAGGAAAGTCCCGAGGCCCTGATCAACTCGCAGATGAAGCTGGCGCTGGACAAGATCGCCTTTCTGCCCTTCGGCAAGCTGATGGACCAGTGGCGGTGGGGCGTTTTCTCCGGGGAAATCGCGCCGGAGGACTACAACGCCGCCTGGTGGGACCTGCGCACGCGCTACCAGGGCATAAGGCCGCCGATGGAGCGCAGCGAGGCCGATTTCGACCCGGGCGCCAAGTACCACATTCCCGGCAACACGCCCTACACCCGCTACTTCCTGGCGTTCGTGCTGCAGTTCCAGTTCCAGCGGGCGCTTTGCGACGCCGCGGGATTCGAGGGACCGCTGCACGAGTGTTCGATCTACGGGAACAAGGAAGCCGGCGCGCTGCTGTGGAAGATGCTCCAGTCCGGTTCCAGCCGGCCTTGGCAGGACTCGCTGGAAGAAGTGACCGGGCAGCGCGAAATGGACGCCTCGGCGATCATCGCCTACTTTCAGCCGCTCATGGACTGGCTTGAGACCGAGAACCAGGGTCTTTCCTGCGGCTGGTAATCCGGGATAATCGCGGCATGGCGCGCAAGATCCTAGTCACCGCGGCGCTGCCCTACGCCAGCGGTCAGATCCATCTCGGCAACCTGCTCGAGATGGTGCAGACCGACATCTGGGTTCGCTACCAACGGCTGTCCGGCGCCGACTGCGCGTTCGTTTGCGCGACCGACGCGCACGGCACGCCCACGATGCTCAAGGCGCGCGAGGAAGGCACGAGTCCGGAGGAATATGCCGAGTCCTGCCGGGCCGCGCACGTGCGGGACTTCGAGTCCTTCGGGATCCGCTTCGACAACTATTACACGACGCATTCGCCGGAGAACCGGGAACTGGTGGAACGGATTTACTCCCGGCTGGTGGAGCGCGGTTACATCCGTACCCGCACGATCCAGCAGGCCTACGACGAGGAGGCGGGCATGTTCCTGCCCGACCGCTACGTGCGGGGCGAATGCCCGTCCTGCGGGGCGCAAGACCAGTACGGCGACAGCTGCTCCGCCTGCGGGGCCACTTACGCGCCCTCGGAGCTGGTCAACCCGCGTTCGATCCTGAGCGGCCGCCCGCCGGTCACCCGCGAATCCGAGCACAAGTTCTTCAAGCTGGGCGAGTTCGAATCGCTGCTGAAGACCTGGATGCAGGCCGGCAACCTGGACCGCGGCGCCCGCAACAAGCTGGCGGAGTGGTTCAAGGAAGGCCTGAAGGACTGGGACATCACCCGCGACGAGCCGTATTTCGGCTTCGAGGTGCCGGGCGAGAAGGGGAAGTACTTCTACGTCTGGCTGGATGCGCCGGTCGGCTACATGGCCAGTTTCCGCAACCTGTGCGGCGCCGGCGAGGACGCGGAAGACCGGTTCGAACGCTATTTCGGGCCGGACAGCGACGCCGAGCTGTACCACTTCATCGGCAAGGACATCCTGTACTTCCACGCATTGTTCTGGCCGGCGGTGCTGCTGGGCGCCGGCATGCGCACGCCCAGCGGCGTTTTCGTACACGGCTTCCTGACCGTGGACGGGCTGAAGATGTCCAAGTCCAAGGGCACCTTCATTACCGCCTCGGACTACCTGGCGGCCGGCCTGGACCCCGAGTACCTGCGCTACTACTACGCTGCAAAGCTCGGTCCGGGTCTGGACGACATCGACCTGCAGCTGGAGGATTTCGCCGCACGGATCAACTCCGATCTGGTCGGCAAGCTGGTGAACATCGCCAGCCGCTGCGCCAGCTTCGTGCAGCGCGGGTTCGACAACCGCCTCGGACCGCGGCTGCACGACCCGGCCCTGTACGAGCAATTCGTCGCGCAGAGGGAGCAGATCGGCGAGCATTACGAATCCCGTTCCTACGGCAAGGCCATGCGGGCGATCATGGCCCTGGCCGACCGCGCCAACGTCTGGATCAACGAGCGCAAGCCTTGGGAACTGGCCAAGGACCCGGACAGGCAGGACGAATTGCAGGCGATCGTAACGCAGGGGATCAACCTGTTTCGGGTGCTCATGACCTATATCGCCCCGGTTCTTCCGGACATCTCCTCGAAGGCCGCGGCATTTCTGCGCTCCGATCTGAACTGGAATGACGTGGACGAACCGCTGCTTGACGAATCGATTGCCGTATTCAAGCCGCTGGCGGGCCGAATATCGCTCAAGACGCTCAAGGCTCTGGTGGAAACCAATCGCGGCCAGGCTGCCGCCGAAGTCGAGCATTCCGAACCCATCGACATCGACGAGTTCCTGCGCACGGACCTGCGGGTGGCGAAGATAGTCAAGGCCGAGCGAGTGGCGGGCGCCAACCGGCTGTTGCGCCTTACGCTGGACGACGGCGGCAAGGGCCGCACCGTCTTCGCCGGAATTGCCGGCGCCTACGCCCCTTCGATCCTGGTGGGACGCAAGGTGGTGCTGGTAGCGAACCTGAAGCCGCGGAAGATGCGTTTCGGCGTGTCGGAAGGCATGGTGCTGGCCGCCGGCGAGGGAGAGTCGCGGGTGTTCCTGCTGTCCCCCGACGAAGGCGCGGAACCGGGCATGCGCGTGCGCTAGTGTCGTGCAGCCCTCGGTAGCGCGAATCGACGAAGCGCTATGCGTGGGCTGTGCACGCTGCCTTCCGGTCTGTCCGGTGGATGCCATCATCGGCAGCCGCAACTTCACTCATACGATCATTCATGACGAGTGCGTGGGCTGCGGCTTGTGCCTGCCGCCCTGCCCCGTGGACTGCATCGCCATCGAACCGCGCTTTCCCGGCTCGCCCGCCGATGATGAGAATAAGGAAATGCGGCGCGGCAAGCTGCGCAGACTGGGCAAGACGGCGCAGCGGCGATTTCGGGCACGCAAAGTCCGGCTGGCCGCGATGGGCGACAGCGCCGAAGCGCGGGTTTCCGGCGCGCCGCCGGCTACCGCTGCCACGCCGACCGACGACGAAATCGAAGACCTGATCCGAAGCCTTTCCTGACTCCCGGGAGCGAGGGCATGACCCTCGCGCCGTCTCGTCCTCCCGCCCTAGGAGGCGGCTTCGAGTTGCTCTTCAGTCGCGTAGTGACTGATCTGCCAGGCGGAGATCATCGGCATGCTGCGGAACATCACCAGGACCAGGAAGAACCAGGAGGCCAGCGCCGAAATCACAATCAGCCACTCCCTGACGTCGGCGAACGGCACATGCGCCGGTTCCAGTATCGGCAGGACGTTGAGATAGCGGTTGATCCAGAAACCCACCACGATCAACCCGGAAAGCACCAGCATGGCCGGCCAGGTGCGCTTGACCCAGGCGGCGATACCGCACAGCAGCGGGGCAAAGAACATGCAGCTGACCATGACCCAGAAAAACGGCTGGTAGTGCCCGTACATCTGGAGCGATACCACCCCGTACTCGTAATCGAGGTTGCCGAACCAGGAAACGAAGAACTGGGCCCAGAACATGTAGAGCCACAACAGGCTGAACGACGTGATCAGGATGCCCATCTGCTTGAGACGGCCCGGGTCGAACCAATCCTTCAGGCCCTCGCTACGCCACAGAACTGCGCTCATCAGGAGGATGGCCGCCGACCCGGCCAGGTTGATGCCCTGGATGTAGTAGAGGGGGTAAACGCTGCTGTGGTAGTGCGAGATCAGCGTCATCCCGAAGTCCCAGGCGATGAAGGAGTTCGACATGACGTAGAAAAAGAGGATGAAGAAGGACGAGAAATACAGGCGCCGCTGCAGCGTGAACAGGCTTACCCGCCCGCGCCAGGACGCCAGCCACCGCCAGCAGGCTCGACACACGGGATTGCCGCTTTCGGCCATTTCGCCGCGAACGTCCGGCAGCAGGCCCCAGAGGAAATACAGCACGGACAGGCCGTAGAAGGCCGCCAGCGCCACGAGGTTGCGCCACAGCAGCAGGTTCTCGTTCAGCCACGGACTCAGGTGTCCGTGGTCACCTTCCTGCAGCCAGTAAAACAGGGACTCGCGCCCGCAGGAGAAGATCAGGGCGAAGCCGATGAAGGCGAACGGCAGGAACGCCAGCGTCATCACTTCGCCGAGGCGGTAAAAGACCCCGGAAAATTCCGCCTTGCACAGGCGCATGACCGCGGTAAAACAGATGCCCGCCTGGCTCAGTCCCAGCACGAACATCCACATGACCAGCGCGAATCCCCAAGGAAAATCGCTGTCGGCGCCGTCCATCCAGAGCAGCGCGAAGGAAACGGCCGCAATGCCCGCGAGAAAACCGATCGTCGCCAGGAACGCCTTCGCGCCCAGCGCACCCGTGCCGCCGTTGACGCTCATTCGGCCGCCGTCTCGCCGCCGGACTCGGGCTCGGCAGCGTCCGCCACTTTCGCGGCTTCCTCAAGCAGGCCGGTGCGCAGATACTGCACGATGCGCCAGCGGTCTTCACTCGACATCGCAAACCGGTAGCTGGGCATGATCACGCCGCCGTGCGTGATCGTGTAGTAGAGCTGGCCGTCGGTCTGCTGCTGCACGTAGGGCAAGGTGAGATCCATGGGCTGCGGGTTGTACTTGAGCCCCACGCTGCCGTCTCCGGCACCCGCGACGCCGTGGCAGACGCGGCAGTAGATGTCGTACATCTCCACCGCGCGGCCGTCGTCCGCATCTTCCGCGGCGAGCGGATTGCTCAGTTGCTCTCCGGCCTTCAGACGCGCGCGCACCAGCTCCGCCAGGTCGGCCGGCCCGTCCAGCTCGCCGCCGTCCGCAGGAACGGATTCCGCCGGCAGCTCCACCGTCGTTTCCTGAGTCTTGACGCTCACCTGGTCCTTCATGTCGTCATTCCACGGCAACGCACGCAGCCCGCCCGGCAACGCGAGCGCGCCGCACAACATCACGACCGCACTCACGGAAGCCTTTCTTACACCGAAGCTCTTGAGGAGCGTTGGAGCCAGGGATGGCGGAACCGAGCCAGGGATGGCGTCTCCACAAGAGCTTCGGTGTGAGAAAGGCGAGGGAATGGCACTCGTCACGATGCATCCTCCCGCTCGATCGACTCGGCGCCCGCGGCCCGCAGAATGTCCTCGGCCTCGGCTGCGTCGGCGCCGGCCACCGAAATCACGAAGCGGTCCACATTGCTGGAAGCGCGATACGTGCGGTCCCTCCACGCCGGCAAGCGCGCCACCACGAAGAAACCCAGCAGCGTCATCAGCGTGCCCAGCAGGATCGTGCTCTCGTAGGTGATCAGCAGGTACGGCGGCAGCGTGATCACGGGCCGGCCCGCGGTCGGCAGGATGAAGCGCGTGGCGGTCCATACGCACAGCGTAAATCCGCCGATCGCGCCCAGGATGCCCCCAAGCAGCGTGAACACCCGCACCAGGGACTTGCCCAGTCCCAGAGCTTCCTCGGCCCCGTGCAGTGGGATGGGAGAATACAGGTCCACTCCGGCAACGCCCTTTTCGCGCAGGGCCCGGGCGGCGTCCAGCGCGGCGTCTTCGTGCGCGAATGAGGCCAGCAGCGTCATGTATGGGCCTCCCTCTTGCGCAACGGATTGAGCGTTTCCTTGACCTCGTAGATGGAAACGGCCGGGAATATCTTCACGAACAGCAGGAACAGCGTCGTGAAGATGGCAAACGAGCCGACCGTAATGGAAATCTCGACCAGGCTCGGGAAGTAGGTTCCGAACACGTCGGGCAGGAACTTGCGCGGCAGCGAACTGGCCACGATGACGAAGCGCTCCGTGAGCATGCCGATGTTGATCAGGATGGAGATCACCAGCATCAGGTTCCAGTTGGTCCGGATGCGGCGCGAGAACAGCACCAGCGGGACCACGGCGCAGAACAGGATCATCTCCCAGTACAGCCACCAGAACGGGCCTTCCCAGATCCGGTAGAGGATCGCTTCGTATTCGAAGCTCGTGCCGCTGTACCAGCCGCTGAAGTTCTCGCAGATGTTGATGTACGTCCAGATGAGCGAAAGCACCAGCAGCAGCTTGGAGAGGTTGTCGATGTGCAACTGACCGATGTAGCGGCCGAAACCCATGAATTTCCGCAGCATCCACATTACGGTCACGATCCCCGCCGTGCCCGAATAGATCGCCCCGCAGACGAAATAAGGCGCAAAAATGGTGTGATGCAGGCCCGGAACCGTGGACATCGCAAAGTCCCAGGACACGATCGAGTGCACCGATACCGCCAGCGGAATCACGAGCACGGCGAAGAAGGTGTAGGCCCAGCCCAGCGTGTGCCATTCATGCGCCGTTCCGCGCCAGCCGAAGCACATGACCGCGTAAATCCTGCGGCGCAGCCCGGTGGAGCGGTCGCGCACCGCGGCAAAGTCCGGCAGCGATCCCATGTAGATGAACACGCTGCTGGCCGTTAGGTAGGTCAGGATCGCCATCACGTCGAACATCAGCGGCGAGCGGAAGTTCGGCCACAACTCCATCGGGTTGGGGAAGGGGAAGGTCCAGTGCACGAACCACACCCGTCCCACGTGCACCATCACGAACATGGCCGCGGTCATCAGCGAGAACAGCGTCATCGCCTCCGCGCTTCGATAGATCGACTTGCGCCAGTCCGACTGGGTGATGTGCAGCACCGCGGACAGCAGCGTTCCCGAATGGCTCAGTCCGATCCAGAAGATGAAGTTGGACAGGTAGGTGCCCCACATCGCGTTGCGGTTCATGCCCGCGGCGCCCACGCCCACGATGATCTGGTAGATCCACGGCGCGACAAAGAACAGCAAGGCCGTCCCGGCGGATATGCCCAGTGTCACCCAGTAGCGCCAGGTGGTGGTGGTCAGCGCGTTGATGACGTCGTTGTTGACCTCCGAGTAACTCGGCTGGCCGTGGTCGAACATGAGTTCCCGGGTGGCGGACATGGTCAGGCCACCGCCTCACTCGATTCTTCCGACCACATGACCGGGTTTGCGGCGTGGCTGTCGGATTCGTCGCCGTGATGGTCGTCATCGGCGCCGCCCGCCAGCGGCGCGCGCGCGTTCTTGAGATAGACGACGCTGGGATGGGTATTCAGTTCCTCGAGCACCGCGTAGGCCCGCGGGTCCTCGAGCTTGCGCGAAACGGCGCTGTCGGGATCGTTACGGTCGCCGAACACGATCGCGTCGGTCGGGCAGGCCTGGGCGCAGGCCGGCTGGGCCTCGCCGTCGGCCACGCGGCGGTCCTCGTCGCGCGCCAGGTCCTTTGCGCGGTTGATGCGCTGCACGCAGAACGTGCACTTTTCCATCACGCCCTTCTCGCGCACGGTCACGTCCGGGTTGAGCTGCTGCTCCAGCGGCTCGTCCCAGGTGTAGGTGAACCAGTTGAAGAACCGCACCTCGTAGGGACAGTAGACGGCGCAGGTGCGGGTCCCGATGCAGCGGTTGTAGACCTGCGCGTTGAGGCCGTCCTGGTTGTGATAGGTCGCGAACACCGGGCAGGCGATTTCGCAGGGCGCCTCGTCGCAGTGCTGGCACAGCATCGGGATGAAGTTCAGCCGCGCATTCGGATATTCACCGTCCCAGTAGCGCTCGATGCGCAGCCACTTCATTTCGCGGCCCTGCCGCATGAGCTTTTCGCCCACGATGGGCAGGTTGTTCTCCGCCTGGCAGGCCACCACGCAGGCCTCGCAGCCGGTGCAGCGGTCAAGGTCCACGGCCATGGTCCAGTGGTATTCGAATTCCGTGTAGTAGCCGTCGATGCGGTACTCGCGCAGTTTGTCCCTTATCGTGCTCATCGTCCTAGTGCTCGTCGGCCGGTCCGAGAATCTGCCTGCCCAGCGTACGGCTGACGCCGCTGGTCTTCGTCATGCGCACGCGCTCGCCGGTCTTGCGCAGCGCCACGCGGGTGGCGGCCCAGGCCAGCGCCCCCGTGATGTCGTCGCCACGGGCCGCGAGCAGCGAGGCCGGATTTACACCGCGCCCCTGCGCGTAACGCCCGTTGGCCTGGTGCCCCTGCCCCAGCGGCATCGCGATCACGTCGGGACGCACGCCCGGATACCGCAGCACCGGCGCGGTCACCGTTCCGGCCTGCGAACTCACTTCCACGACGTCGCCGTCCCTCAAGTCCAGCCCGTCCGCGGTCGCCGGGTTCACTTCCACCCAGCTTCCGTAGGCAACGCTGGTCTGCGGGTCGGGCAGTTCCTGTATCCAGGGCAACCGGGCGCCCTTGCCCTCGCGCAATCCCGGCGTCTGAAAGGGGTGAAGCACGAACGGATACTCGGACGCATCCCCCGCAAACTGGGGTTCAGGAGGCGCCGCGGGGGCCGCCGCCTCGGCCGAGAACTGATCGGCCATCCCCTCCGCCAGGTCGGCGACCCAGACACCCTGCTGCTGCACCTGCCGGAAACCGGCGTCGAAATCGTCCTGAATGCCAAGGTTGGTCCATGCGGTCGCCCACTCGGAGCGGGTATAGGCCTCCGCATCTTCATGAGGAAGAGCTTCGGCCAGCGCGCCGCCGGACCGTTGCGCGAGCCTGAGAACGATATCGGTGACCGACAGCGTGTCATACAGGCGCTTCTGCACCGGCTGCTGCAACGTGACCGACAGCTTCCCGGTTCCGGGAAGTGAAATGTCGTCGTCCCAGGTCTCGAAAAAGGTGTCCGTAGCGAGGATCCAGTCCGCCGCGCTGGCCGTATCGCTGGGAAAGCTGTCCAGCGCCACGACCAGTTCGGCCCGGTCCAGGGCGCCGCGCAAACCCAGGGAGTCCGGCAGATCGTGCAGCGGATCCACGCCCGCCACGATGACCAGCGACACTTCGCCGTTGGCCGCGCCGGCCACGAACTCCTCGATTTCGCTCAACGCGGAATAGCGGGGCGCGTGGGCCAGGTTGGGCCTGACGGTCGTCCCGGCGGCGCCCAGAACCCGGTTCAGCGCCGCCACGCAGGTCAGCGTTTCGGTCGCATTCGCTCCGGCTCCCGCCGCACCGCCACCCAGGACCAGGGGCGTCTTCGCGGACGCCAGCCGCTCCGCCAGCGCGTGCAACCGTTCGGCGGGCAGGTCCGCCAGCGCGGCGGCCTCATCGAGGCTCAAGGCGCCGGGAAGGTCTTCCCAGCCGGCCGGTGCGGCATCCGGACCGGACCGGCCAAGCAACTCCGCGGCGAGCGCCAGCGCCAGTGCGCCTTCGGTGCCCGGCCGCGCGGGCAGCCATTCGTCGGCATTGACGCCGGTCAGCGACATGCGCGATTCAACCTGCACGAGGTATCCTCGATGGCCGCCGCCGCCCTCGCGAAACTCGCCGTAGGCTTTCGAATAACCCACCGGCGAGCGCCAGGCGCCGAGAAAGTCGGCGCCGAAGGAAACGACCAGGTCGGCCTTCGCAATATCGTAGTGCGGAAGGCCGTTGAAGCCGTAGATCGCCTTCGCGGCCGCCAGCTCAGTGGCCGGCGTATCCAGACCGAGACGCAGTATGTTCGCGCCCAATGCTTCGCCGAACTTGTCCAGCGCCTCTTCACCGGAACTGAGAGAGCCGCCGGTCAGAATCCAGGTCCGGCCACCCATTCCCGCGGACTGCATGGCCCCCAGGCGCGGCGCAATGGCCTCAAGGGCCTCGTCCCAGGAAGATTCCACAAAACCGCCTTCACCGTCGGACCGCATCGGCGAGCGCAGCCGGTCGGGGTTGTAGAGGGCGTTGAGACTGGCCTGACCCAGCGCGCAGGTACCGCCGCGGTTGACCGGATGGCCGGGGTTGCCCTCGATCTTCTTGGCCCGGCCTTCGCGCACCCGCACCGAAATGCCGCAGCCCGCCGGGCACATGCGGCACAGGGTGTTGTACCAGGTGTCCATGCCCGGGGAGAAATCCTCGGGCGGAATATGCGTCGAAAGCAGCGTTTCCAGCGGTCGCTGGTTCACTTCGCCCAGCAGAAGGCCGGTCCCGACGCCGACGCCGCCGCCGGCCAGGTACTTGAATATGTCCCTGCGGCTCAGCATGGCGTCAGTAGTGGCAGGTGAGGCAGTCGCGGCCATTGGCCACGTCTTCCTCGGTGTGGCAATCGATGCACCAGGGCATGCGAAGGTTCTCGTTCAGATCGACGCGCCGCGTAACGCGGGCCATTTCCTCCACCGGTCCGTGGCAGGTCTGGCATTCGACGCCGCCGCGGATATGCGGCTTGTGGCGGAAATGAACGAAATCCGGAGTGTCGTGGATCTTGACCCAGGGGATGCCTTCCCCGC
This sequence comes from Gammaproteobacteria bacterium, assembly GCA_009845905.1. NCBI lineage: Bacteria > Pseudomonadati > Pseudomonadota > Gammaproteobacteria > Gammaproteobacteria bacterium. The sequence continues at coordinate 64,961 of VXYS01000013.1, read as the reverse complement.
GCTCCCAGTAGTCGAAGAGCTTCACGACCTCGGGCGTGTCGCGAACCTCGGTGAGGCCTTTGTGGCAGCCTACGCAGGTCTCGACGCTGGGCACGCCGGCCGTTGCCGAGCGGCCCGCCCAGGAATGGCAGTACTCGCAGGAAATCTCGTTTTCGCCGGCGTGCACCTCGTGGCTGAATTCGATCGGCTGGAGGGGTGTGTAGTCGTTCAGTATGGCGCCGTGCGCCCAATGTCCGATGTAGGCGCCGATGATCGCCAGCACGGCAATAATCAACCCTTTTATTACCGGCCGCGCGGCCTCGAAGACACCAATGGACACGAACAACTCCAACCCTTGACGGCGCGCGATTATAGACGGTTACGGCCCGTCTGCCCACCTTTCCGACAGCAGCGCTTATTCCAGCGCAATTCCCGCTGGATTACACTCCGGACATGCTGCAACACCGATTCATCGAGACGGCCAGGAAACACCCGAAAAAGGTAGCCATCCGGGACAAGGCCACCCATCGGGATGTGACCTACTCACAGGCCCTTCTCGGCGCGCTTATTCTGGCGCGGCGCTTCCAAAAACTGGAGCGAGGCCGCATCGGCATCCTGTTGCCCACCTCTTCGGGTAGCGCCCTGGCTGTCGTGGGTGCGCTGATGGGCGGGTTGACACCCGTCATGATCAACTACTCGACCGGCGCTGCGAAAAACTGCGAGTATGCGCAAGCCCAATGTGATTTCCGGACCATCATCACGGCCCGCGCATTGCTGGAACGGATCGGCTGCGAGGAACTGCCGGGCATGGTGTTCATGGAGGACATCATGGCCGGACTGGGGCGCCGTGAAAAGCTGCTGGCCTACCTCAAGTCCAGGCTGCCGCTGGAACGCCTGAAGCGCATTGCAGGCAGCGGTAACCTGGACAGTCCCGCCGTAATACTGTTCACGAGCGGCAGCGAGAAAGACCCAAAGGGCGTCCAGCTCACTCAGCGAAACATCTTGTCCAATATAGATTCCTTCTCCGACATGATGGACCTCCACGGGATGGATCGGATGCTGGCCGTGCTTCCGTGCTTTCACGTGTTCGGCCTGACGATCCATCTCTGGACTCCCCTGTGTCTGGGAATGACGTCCATTACCTACCCCAACCCTCTTGATTTCAAGGTCATCGCCCGGCTCATCAAGGAAGAAAAACCCCAGCTGCTTGTCGGCACTCCATTTTTTCTGGAAGGCTATGCAAGACAGTCCCGGCCGGGAGATTTCGCCAGTGTGGAACTGGCTGTTGCGGGCGCCGACAAATGTCCCGATTCCCTCAGGCAACTCTACCGCGACAAGCACAAGCTGGAGATTCTCGAAGGTTACGGCACCACCGAGACTTCACCCGTTATCTCGGTGAACCCGAGGGACGGAAATCGCCCCGGCAGCATTGGCGTGCCGATACCGGGCACCCGCGTGCGAATCGAGAATATCGACAGCGGGGAGGACTGCGCGCCCGGCGAGACCGGCAAGATCATGGTGAAGGGCGAAGGGGTCATGTCCGGTTACCTGAATGACATGGCGGAGTCCCATCTGCGACTGAAGTCAGGCTGGTATGACACCGGCGATCTCGGGGTTCTCGATGAGGACGGTTATCTGTGGCACAAGGGCCGTCTCAAGCGATTCGCCAAGATAGGCGGCGAGATGATCTCGCTGGTGAACGTGGAGGAAACACTCGATTCGGTGATCGGGGAAGACGTGGCGTGTTGCGCCGTGGAACTGCCCGATGCCAGGCGGGGTTCACGAATCATTGCCGTCACCAACAAGCCGATCGACGAACGGGATGTGGCCGGGAGACTCGCAGAACAACTGCCCAATCTGGCACTGCCGAAACAATACGTGGTGGTGGAGGAGTTGCCCGTGATGGGAAGCGGCAAGATCGATTTCCGCACTCTCACCGAAATTGTGCGCCGGCAGGAAGGCAACTCCCGGGGCTGATTCGTGGGATTGAGGGGCGCCAGCTAAAGCCCTTCTTTCGTCCCCCTCCTCGTGGGAACGTTGAAGCAGGACAGCGAGAATCGAGCCAGGATGGCGCTTCCCACGAGGAGGGGGACGAAAGAAGGGCGAGGAAGCACCTAAATCACGACCAGCGGGTCGTCCATAGTCGCAAGCGGCTCGAAACCGTCCTTCGTAACGACGATCAGATCTTCAAGGTGCGCGCCGCCCCAGCCGATCTCCAGAGACGGCATGTCGATGGTCAGCGTCATGTTCTCGCGAAACGTCAGATCGTCCGCAACCATGAACGGCAAACCGTCGCGGTAGGGCTGATCCGTGTGCTGCAGTCCGACAGAATGCGGCGAGGCGCCGAAGGTGGCCTTGGCCAGCGCGGCGTTCGCCTTGTTCATGGCCTCGCCCGCGTGCGCCCGCAGTTCCGAGTATTTCAGGCCCGGACGAATCACGTCCAGCGCCGCCTCGTAACCCTTGCGGATGATGCCCACCCGGTCCAGGACGTCCTTGCGAGGCTCGCCCAGGCACCAGGTGCGGCCGAAGTCGCCGTGGTAGTAGTTGATCTGGCAGACCGCGTCGACCATCATCGGACGACCCGGCACGACCTCGCCGTCGGCGAATCCGCCGATCGTGCCCATCGCGATCCATATCGCCTTCGCGCCGCGTTTGGCCGCTTCCTGAAGGAAAAGCTGGTCCGTCTCCGCCTTCGTCATCCCCGCTTCGACCTGCCGAAGCATCGCCATGCAGGCGTCCTGGTTGGCCCGCGCCGCGGCGCGCATATGCACCAGTTCCACGTCGGACTTGATCATCCGGATCTTGCGGAAGGTGTTGTCGCCGGGAACGCACGTGATGCCGTCCTGCCCCAGGCTGGACAGAATGTGGGCGATGCTCATGTCGTCCACGGCGACGCGGCCTTTCGCCAGTCCCGCTTCTTCCAGCGCGCGAACCAGCGCCCACTCGGGCGTGGCCGCCTTGCGGCTCTCGAAGCGACGCTCCATTTCCACCCAACCCCGTTCGATGTCGGTGAGGCTTTCTTCGCGAATCGGCCGGCGGATGCCGCCGCGCGATTCCGGCTGCTGGTTCCAGGTTTCCGGATCCCGGTACTTCTCCCAGGACACCGGCGCGCTGTACGGGATGATCTCGGGGTACTCCCGTTCGGCGTTCGCTATGAACCACAGGTCGGTGGAGGCCACAACCAGGAAAGAAGGCTTGTCGGGGTCGCGCGGCATTACTGCAAAGCTGGGGATGGCCCTGAGCTTCTGCACCTCGTACGAGAAGTAGTTGCCCAGGTAGAAGACGTTGACCGGGTTGAGCGCGACGATACCGTCCACGCCCTCCTGCTCCATGACTTCGTAGGCGCGCGGCCTGTTGACCAGGCTGCGCCCGTCGAAGCCCTCTCCCGGGACCGGTCCGGGAGCGATCAGCCCCCAGTTGGCCTGCGCCGTTTCGGCGCCCAGCATGGCGGCGCCCAGAGCAAACGTGGCTCCGCCGGCAAGTCCGGCAAAAAAGTCGCGACGTTCGATGTGATAGGGATCGGGCTTCGTCATATCGTGCCCTCCGTCAGGATTTGTTGTATTCCATCGGCCAGCCGGTCCACCTGGTCTTCCGTGTTGTAGTGGTGGGTGGAGGCGCGCACCGTATTCAGGCCATAGTCGGTCTCCCGCACCCAGACGCGGTTGCGCCGCCAGAGCGTGTCGACGACTTCTATCCGGTCGAAGCCTTCCAGCGCGAATCCGGTCAGCCCGCAGCAGAGTTCGGGATTCTCCGAGGCATACAGCGTCACTCCGGCAATCGCCCTGAGCCTTTCCCCCAGCCTGGCGGCCAGCGCCCGGACGCGTTCCTCTATGCGCCCGCGGCCGATGGCGTTCTGAAACTCGAGCGCCGCAAGGGTTGCAAGCAGCAACGGGCCGGCGCGCTGGCTCAGGCGGTCGTAGCGCCGGGCGCCGGCCTCCTCGTCGTCCCAGCCCATCGACGCCACCGTCGGCCAGACCCTGTCCTGCGACTCGCGCCGCATGTAGAGAAAGCCCGTCCCGACCGGCGCGCCCGCCCACTTGTAGGGACTGGAGGCATAAAAGTCGACGCCCATCTCGTGCATGTCCAGGTCCACCATCCCGATCGCGTGCGCGCCATCGACGAGCGTCAGGATGCCGCGGGGCCGGGCCAGGGCTGCAAGCCGGCTCACCGGCAGCATGCAGCCGGTCGGAAACGTGACGTGGCTGACGCTGATCACGCGGGTGCGGGGCGTGATGGCGTCCTCGAACAGGTTCAGTATTTCCGCCGGGTCCGAGGCCGGAATCGGAAACGGCAGCTCCTTCACGACCACGCCGAAACGTTTCGCCTTGATCTTCCAGGGCTCCAGCCCGCCGGGATGCTCATGAAAGGTACACAGCACCTCGTCGCCGGGCTTGAGGTCGAGACCGTTGGCGATAAAGCTCATGCCCTCGGTCGTATTCCGGGTCAGCGCGACCTCGCCGGGGTCGGCGTTGACGAAGGCGGCCAGTTCCTGCCGCAAATCGTCCTGGGCCTCCACCTGGCGCGCGTTCTCGCGGCCCGGATCGGAGGCCAGCGCCCGGTAGCCGTCCACCACCGCGTAATACACGGGCTTGGGCATCGGACCCAGCGTGCCGCTGTTCATGTAGGCCAGTTCATCCGAGATCAGGAACTCGCGGCGCACTTTCGACCAGAAATCCTCTTCCGCCAGCGCGTCCGCCTGAGCTTGTTCTATCGCTGTTATCGATGCCCGCGCCTCGCCCCTGAGGGCCCCGCCGGCCAGAAGCGCTCCGGCCGACCCCGCTGCGACCGCGCCCAGAAACCGGCGGCGCGAAACGCCCGCCGCGGTTCCCGGCTCCAGCACGGTTTCACGCAAGGGTTCCGGCATCGGCGCGCCTCCCCGAAATCGACGAAATACCATAATAGACTACGCCGCTCATGCGGCGATTGCCTGACGCGGCCCGTGCCTTCCGGCAGGCCGCCGCAGCACGATGACACGCCTTCTGGAATCTCGCCCGATCTTGCACGCCCTGAAGTTACGCCATGCCGGAACCGCGCTCTGTTCGTGCGTGATTCTTGCAATTGCGGGAGCCGGCAGCGCTCCGCGGGCAGGCGCGGACGAGACGCCGCTGCGCGTCGCAATCACGCTCATGCCGGCCAGCTACGGCGATCCGTTCCGGACCCTGGGCGTCCCGGGAGACTGGGTCTGGAGGCAGATCTTCGACCCGCTCACCGAAAGCGACGATGAAGGACGCATCGTTCCGCTGCTGGCCGAGAGTTTCGAGAACCTGGGCCCCAACACCTGGCGTTTCGTGCTGCGCGAGGGCGTGCGCTACGCCAACGGCCGGGCATTCAACGCCTTCTCGGCCAAGGAGGTTTTCGACTGGCTGATCAGCGACGAGGGCCGGGCGACGGTCGTGGGCTGGGAAATGCGACGTGTCAGCGAGGTCGAGGCGCCCGACGCGCGCACGCTGATCTTCACCACCTGGGAGCCGGACCCGGTCCTGCCCAACCGGCTGACCTCCGCGATGATGGTCGAGCCGCAGGCCTGGCGCGAAATGGGCCGGCACGGATTTTCGCGCACCCCGGTGGGCACGGGTTCCTACCTGCTCACGGACTGGCAGAACCGCGACGGCGCGGTAGTGCTCACGGCCAACCCGTATGCCTGGCGGCCGCCAGGAATTTCACGGGTGGAGATGTATCCCCTGCGCGACCACGCTTCCCGTTTGCAGGCGGCCCTTTCCGGCCAACTGGACGTCATCATGTCCCTGCGCCCGGAGCAACTGAACATTTTCCGCGACCGCGGGTTTACGGTCCACGCCGATATCCTGCGTCAGATCCTGGCCTTCGCCTTCGACGTGACCGGGCACCCCGACTCGCCGATCGCGGACGTGCGCGTTCGCCAGGCGCTCAATTACGCCATTGACCGAAAGGCCCTCTCGGAAGACATCCTTCAGGGCTTTGCGCCGCCGGCCAGCCAGGGATCGGCGCCCAACGTGTTCGGCCACAACCCGCGGATCAATCCCTATCCCCACGATCCGGTGAAGGCCCGGGCGCTGCTCGCGGAGGCAGGCTACCCGCAGGGTTTCTCGACGACGGTGCAGGTCGTGACCGGCACCTATCCCAACGATCTGGAAATCTTCGCCAAGCTGCAGCAGGACCTGGCGGCGGTGGGCGTTGACATGGCATTCCGGAGGGTGCTGTTCTCCGACTGGATCCGCCAGTTCTTCCAGGGCGCATGGCGCACCGAACTGTTTACGATGGCCTGGAACACCGCGCCGCATAACGATGCGCTTCGTCCCATGGAGCAATACTCCTGCCTGAAGACCCGCCCGTTCTTCTGCGACGAAACGCTCCGGGCGGGACTCGTTGCCGCGGGCCGCGAAATGGACACCGGGCGAAGGGAGGCCCTGCTGCAGGAACTGGCTGTCGAGTTTCGTGAGCGCGCCGCCAGCCTGCTGCTGCTGGAATACGGCCATATGTGGGTGGTCGCGCCGGGCTTGAGCGGCTTCCGCGTGCGTACCCGCGCACCGGAACTCTACCGGGTAGAGCGGGCCGACTGATGTTTGCCGGCCTGGCCCAGCGCGCCGCGCGGCTGCTGATCCTGTTGCTGGGCGTAAACGCGCTGCTGTTCGTAGCGCTTGGCCTGGCCGGCGATCCCGCCCTGATGCTGGCGGGCGAGGACCCGACGCCGGAGCTGCTTGAACGGATTCGCGCCGAATACGGCCTCGACCTCCCGGCCTGGCAACGCTACCTGGTCCAGCTCGGACGCATGGCGCAGCTCGACTTCGGCGTCTCGATCTACTCCGGCCAGCCGGCCCTGGACATGGCGCTGGAACAACTGCCGGGCACGCTGCTGATGGCGGTGCTCAGCATGGGGTTGACCCTTGTCACGGCCATCCCGGCCGGCGTCTGGATCGGCCAGCGTCCCGAGGCCGCTTCGCGCCGACTGGGCGCCGCGCTGACTGCCGTGGCGCAGGGTATCCCCGGCTTCGTCATGGCGCTGGTCCTGATCCAGCTGTTCGTCGTGCGGCTCGGCTGGCTGCCCTCGCTCGGATATTCCCAGCCGGCCGCGTGGATCCTCCCGAGCATTTCACTGGGTTTCTTCCTCGCGCCGAAACTGTGCCGCGTAGTGAGCGCCGGCGTTGCCGAGGCGATGCAGGAGGACTACATAAGAACCGCCCGCGCCAACGGCGCCTCGATGCGGTTCATCCTCTGGCGGGAGGCGCTGCCGGCCGCCCTGCCGGCGGCCGTGGCGCTGATCGGCACCCAATTCGCCTTCCTGGTGTCCGGCGTCGTGCTGATCGAAACCCTGTTCCTGTGGCCGGGCATCGGCCTGTTGCTGCTGTACTCGGCCCAGAACCTGGACTTTCCGGTGCTTCAGGCGATCTGCTTTGTCGTCGCGGTGCTGGTGTTCGCGGTCAACGGACTTGCGGACGCCCTGTTGCGCCTGATAGACCCGAGGCTCAGACCGGCAACCCAATGACCGGTTTGCTGAACCGCCTGCTGGCATTACTCAGGGCGTCGCCCCAGCTGGCCGTCGGCGCCGCGGCGCTGGTCGGCTGGGTGCTGCTGCTCGCACTGAGCGGGCTGCTGCAGACGCACGACCCGCAGTTGGGCGACCTGACCGAGCGCTTCTCTCCGGCGGGCACGGCGGGCCATTTGCTGGGGACCGACAACCTGGGCCGGGACCTCTGGTCGCGGGTACTGTCGGGTCTTCCCTGGTCGGTGGGCGTCGCAACCGTTTCCTGCATCCTGGCGCTGCTGCTGGGCGGCACGCTGGGCATGTGCGCGGCGCAGTACCAGGGCTATCCCCGCACGATCATCAACCAGCTCGTCGACGCCACGCTGTCGTTTCCGGGGCTGGTGGCGGCGATCATCATCGTTGCGGTGGCCGGCCGGGGATTCTGGCCGCTCAGCATCACGCTGGGGCTGTTGAGCTGGCCCGTGTTCGCCCGCGTGGTCTATGCCGAGAGCCTGCGCCTGCTGGCCCAGGACTACGTGACGGCGGCCCGGATCATGGCGGTGAGCACTCCGCGCATTCTGCTGGGGCACCTGTTACCGGGGCTCCGACCGGTGCTGGCGGTTGTCTTCACCTTTCATTTCGCCGACATGCTGGTCGCGGAGAGCGCACTGTCCTTCCTGGGCCTGGGCGCGCCGCTGGGCGTTCCCACCTGGGGGGCGCTGCTGCAGGAATCGCGCGACTTTCTGATCGTCGCTCCCTGGCTCATGGCCGCGCCGGCCACCGCCATCGCCCTGCTGGTCGTGTCCATTCACCTGCTGGGAGACGGTCTGAGCGCACTGGACCGCGCCCGGCGATGAACGCATCCGTTTCCCTGCTGCGAATACGCGGACTGTGCGTGGATTTTCCGCGTGGCGGGAGGGTGCTGCACGACGTGTCGCTGGATGCCGCCGAGGGAGAAATCGTGGGCCTGGTGGGCGAATCCGGCGCCGGCAAGACGCTGGCGACGCTGTCCATACTTGGCCTGGTGCCCGCGCCCGGACGCATCGCCGACGGGAAGATAATCGTCAGGGACCAGGAAATGACGCAACTCGACGAGGAGGCGTTGAGGCCGTTGCGCGGCCGGATCGCCGGGTTCGTGTTTCAGGACCCATCGGCGTCCCTCAATCCGGTCCGCCGGATCGGCTCCGCGCTGATCGAGAGCGCTGTCCGCCATTCGGGGTTGTCCCGGAAACAGGCGCGGAATAGAGCAATCGAAGCCCTGCGTTCCGTCGAACTTCCCGAGCCGGAGTCGGCCTTGCGCGCATTCCCTCACCAGTTCTCGGGCGGCCAGAGGCAGCGCATCATGATCGCGCTGGCGCTCATCAACCGGCCGCCGCTGCTGATAGCCGACGAGCCCACGACGGCGCTGGACGCCGCGGTGCAGTCACGGGTCCTCGATCTGCTCAAGCGCCGTGCAAGGCGACATACGCTGCTGATGATCACCCACGACCTGGCGCTGGCCGCGGGCTTCTGCGACCGCCTGTACGTCATGCACGGCGGACGGGTGGTGGAACACGGGCCGGCCCGCGAGCTGTTCTCGAAACCCCGCCACGAGTACACCCGCTCGCTGCTGGAAGCGCTGCCGGGCAGGCGCGCAACGGCACCGAGGCGCGGCAGGCGCCCGCAATCGCGAGAGGCTCTGGCCGCCGTGCGCGGGCTTACGGTCCGCTACCGGGGCGCCGCGCAGGCGGCTGTGGAGAACGTGGATTTCGCCGTTCACGCCAACGAGACCGTGTGCCTGGTCGGGGAGTCCGGATCGGGCAAGACCACGATCGCCCGCGCGCTCGCCGGCGTCATCAGGGCAGCGCCCGGTCAACTGAGTTTTCCGGCCCTCGGGGACGAGCCGCCCAGCGCGGCGGTGCGCGCGCGCCACCTGCAAATGGTGTTCCAGGACCCCTATTCCAGTCTCAATCCCCGATGGCCCGTGGAACGCATCGTCGCCGAACCCATCCGGACCCACCGCCTTTGCAGCCGCCCGGAACAGAAGGCCCGCGTGGCCGCGCTGCTGAGCCGCGTCGGTCTGGATCCGCGGCGGATGAACCGGCGCCCGGCGGCGTTCTCCGGCGGGCAGCGCCAGCGAATCGCCCTGGCGCGCGCGCTGGCGATGAATCCGCGCCTGCTGCTTGCCGACGAGGCGCTCTCCGCGCTGGACATTCGCACCCAGGCGCAGATCCTGGCGCTGCTCAGGGACATACGCGAAGAGCGCAAACTGGCGCTTCTTCTGATCACGCACGATCTGACCCTGGCCTCGGAGATCGGCGACCGCGTGATCGTGCTGCGCCGCGGAAGGATCGTCGAACAGGGACCCGCGTCCAGGGTCATGAACTCGCCCCGGCACGAATACACCAGCGAGCTGCTCGCCGCGCAGGCGCGCTGGCGCCCGGGAAGTCCCCGGCAACAGGGCCGCCGCATGTACACTCCGGGGCTGTGAAACGTCGAGAACTGCTGAAAGGCGCGGGCGCCGGCCTGACCCTGGCGATCCCGGCCGTGCGGGCCGCAACGCTGCTGGAATCGCGATGGGATTTCATCATCGTGGGCGCGGGTACCGCCGGACTGCCCGCCGCCATCCACGCCTCGAGGCGCGGCGCCAGCGTACTGATGCTGGAAGCGGCGGACACGCTGGGCGGCACGCTGAACATGGCCATGGGACAGGTCAGCGCGGGCGGCACCCGGCTGCAGGACGATCAGGGTATCGTCGATTCGCCGGACCGCCACTTCGAGGACATCATGGAGATCACGTTCGGCGAGGCGGACCCGGAAATCGTTAGGCGCACCGTGGACCTCGCGCCGGATACGCTGAACTGGCTGCTCGACCAGGGCCTGGTTCCGCTTCCCGGTCATCCTGTGACCGGCGCGGCGCCCGGCCGGGCAGGCTACAGCGTTCCGCGGTATTTCTGGGCCGAGGAGGCCGGCAGGGCGATCCTGAAAGTCGTGCTGGAGGAACTCGACCGCGAAATGCCGCAGGGCAATATCGCCATCCGCACGAGTACCCGCGTGACCGGTCTGCTCACGTCCGATTCCGGCGCGGTGGAAGGCGTCCGGGCGGAGAGCGGCAACGAGGAATGGACCTTCCGGGGACGCCACATATTGCTTACCAACGGCGGTTACGCGATGAACCCGGACATGTTCGAACTGCTGACCGGCCATCCCGCCTATGCGGCCGGTTCCTGGCCGCATTCCCTGGGCGACGGACTGGACCTGGCCGTGTCCGTGGGCGGCTGGCTTCGGGGCCAGCACCTTCATCGAGCGGGTACCGGCTCCATCCTCACCGGGCCGAAGTTCCCCGCCAAGGTCTATGCGCGTTTCGCGACCGTGCCGCAGCAGAGGCTGCCCTGGGAAATCTGGGTCAATGATGCCGGGCAACGTTTCATTCGCGAGGACGAACCGCTGGTGCGCCCGCGGGCCCGCGCCGTGCTCGCGCTGCCGCGCCTGCGCTACGTGATCGTCTTCGACGAGAACATCTTCAACAGCGCGCCGCCCGGGCTGCCGCAGTTCAGCCGGGAGGAGTTTCTCGCGCATTGCGAGAACCATCCCATGTTCGCCCGCGCCGACAGCCTCGATGAACTTGCGGCGGCGGCCGACGTGGACGCCGACGGCCTTGCGCAAACCGTCCGCGACTACAACGATGCGGTCGCGAGCGGCGCGGACCCGCTGGGGCGCGAGCATCTGCCCGAGCCCATCGCCCGGCCGCCCTTCTACGCCATCACCCACCTGGGCAGTTCGGCCACGTCGTCAACGGGCGTGGCGGTGAACGATGCCCACCAGGTCGTGCGCGGCAACCAGGAGACCGTGCCGGGCCTCTACGCCGCCGGCGAAGTCCTGGGCTCCGGCGCCACTCTCGGCTCCACCTTCGCACCCGGGATGCTGCTCACCCCGGCGCTCTCCGTCGGCCGCTGGCTGGGAATGACCCTGCCCATCTGACCCCGTTATACGGGCGCTCCGATCTCGCCCGCCGTAGCCCCTTTGTGTGCCTCCCTCTCGAGGGAGCGTTGGAGCAGGGACAGCGAGAATCGAACCAGGATGGCGTCTCCCACGAGACGAAGGCACACAAAGGGGCGAAATCGAAGCGCCCTCGCTCCCGGGATCAGAAGATGTAGGTGGCGGTCGCTCCGATCTGCCGCGGGTCCGCCAGCGGATACTGGAACGCGCGCACGAAACCGGACGTGCGGGCGCTGTCGCCGCGCGGCAGGATGTTCTTGAAGTCCACGAAGCGGATCACGGTGGAAGGCGTGCGGTCGTCCGTCAGGTTGCGCACGAACAGCCCCAGCTGCCACTGGCCCACATCCAGCCCCAGCTTCAGGTTGATCAGGTTCTGATCGCCGCTGTGGGCATGATTGAAGATCTGCGCGTACTTGCGGCTGGCGTAGGCGTAGTCGGCGCGAACATAGGCGGTATTGGCGCCCGCCGGCCATTCGTAGCGGGCGAAGGCGTTGGCCATGTGCTTCGAGGCATTGGGCGTCTGGTTGCCGGCCACGGAGGGATCGCCGCCGGTGAAACGGGCCTGTTCCGAGAACTCGTCAAACTCCGTGAACGTGGCGTCGTTCAGCGCGTAGCCGAAGCCGGCGGTGAACTGATCGTTGAAGATATGCGCGACCTCAAGTTCCAGGCCCTTGCCCTCGGTTTCGCCGGCATTTGTCACGTACGACACCGGGCGGCCATCGCTGAGCAAACCGGTCGTCGTGAGTTGCTGCTTGGTCCAGTCGATGAAGTACACGGCCACGTTCAGGGTCGTGCGGCCGTCGTTCAGCGTGTTCTTGGTGCCCACCTCAAAGTTCAGTGACTCCTCTTCCTCGGCAAACCGCAGCGACGGATCCAGCAAGGGATTCGCATTGATGAAACCCGGCTTGTTGCCCACCGCAACCGTGCCGTAAATCATCCGGCCGTCCGCGTATTTCCAGTCCAGCGTGGCGCGCGGCGACCAGGTCTTGAACGTGTTCTCGATCAGAGGCAGCGTGGGGCGCGCCGGGGGATTGTCGTTGCCGATCTTGTCCGAGGCATAGCGCAGTTCCAGCGTGCCGGTGACCGTGTCGGAAAAATCCTGTGCGACCGATCCGAACACGGCCCAGTTGTCGGTGCGCGCCTCGCCCTGGTCCACCGTGCGGCCGTTCAGCCGGTCCTCGCGAAAATCGCGGCGGCTCTGATACAGGTACACCCCGCCCAGCACCCGCGTTGCGGATGCCAGGTCGGTGCTGATCAGCAATTCTGTGGACCACTCGCTGCGGTCGCTGACCGCGATCCGATTGAACGTTCCGCCCAATGCGGTCGAGTTGGACGTGATGTCCACGTCGTAACCATAGGTCGAATCGGCGCCGAAATAGCCCGTGTTGGAACGGACCGTGAACCCGCCCAGGTCCCACTCGAGCTGGGCCGAGGCGCGCCAGGCCGTCTTGTCGAGGCCGATATCGTCGCCGAACAGGTCCAGGTTCTGCTCGGTGCTTTCCAGTTCGGCCACTTCTCCACAGTAATACTGCCGCGCGATTTCCAGAAAACAGTTGTTGTAGGTACGGTCCTGCAGGGTTACCGCGGCAGCTCCGTCGTCGTCCTCGCCGTAGCCCAGGTTGAAGCGGGCGGTAAAGCTGTCGGAGGGACGCAGTTCCAGCGACAGATTCAGGTTGATCGACTCCTCATCGCCCACCAACTGGTTGTCCAGCGTGTTGCGGTAGAAGCCGCCGTAGGTGTAGTAGCGAACATGGGCCATGTAGAAGGCGGTGTCTTCGGCCAGGGCCCCGCGCGACAGGAAGCTGATCTCGCCCTCTTCATGTTCGGCCACACGCAGCGAGAACTTGTTTTCGGGCTCGTTGCTCCCGGTCTTGGTGATCAGGTTGATGGCCCCGGCGAAGGTCGCGCGGCCGAACAGCGCGGCCTGCGGCCCCTTGATCACTTCCACCCGCTCGACTATTTCGAACGGGAACGACAGAATCGAATCGTTGTAGAGCACGCCGTCAACGAAGATCGAGGCGTTGGCGCCGCCCAGGATCTGCGACTGCCCGCGGATGACCGGCCGGCTGCCTCCACCCTGCACGCCGTAGCGGTTCAGTTTCTCGAACGAGAACCCGGGCGTGAACTGGCTGATGTCCATGACATCGGACAGGCCCCTTTCGCTGATCTCGGCCGCCGTGAACGCTCTGATCGCGAGCGGCACGTCCTGGATCCGTTCTTCCTGCTTGCGCGCCGTTACGACGACTTCCTCGATTTCGCCGGCGCCCTGCTGCGCCGGCGCCGCCGGCGCGACCAGTGCAAGCGCGCAGGCGAGCATGCCGATTCGAATTTTCATAGGTTGTCCCCTGGACAGAAAAGCCATTGCAATATAACGAAAAACCGCCGGCAGGTCAGTACCGGGCGGAAGCGCTAGTCTTCGCCTTCCCGCAGTACGAAGTAGATGCGCTCGATGAATTCCTTGCGCTCCCGGTCCAGGGCGGCGCGCTCTTCGTCGCTGAACTCGTAGGTTTCCACGGCCGCGGCGGTGACGCCCGACTTGCCGAGCGCTTCGACGGCCGCGAGGCGCTCCCTGACCGCCCAGAGCTCCTGCGCGAGGCCCATCGTAATGGACACCAGTTCGTCGACGCCCTGGACATCGAAGAACCGCGGCTGCTTGCCGCGGGTCAGGTCCTTCAGCCGCGCCTCGGGGGGATCCTTGGGCAACGGCCCGGCCCTACTTCCAGGCGCCGAAGCAATACCAGCGGATCGAAGGCACCAGGCGGCCGGTGTTCTCGTCCACGGTTATGTCGTCCCGCGACACGTAAGCCTGAAGTTCCTCTTCGCCGTTGCGGGCAATGCTGGGCACGATGAATTCCACGAATTTCGACTCGTCGAAGCCCGCCGCCGTGCAGCAGTCGATCGGACGCATGTCGCGGAAAGCCTTGTAGTAGGGCTCCTGGTTGTAATAGCTGTCCCAGTCGAAATAGAAACTCTCGTACGGCACGGTGCGGCAGTTCGGGGGCAGTTCCATGTGCAGCATCAGCCCGCCGGGGCGAAGCAGCCGGTGAGCCTCGCGGAATACCGCGCGCACCTTCTTCGGCGGCAATTCGTGCAGGAACATCGACGACCAGACGATGTCGAAACCGGGCTCGCCGCCGAAATCGCATTGCGACGCGTCCATCTGCCGGTAATGAACCCGCGCACCCAGCACTTCGGCGCGAGCGTGGGCGTACCGCAACAGCGGTGCCGCCACGTCCACCGCGTGCACTTCCGCATCGGGAAAGGTGCGCGCCCAGGGCACGGTGTTCGAACCGATCGAGCAGCCCATGTCCAGGATGCGGCGCGGGCGCAGTTCCGGAAATTTCAGTGCAATGAAACGCGCGATGCTGGCGCCGATGTCGTCGCGGGCGCTGCCGAACAGCCCCATGCTGAACACGGCGGTGCCGTTGTCGTAGATCGCGCCCGCCGCCGCGTCATCGTGGCCGTATTCCGTGTGGTAGCAGCCCGGCATCATATGCACGTCGTGGTTGGCCACGTACGGCGGCGTTTCCAGCTCCGGGTCGAGCGTCACCGAACCGCCGTGTCCACCTCCATTGGCGCCCACGTCGGCGACCTTGCGGTTCAGGTCCTCCAGGTGGCGTTCCACCGTGGGGATGACCGAACGCCAGACGAGTTTCTGGCAGTTCACGCGCATGGCGGAATAGAAGCGGTAGGCGCGTTCGCCGCGCATGGCCCGGTGGACCTCAACGCCGTCTTCGGGCTCCCGGCCCTTTTCGCGAACGAGCGCCGGTTCCACCTTCCTGTGGTACGTCGCGCGCATCCCGTTTGCCAGGTCGCCGAGGATATGGCGGCGTATCTCGGAGACGAAACGCTGGCGCGACAACTCGTCCCGGGTGGGCTCGATCCGCAGGTCGTGGCGTACGTAATCGGTCATGACAGCAGTCCTCCGTTCCTCCGAATCATAATACGCACCCCCGGGGGCGTTGCAACGCCGAAGCGCGGAGTGCGCCGGCAATTGGGTTTAGACTAACCGCCGCCATACGCGGGGGACAAACACACAGAGGTATCTTGTGGCCGAGGAAATCATTGCGCCGGACGGGTCGCCGATGCGGGCGGCCGTTATCGGCTGCCGCGACATCGAAAAATCACTGGCCTTCTACCGGGACCGCATCGGTTTGTCGGTTCTCGCCGACGAATTGCTGAGCGGCCCGGCCTTTCGAAGATTCTGGAACCTGAACGGCGGAGCGTCCGCCCGCGGCATCCTGCTGGGGCAAGGCGACGAGGGCGTGGGCCAGGTCCTGCTGCTCGACTTTCATCTGCCCGAAGGCAGCGCCAGGCCCGTGGAAATTCGCGACCGCAGCATTGTTCGGGCCTACGGATGCTTCAATCTCAATTTCTATACCGCCGACATTCGCCGCGATTTCGAGGGATTGAAGAAAGACGGCTACGTGCTCTGGTCCGATCCCGTACAGCACTTTTTCGGGGACGACGTGGGCGACCCCATAGAAGGCATCTTTGAAGGACCGGACCGGGTGCCGATCAACCTCGTGGAACTCGCCACCCGCGACACGGCGACGCGGGTGGGCCAGATGCGCGCCTACGTGGAGCAGCGCGGCTACACGGACGCCGGTTTCACGCCCATCGTGACCAGTTCGCATGGCGTGGATTCCAGCGAACGTGCGATGGCCTTTTATCAGCAGGTGCTGAAAATGAGGCCGCTGATCGACGAGGTCCTGGGTTCGCCCGAATCCAACCGCATGCTGAGCCTGCCCGTGGACGCGAAGACCCGCGTCGTGTTCATGCAGGGCAACCACATGTTCGGCAAGGTGGTGCTGAGCCAGCCGCTGAACTACGAGTGCGAGTCCCTGATCGAGCGGGCCAGGGCGCCGAACATCGGCTATCTGGCCCAGGCCTTCGCGGTCGGCGACCTGGATGAGGCGGCCGGCCAGTGCGGCGCCCTGAAAGCCGAGGTCCTGAGCAAGCCGCAGGCCACTCCCTGGCCGGGTTCGGGCAGCGTTTCCGCGATGCTGGTCCGCAACCCCGGCAGCGGAGCGCTGCAGGTACTGATGGAGGACGCGTGATGAGCGTTTACGGCATGACGTCGGTGACCGTGGGCGTCAGCGACATGGACGAGTCGCTGGGCCTGTTCCGGGACGTTATGGGATTACAGGTGGAAAGCGACGGAGAAGCGCCGCGTGCGCTGCTGGATGCCTGGGGATTGCCCGGGAACGTGACGGCGCGGCTGGTCGTACTGTCCTGCGGTGGCTACCCTGCCGGGCACTTGCGGCTGGCGCAATACTCGCCCGCTCCAACGGAGTCGGTGCGCCTGGACCATGGCGCCGGCGCGGTCGACTCGTCCACCGACATCGGCCCCAAGGCGATCGACTTCTACGTGCCGGCGCCGATGAGCGCTGCCGTCGAAGCCATCACCGGAGCCGGGTATGGGTTCCGCTCGGAGCCGATCCGCTACGAGGTGGGCGACATCGAGAGCGAGGAATGCCTGTTCTCGGGACCCGACGGCGTTCCCGCCCTGCTCATGATCGGCCACCGCCATCCGCCCGAATCCATGCGCGAGTTGCCCGCCGGAGTGCGCTTCTCGGAAATCGCCACGACGTCGGTCGTGTGCGCCGACCCCGAGGCCGCCCGGCGGCTGTATTGCGACGCGCTGGGCATGGAGGCCGGGACCGACGCCTGGGTGCCGGAGGAAAACCTGGACCTCGCGCGCCGCCTCACCGGCGTCGGCACCGCGACCGGCATGTACTTCCTGCTGGTGGCGGCGCCCGGCGAACCCAGCGGCAAGCTCCTGTTCGTGCATTTCGCGGGCGTCCCGGGCAAGCGGCTGACGGGCCGGATGCGTCCCGGCAAGCTGGGCGTGAACCTGTTCAGCTACACGGCAAGCGAACTGGACGCCACGCTCGAGAAGGCCTGCAAGGCCGGCGCCACGCTCCTGCGGGGGCCGACGCAAGTGGGCGAAACGCGCGTGGCGCTGCTGCTGGGCGCCAATGAGGAATTGCTGGAGCTGACCGAAGAGGGCTGATTTGTCCACGGAAACGCGCCGGGACCCACCGGTCGATCTGCGCCGGCTGGAGTCCGGGGCAATGCGCATCGTGCGCGAAGCGGTGGAAGCGTTTGGCCGGCCGGTGCTGCTGTTCTCGGCCGGCAAGGATTCCGCGGTGATGTTGCGCCTCGCCCAGAAGGCATTCGCGCCCACGCTTCCGCCGTTTCCGCTGCTGCACGTGGATACGAACTGGAAGTTTCCCGAAGCCTATGAGTTCCGGGACCGAACGGCGGCCGAAGCGGGCATGAAGCTGATCGTTCATGTCAACCGGGAAGGACTTGCGCGCGGAATCGGGCCGTTCAGCCACGGCGCCGAGACCCATATCCGGGTCATGAAGACCGAGGCGTTGCAAGACGCCCTTGAACTCTACGGCTTTGACGTCATGATCGACGGGGCGCGGGGCGACGAGGAGCGCTTCAGGGCCGATTCGCGGCTCTCCGAGGGGCCCGCCGGCAGCGGCGGGACAATGCGCGTATTCCCGTTGCATGATTGGACCGAGATGGACGTGTGGCGCTATGTTCAGGCCGAGAACATACCGTTGCCGCCGCTCTATTTCGCTGCACCGAGGCCGGTGGTCCGGAGGAAGGGAATGCTGATCGTCCGGGCCGACGAACGAATGACGCTGGCGGACGGCGAGAAGCCCGGTATGCGGAAGGTGCGGTTCCGCACGCTGGGTTGCTGGCCATTGACGGGCGCCGTGGAATCGGAGGCGGTGGATGTTGCCGGCGTTCTGCGCGAGCTTCGCCGCGTCCGGACGCCCGAGCGCTATTGGCGCGCAGTCGACCGGCCCGCCGCCGAAGCAGGCAGGAAGCAGGAGGGGCGCCCATGACCGCGCGAGTCGCAGGCCGTGCCTCCGCCGGTAGTGAAAGTCGTCTGCGCGAAGCCCGCAAGCCCTGCATTCTCTGGCTGACCGGCTTGCCCGCCGCCGGCAAGACGACCCTCGCCCGGGAAATCGCCCGGAAGCTTGAAACACTGGGCGTCCGCGCCTTCGTGCTCGACGGCGACGACCTCCGCCAGGGTCTCAACAGCGACCTCGGGTTCAGCCGCGCGGCCCGCAACGAGAGCGTGCGCCGCGCCGGGCACGCCGCCAAACTCCTTCTCGACACCGGAACGATCGCAGTGGCGGCCCTGATCTCGCCCTTCCGCAAGCAACGGCAGCGAATCCGCGCGATGGCCGGCCCCGACCGGTTCGTGGAGATCTTCGTCGATGCGCCACTTCATGTGTGCGAACGGCGCGATCCGAAGGGGCTTTACGCCAGCGCGCGAGCCGGCGATATCCAGGACGTCACCGGCATCGATTCACCCTACGAACCGCCGGAAAACCCGGACATCCGGCTCCGGTCGGCGGAAAGCCCGCCGGGCGAACTGGCAGGCCGGGTGATCCGCTACCTGCACGAGAGAGAACACATTTGAGGTGGCGCGGCCCCAGCCGCGACATGCTGGAACATAAGGTAGGATTTCTGATCTGCCCGGAAGATGCGGGCGCATGGAAAATGACCGATCGGAAATTGCCTCGGAGTCGCTGTTGAGCACGCAGGGTGCAGGCAGCGGCGCAGGCGTGCGTGAGGCGCTGATCTCCGGGATAGCCGCGCGCCATGCGGCCCGACCCGGGGGATTGCTGCCAGCCCTGCACGCTATTCAGGACGAACTCGGCTACGTGCCTCCCGAGGCCGTGCCGACCGTGGCCCAGGCGTTCAACGTCTCCCGCGCCGAAGTGCACGGCGTCATCAGCTTCTACCACCTGTTCAGAACCACGCCGCCGGGCCGCAGGACGCTGTACCTGTGCCGGGCCGAGGCCTGCCAGGCCATGGGAGCCCGAGCACTGGAAAGACACACCAGGGAGCGGCTGGGCATCGGCTTTCATGAGACCACCGCCGATGGCCGGATCAGCCTGGAACCGATTTTTTGCCTCGGAAACTGTGCCTGTTCGCCAGCGGTGATGATCGATGATTTCGTGTACGGTCGGGTGACGCCCCAACGCATGGACGAATTGCTGGAAGAGGGCTGAACGATGGCGGTGGTGGAACACAGGGTCTTCGTTCCCCGCGATACCACGGCGCGGTCCATGGGTGCCGACGACGTGTCGGCCGCGATTGCGGCCGAGGCCGGCATGCGCGGCGAAGCCGTCACCGTGGTGCGCAACGGTTCGCGCGGCCTGTACTGGCGGGAACCCATGATCGAGGTCGAGGCAGGCGGCGTGCGTCACGCGTACGGGCCGGTGCAATCCGCCGACGTTCCGGCACTCTTCGACGCCGGATTTCTCACGGCGGGCCGGCATGCGCTGGGACTGGGCCCCACGGAGGAGATTCCCTGGCTCGCGGAGCAGTCCCGTCTCACGTTCGCGCGCGTGGGCATCACGGACCCGCTGTCGCTGGACGACTATCACGCCCATGGCGGCTACCGGGGGCTTGCCAGGGCCGTGGAACTGTCGCGGGACGAGATCATCGGCATCGTCACCGAATCCGGGCTGCGGGGCCGCGGCGGCGCCGCCTTTCCCACCGGCATCAAGTGGCGTACCGTGCTCAACGCCGAGGGCGCGCAGAAGTACGTCACCTGCAACGCGGACGAGGGAGATTCCGGCACCTATGCCGACCGAATGATCATGGAAAGCGATCCCTTCGTGCTCATCGAGGGTATGACCATCGCCGGACTTGCGGTCGGCGCAACGCAGGGCTACGTCTATCTGCGCGCCGAATACCCGCTGGCGATCCGGATCATGAACGAGGCCATCGCAATCGCGGAGGCGGCGGGCCTGCTGGGAAACAATGTCATGGACAGCGGCCAGACCTTTCACCTGGAGGTTCGCGAAGCCGCCGGGGCCTACATCTGCGGAGAGGAGACCTCCATGCTGGAGAGCCTCGAAGGCAAGCGCGGCGTGATCCGCTTCCGTCCCCCGCTGCCGGCGATCAAGGGCCTGTTCGGAGCGCCCACCATCGTCAACAACGTCATTACCCTGGCGTCCGTGCCGATCATCCTGGCCGAGGGCGCCAAGCACTACCGGGACTACGGCATGGGCCGTTCGAGAGGAACGCTGACCGTGCAACTGGCGGGCAACGTCAGGCGTGGCGGGCTGGTGGAGATCGGTTTCGGCCGCTCCCTGCGCGAGTTGCTGGAGGACTTCGGCGGCGGCACGGCCACCGGCCGGCCGATCCGGGCGGTACAGGCGGGCGGGCCGCTGGGCGCTTACATTCACCCTTCGCAGTTCGACACGCCGCTGGACTACGAAGCGTTCGACGAGATTGGCGGCATGATCGGCCACGGTGGCCTGGTGGTTTTCGACGATACCGTGGACATGGGCGAGCAGGCCCGTTTCGCCATGGAGTTCTGCGCCATCGAGTCCTGCGGGAAATGCACGCCATGCCGGATCGGCGCGGTGCGGGGCGTGGAAGTCATCGACCGGATCCTGAGCGGCGACGACGAGTCCGGCAACCTGCTATTGTTACGGGACTTGTGCGATACGATGATTGCCGGTTCGCTGTGCGCGCTGGGCGGAATGGCCCCCTTCCCCGTAATCAGCGTCCTGGATCATTTCCCCGAGGATCTGCGGCCACGCTGATCACCGGGGAAACGATGGAGACAAGTCATGAGTCGGTCTGAGACGGTACTGGTCTACGAGCCCTACCGGCGCCCTGCAGACCTGGGCGCACCGCCCAGCGAGTCCGCGTCGATGGTGCAACTCACCATCGACGGCAAGCCGATAACGGTTCCCGAGGGCACCATGGTCATCCGCGCGGCCGCGCTTGCGGGCGTCAACATTCCCAAGCTCTGCGCCAGCGACATGCTCGAGCCTTTCGGCTCCTGCCGGCTGTGCCTTGTGGAAATCGAGGGCGCCAAGGGTCTTCCGGCATCGTGCACCACCGAAGTGGCCGACGGCATGGAGGTGACCACGCAGAACCCGCGGCTGGCGGAAGTGCGCCGCAACGTCATGGAACTCTACATTTCCGATCATCCGCTGGACTGCCTGACGTGCCCGACCAACGGCGACTGCGAACTGCAGGACATGGCCGGCGCCGTCGGTCTGCGGGACGTGCGTTACGGATACGCGGGCGAGAACCATCTGGACATGGAGAAGGACGAGAGCAACCCCTACTTCACCTTCGATCCCAGCAAGTGCATCGTATGTTCGCGCTGCGTGCGCGCCTGCGACGAGGTCCAGGGCACCTTCGCGCTCACGATAGACGGCCGCGGATTCGAATCCAAGGTGGCGGCGAGCCAGGACCAGCCGTTCCTCGATTCCGAGTGCGTGTCCTGCGGCGCCTGCGTGCAGGCCTGCCCCACCGCGACGCTCACGGAGACTTCGCTGATCGAACTGGGCCAACCCGAGCATTCCGTGGTCACCACCTGCGCCTACTGCGGGGTGGGCTGTTCCTTCCGCGCCGAGATGAAAGGCGAGGAAGTGGTCAAGATGATTCCCAACAAGGACGGCCATGCGAACCACGGGCATTCCTGCGTCAAGGGACGGTTCGCGTTCGGCTACGCCACCCACAAGGACCGCATCACCGCGCCGCTGATCCGCGAGTCCGTCAGCGACCCATGGCGGGAAGTCTCCTGGGAGGAAGCCATCGGTTTCGCGGCCGGCAGGCTCAGCAAGATCCGGGAGAAATACGGCTCCAACTCCATCGGCGGCATCACGTCGTCCCGCTGCACCAACGAGGAGACCTACCTCGTGCAGAAGATGGTCCGCGCCGGATTCGGCAACAACAACGTGGATACCTGCGCGCGGGTGTGCCACTCCCCTACCGGATACGGACTGAAATCCACTCTGGGCGAATCGGCGGGGACACAGGCATTCGACTCGGTCCTGAAGGCCGACGTAATCATGATTATCGGCGCCAACCCTACCGTCGGGCACCCCGTTTTCGCTTCGCAAATGAAGCGCCGGTTGCGGGAAGGGGCCAGGATGATCGTCATCGATCCCCTCCGGATAGAGCTGGTGCGCTCCGCCCATGTCGAGGCGGACTGTCATCTGCAACTTCGCCCGGGCACCAACGTGGCCATCATCAATGCGCTGGCCCACGCGGTCCTCTCCGAGGGGTTGGAGGACAACCCGTATATCGAGGACCGCTGCGAGGCGGACGCCTACGAGGACTGGCGCCGATTCATACTCGAAGAGCGCAATTCCCCGGAGGCCATGGAAGAGGTCACCGGCGTGCCCGCGGAGGACGTTCGGGCCGCGGCGCGGCTCTACGCTGCCGGACCCAACAGCGCCATCTACTACGGGCTGGGCGTTTCCGAACACGCCCAGGGTTCCACCATGGTCATGGGGATCGCCAACCTTGCCATGGCGACCGGCAATCTGGGCCGCGAGGGGGTCGGCGTCAGTCCGCTGCGGGGCCAGAACAACGTGCAGGGCGCCTGCGACATGGGTTCCTTTCCCCACGAATTGCCGGGTTACCGGCATATCTCGGACGCCGAGACCCGCGGGCTCTTCGAGCGGGAATGGGGAGTGGAACTGTTGCCGACACCGGGTTTCCGGATTCCGAACATGTTCGATGCGGCGATAGCCGGAGATTTCAAGGGTCTCTATGTGCAGGGCGAGGACATGGCGCAGTCCGATCCCGATATCACCCATGTCTCCGACGCGCTGTCGTCGCTGGAATGCCTGATCGTGCAGGACCTGTTCCTCACCGAGACTGCGAAATTCGCCCACGTGTTTCTGCCCGGTTCATCATTCCTCGAGAAGAACGGCACCTACACAAACGCGGAACGACGGATTTCGCCGGTACGCAAGGTGATGAAGCCGCTGGCCGGCTACGAGGACTGGGAAGTGACCCAGTTGCTGGCCAACGCCATGGGTTGCCCGATGAACTACGGCCATCCCAGCGAGATCATGGACGAGATCGCGAGGCTCACGCCCACTTTCAGCGGCGTCAGCTACGACAAGCTCGATCGCCTCGGTTCCATTCAGTGGCCGTGCAACGAGGAGGCCGAGCGCGGCACGCCGACCATGCACGTGGACACCTTCGTGCGCGGCAAGGGACTGTTCCGTTTGACGCCCTATGTGGCCACGCAGGAACGCTCCACTTCCCGTTACCCGCTGTTGCTGACCACCGGACGTGTACTGAGCCAGTACAACGTCGGCGCGCAGACACGGCGCACCAGGAACGTGCAGTGGCACGGGGAGGACATCCTCGAGATTCACCCCCACGATGCCGAACAACGCGGTATTGAGCAGGGCGACTGGGTGGGACTGAAGAGCCGGGCCGGCGATACCGTTTTGCGTGCGGACATCACCGAGCGGGTTCAACCCGGAGTGGTTTATACGACCTTCCATCATCCGGAATCGGGCGCCAACGTCGTGACCACGGACAACTCCGACTGGGCGACCAACTGTCCGGAGTACAAGGTCACGGCCGTGCAGGCTTACAAGGTGACCCGGCTTTCGGATTGGCAGCGGCAGTTCGGGGAATTCACCGAAGAGCAGTTGGAGCACCTGCGCAAGGCGAGGACCCCCGTGTCCGCCTGAACTGTCCGCGGACCGGGGCCTGTTAACGCGATGCGACGCAGCGAATGAATAAGGCCAAGCTGGTACGCATGGCCAACGATATTGCAGCGAACTTCGACTGCGGCCTCGATCATGCCAGGGAGGTGGCCGGAGTAATGGACCATATCGGCCGATTCTGGAGTCCCTACATGCTCGACACGATGGATCAATACATGCGATCAGGCGACACCGGGCTGTCCGGCTTGGCCGAGCAGGCGCTCAGAGAACTGATCGCGGAGCGGCAGGGCTAGCCCTTATGTGCCTCCTTCTGGTGGGAGCGTTCTGGTGAGATATGCGGGCTAGTGCCGCGCTGAAGAGCGTCAAGAGTGTGCGGATTGAGCGCTTCGGCGCCGATGGCGGGACTTGCGACGATGTGGTCGCAATGGAAGAACCATTGGAGATTCGCCTGTCCTGGACTCACCCCGATGGCCGGCGCGAGCAGAAGAGCATTTCCATCACCATGCGCACGCCGGGCAACGACGAGGAACTGGCAGCCGGTTTCCTGCTTACGGAGGGAATCATCGCGGGCCCCGAGGAGCTCGAAGCCGTCGGGCCGTGCGGGCCGCCGGCCGCGAACGGGCTGATCAACGTGGTACGCGTGGACCTGGCGCGCGACGTGGAGGTGGACCTGGCACGCCTCGAGCGCCACTTCTACACGTCTTCCAGTTGCGGCGTTTGCGGCAAGGCGTCGCTGGAGGCAGTGGCGGTTCAGGGGCGTTACGACCTGCATGACAACACATTGCGAATGAGTGCAAAAGACCTCGGCGCGCTGCCTGAACGGTTGGAAGCCTTGCAGAGTCTTTTCGAGCGCACCGGAGGTCTGCACGCATCCGGGTTGTTCGATGCCCATGGATTGGTGTCCGTCAGCCGCGAGGACGTGGGACGGCACAATGCACTCGACAAACTGATCGGCCAGGCGCTCCTCAAGGACGAATTGCCGATGAGCGACTACGGGGTCGTGGTCAGCGGCAGGGCAAGTTTCGAATTGATGCAAAAGGCCATGATGGCCGGTGTTCCGCTGGTGGCTGCCGTGGGCGCACCGTCGTCCCTGGCGGTGGAATTCGCCGAGGAGTTCGGCATGACGCTGGTGGGTTTTCTGACTGCCAGCCGGTTCAACGTTTATTCACGTCCCGATCGGATCGCGTAACGCGCCGTTCACTTCATCGTCGGCATCGAGAATTCGGCGCTGGCGGACGGACCTTCCGGCCACCGGGCCGTGACCGATTTCATGCGCGTGTAGAACCGGACTCCGTCCGGTCCATGCATGTGCAGCGGGCCGAACAGTGACCGTTTCCAGCCACCGAAGCTGTGAAATGCCATCGGCACCGGAATCGGCACGTTGACTCCAACCATTCCCACCTGTATCTCCTCGCAGAAACGGCGTGCGCTGTCCCCGTCGCGCGTGAAGATGGCGGTGCCGTTGCCGTATTCATGCTCATTGATCAGGCGGACCGCTTCGTCGCGGGTGTCCACGCGCACTACGCTGAGGACGGGTCCGAAGATTTCCTCGTCGTAGATGCGCATGCCGCGCTTGACGTGGTCGAAGAGCGTCGGGCCCACAAAGAAACCGCGGTTCTCCCCGGAACGCTTGAAATCACGGCCATCCCGACGAAGCATGGCGCCTTCCTCGACGCCGCTGTCGATGTAGGCGCGCACCCTGGCTGCATGGTCCGCTGAAATCAACGGCCCCATCTGGGCTTCCTGCTCAAGGCCGTAGCCCGGGCCTACGCGCAGCGAGTCGATCTCCCTCTCCAGTTGGCCGACCAGCCGGTCGGCCACGTCGTCCCCGACGCAGACCGCAACGGAAATCGCCATGCAGCGTTCGCCGGCCGAGCCGTAGGCGGCGCCCATCAGTGAATGCACGACCTGCCCGGGATCGGCGTCGGGCATGACGAGCATGTGGTTCTTTGCGCCGCCCAGCGCCTGCACGCGTTTCCCGCAAGCGCCCGCCGTTGCGTACACGTACTTCGCGACCGGCGTTGATCCCACGAAGCTGACTGCTTCGACGCGATCATCCGTCAGCAGGACGTCAACCGCGGACTTGTCGCCGTTGACAATGTTGAAGACCCCGTCCGGGAGTCCGGCCTCGGTAAGGAGTTCGGCCAGCCGCAATGTCACCGACGGGTCTTTCTCCGACGGTTTCATCACGAAGGTGTTGCCGCAGGCGATGGCGACCGGAAACATCCACATGGGCACCATCGCCGGAAAATTGAACGGGCTGATCCCGGCGCAAACGCCCAGCGGTTGCATAAGGCTGTAGCCGTCCACGCCCCGTCCCACGTTCAGGCTGTGCTCGCCCTTGAGCAGATGCGGTATACCCGTTGCGAACTCGACGACCTCGAGTCCGCGCCCCAGTTCATTGCGCGCATCGGAGAGCACCTTGCCGTGTTCCATCGTAATGAGTTCGGCCAACTCGTTCCGATGCTCCTCGACCAGCGCCTTGAAGGCGAACATCACGCGGGCCCGGTTCAGTGGCGTGACCGCCTGCCAGGACGCAAAGGCCTGTCGCGCCGCTGCAATGGCGGAGCGCGTTTCTTCGTCGCTCGACAGCGCGACGTTGCGGCGGCGCTCCCCGGTCGCCGGGTTGTAGACCGGCGCGACCCGGCCGGACGTGCTCGCGGTCCGTGTCCCCTGAATATAGTTTCCGATCGTTTCCATGACCCTGGCCAGTATGCCGCCCCCGGTCCCGGTCAGCAGCGAATGCGTTTGTTCCGGGGATCGTACATCGGGATTGAAGAAACCTCCGCCGGTATTCGTTTGCCGGCCACTTCGATGCGAAAGTCCCCCTCGGCCGGGTCTCGCGCTTTGGCCGTATCGACGTATCCCAGCCCGATGGCGCCGCCCAGCGTGTGGCCGTAGGCGCCGGAGGTGACGTGACCGACCAGGGCGTCATCGCGCCAGATCGGTTCGTTGTGGTAGAGCAACGGGTCCGGGTCCAGCAGGCGGAACTGCAACAATCGCTTCGCCGGCCCCACAGCCTTGTCCCTGAGCAGCGCATCCCGGCCGATGAACCCGCCCGGCTTGTCGAATTTCACCGCAAAGCCCAGTCCCGCCTCCAGCGGGGTGTCCTCGTCGGTGATGTCGTGCCCCCAGTGGCGGTAGGCCTTTTCGATGCGCAGTGAATCCAGCGCGTGGTAGCCGGCATGGGTCAGGCCGAACGGTTCGCCCGCGGCGACGATCGCGTCATAGATGCCTGCCGCGAACTCCGTTGGGACGTAGAGTTCCCAGCCGAGTTCGCCGACGTAGGTGATCCGGGAAGCTCGCACGAGGGCGTAGCCCAGCTCTATTTCGCGGCTGTGCGCAAACGGGAAGGCTTCGTGCGAGAGGTCGTTCGGAGTCAACGATTGCAACAGCGCCCGGGCGTTCGGGCCCATGATCGAAATCACCCCCATGGAGGAAGTGACATTGGTGAGCACACAGTGGGCGTCGGCCGGAATATGCCGTTTGAGCCAGTCGAAGTCGCGTACTTCGGTGGCAGCGGCGGTCACGATCAGAAAGCAATCTTCAGCCAGCCGGGTTACGGTGAGGTCCGCTTCGATACCGCCCCGTTCGTTGAGCCACTGGGTGTAGACGATCCGGTCGGGTTGCACGTCCACCTGGTTGGCGCAGACGCGGCCGAGCACGCGGGCGGCGTCGCGGCCTTCGAGCCTGAACTTGGCGAAGGAAGACTGGTCGAAAAGTCCCACCCGTTCGCGCACGGCCCGGTGTTCCGCCGCGGAATGCTCGAACCAGTTCTGCCGTCCATAGCTGTATTCGTAACGCGCCAGGGCGGGTTCCGGCGCGTACCAGTTGGGCCGCTCCCAGCCCGCAAGCTCGCCGTGACAGGCGCCGATCGCCTTCAGGCGGTCGTGGAGCGGCGATTTGCGAACGCCGCGGGCGGTGTCGTACTGACGATAGGGGTAGTGCGTGGCGTACAGCAGCCCGAGGCTTTCGGACACCCGTTCGCGCAGGTAAGTCCGGTTGCGTTGAAAGGGCTGATTGCGGCGCACATCCACTTCCCAAAGGTCCTTTGGCGGGTGGCCGAGGCGGATCCACTCGGAGATCACCCTGCCAATGCCGCCGGCGGACTGCAGACCGATGGAATTGAGTCCCGCCGACACGAAGCAATTGTCGAGTTCGGGTGCCCGGCCGATGTGGTAGCGCACGTCCGGCGTGAAACTCTCGGGGCCGCAGAAGAACGTGTCCAGCCCGGCCGATTCCAGCGCCGGAACGCGAACAAGCGCCTGCTCCAGGATCGGTTCGAAGTGTTCCAGGCTGCCGTCGATCTCGTCGAAACAGAAGTCCTCGGGGATGCCCTCGGTGGCCCAGGGGCGGGCATGGGGTTCGAACGCCCCCAGCATCAGCTTGCCCGCGTCGTACTTGTAGTAGGCGCAGGCGTCGTAGTCGCGCACGACAGGAAAGCTGGAGTCCAGGCCTTCCACCGATTCGAACAGGGCGTAGTAGTGCTCGCAGGCATGCAGCGGCACATTCACGCCGACGGTCGCCGCCAGCTCCCGGGTCCACATGCCGGCGCACAGTACCACGCAGTCGGCTTCGATCTCGCCGCGGTTGGTGGTCACGCCGGTCACGCTCCCGCCGGCGGTGCGGACGCCCGTGACCGGTACGTTCTGAAAGATGCGCGCACCGGCGGCGCGGGCGCCCCTGGCCAGGGCGTTGGTGATGTCCACCGCGTTGGCGTAGCCGTCGGTCGGAATGTGGATGCCCCCGAGCACGTCTTCGGTATTCAGCAGCGGTACCCGGGCCTTGATCGTGGCGGGCGTGACCACCTCCACCTCCAGCCCGAAGACCTTCGCCATCGACGCGCTACGCCGCAACTCCTCGAACCGCTCCTCGTTGGTTGCGAGCGAATAGGAACCGCAGCGCCGGTAGCCGGTCGCCTGGCCGGTTTCCGCCTCCAGGCGCAGGTAGAGCTCGCTGGTATAGCGCGCCAGTTCCGTCATGTTGATGGATGTGCGCAGTTGACCCACCAGTCCCGCCGCATGCCAGGTCGTGCCCGAGGTGAGTTGCCTGCGTTCCAGCAGCACCACGCCGGCAACCCCGTCCCGCGCCAGGTGGTAGGCCACCGAACAGCCGATCACGCCCCCGCCGATCACGATAACGCCGGCGCGGCGCGGCAGGTCGGCGGGGCGTTCGGGCCGGGCGGTCACGGGCCGTCAGGTTCGCAACGGTTGCTTGCCCGGCTGGTCATGAGCCGTCAGGCGCGTAAACGGGCGTTTGCCGGGTCATACACGGGCTCGTCGAGCACAGTGGCGCGCCGCCGTTGACCAAGGATGTCGACCGTCAACTCGGTATCCGGTTCTGCCAGCGACGGCGGCACATAGCCGAAACCGAGGCTTTGCCGAACGAAGTGGCCGTAACCGCCGGTGGTGGTCACGCCCACGCACTGCTCGCCGGCGAAAATCGGCTCGCCGCCCTGCACGTCCGCGTCGCCGGGATCCAGGCTGAAGTAGATCAGTTGCAGCGTGCGGTCACGCTGCCTGAGGGTCGCCTCCCGGCCGATGAAGTCACCCTTGTCGAACTTGATGAAGCGCTCCATGGCCGCGTCGATCATCGTGACTTCGTTGGTCAATTCGGCGCCCCAGCTCCGGTAGGCTTTTTCCAGCCTCATGCTGTTTACCGCGTAGAGGCCGAAATTGCCGATGCCGAAATCCGCCCCGGCCGCCATCAGTGCATCGTACAGCGGCTCCATGCAGTCCATCGCCGGGTGCAGTTCCCACCCCAGTTCGCCCACGTAGTTCACGCGCAACGCACGCACCGGCATCCCGGCGACTTCGATTTCCCGGCCGCTGAGCCAGGGAAAATCCTTGCTCTGAAGGGGCGCGTCCGTAACCCGGCCCAGCACGTCGCGGGCCCGGGGGCCAGCCAGCACCAGCACGCCGCGCCGGTCGGTGACATTGTCGATGTGCACGCGCTCGCTCGCGCGGCGGCCCTGCTGCAGGTGGTCGAGATCGCGCAGTTCGGCGCCCGCCGCGGAAAGCACGTAAAAGGCCTCGTCGTCCAGCCGCGTGACGGTTGCTTCCGCGCCGATTCGCCCGCCCTCAGACAGCAGATGGGTGAGCGCGATACGGCCGGGTTTAGGCAGACGGTTGGCGCACAGCCGATCCAGCAGCGTCTCCGCATCGGGGCCCGTGACGTCGTACTTGGAGAAACCGGAGAGGTCCAGGACGCCTACCCGCTCGCGCACGGCCATGCACTCTTCGCGCACCAGCTCGAACACGTTGTTATGGCGAAAGCTGTATTGCTCCTCCCGGCCGTCGGGCGAGAACCACTTGGGCCGCTCCCAGCCGAAAGTCTCGGTGTAGACACAGCCCTGGGCCTTGAGCTTTTCGTACAGGGGGCTGGTCCGGCATCGGCGGGCCGCCGGCAGTTCCTCCCCCGGAGGCGGCGTGACGTAGGTCCTGGCGTAGTCCTGGCGGCCCCTGGCGCCCATGTAGTCCTTGTCGGCAAACACCCCGAAACGGCGCGGATCGAACCCGGTCATGTTGATTTCGGAGTCGCCATGCAACATCCACTGGGCCAGGTACTTGCCGCAGCCGGCGCCCTGGGCTATGCCGAACGACGAGCCGCAGCAGAGCCAGAAATTGCTTAAGCCGGCTACCGGGCCGAGCAGCGGCAGACCGTCGGGGCTGTGGGAGATGGCGCCGTTGACGATGCGCTTGATGCCCGCCGGTTCGAAGATCGGCATGCGCTCCATGGCCCGCTCCAGCCAGGGCATCAGGCGCTCGAGCTCGTCCTCGAACAGCTCGCTGTCGGACTCCCAAGGGGGCAGTCCGCCCGGTTGCCAGGCTTCGCTGAGCCCTTCGGACTCGTAGATGCCGACCAGGCCGGACTCCTGCTCCTGGCGCAGGTAGACGGAGGCATGGGGGTCGCGGGTTACGGGGAGTTCTTCATTTCTGCCGGCTAGTTCCGGCACCGGGCCGGTGACCAGATAGTGGTGCTTGATATTGCAGATGGGAAGGTCCGCGCCCACCATTCCCGCCACCTGCCGGGCGAAGCAGCCGGCCGCGTTCACCACGGTTTCGGCGATAACCGGCCCCTGCTCCGTCATCACTCTCCATTCGCCGCCCGGCAGGGAGTCGATACCGGTCACCCGGTTGTGCCGCACGACCCGGGCGCCGAGCGCGCGCGCCCCCTTGGCCATCGCCTGGGTCAGCCCGAACGGGTCGGCATGGCCGTCGTTGCGGGTCCAGGCGCCGGCCAGCACGCCTTCGGTCGAGACAAAGGGATTCAATTGACGGATCTTTGCGACGTCGACTATCTCCATGTGGTAACCGACGTTTGCAGCGATTCCGCGAAGGTAGCGGAACCAGTCCAGGTCCTGCTCGGTGAGTGCGAAGCGGACGCTGCCGCAGTCGTGCCAGGTGACCGACTGTCCGGTCAGTTGTTCCAGTTTCCGGTACAGGGAAATGCTGTACTCGTGGATCTTGGCGAGGTTGTAGTCGCCGACCAGGTTGGGGCATTGACCGGCCGCGTGCCAGGTCGAGCCCGAAGTCAGCTCGCCTTTCTCGATCAGCAGGACGTCGTCGCACCCCTCGGCCGCCAGGTGGTACAGCAGGCCGACGCCCATGATGCCGCCGCCGACTATGACAACTCGAGCCTGTCTCTCCATCGCGTTCCCCGGTGGTGGGTCGCTGCCGCCTGAATTTTCATGGAAGTCGGGGTTAACTTGCAATATGGTTTTCGATCGTTTCGTGCATTGCGAACGTCAATTCATGGCTGCTAATATGCCGCTGACGGTCGCTGGATTGACCGTGACAAGGACAGCCGCGCAGGGACTGCTGGACTTTCGAGGCAGGAGGTTTGGTGGTTGGAGGCAAGTGGCATGAACGAAGACCTTGACGGCAAGACCGGGTCCGGCGAGCAGGAGGACGATCTCGTCCTTTCTGAACTCAACGACGACGAACTCGTCGAGCAAATGCACGATGACCTTTACGACGGCCTCAGGGATGAAATAATCGAAGGCACGGAGATTCTGCTGGAACGGGGCTGGGCAGCGGAAAAGGTGCTGAATGACGCCCTGGTGGGCGGCATGCAGATCGTGGGCATCGATTTTCGCGACGGCATCCTGTTCGTGCCGGAGGTGCTGCTGGCGGCCAACGCGATGAAGGGCGGCATGGCCGTGCTGCGGCCGTTGCTGGCCGAAACAGGCGCGAAGCCGGTCGGCAAGATGGTGATCGGCACGGTCAAGGGCGACATTCACGACATCGGCAAGAACCTGGTCGGCATGATGATGGAAGGCGCCGGTTTCGAGGTGATCGATATCGGCATCAACAACGATGTCGAAAGCTACCTGGAAGCTCTGGACAAGCACCATCCGGACATTCTCGGCATGTCGGCCCTGCTCACCACCACGATGCCGTACATGAAGGTGGTCATCGATGAACTCGTGACCCGGTCCATCCGCGGCGACTACATTGTTCTGGTGGGCGGGGCCCCCCTGAACGAGGAATTCGGCGCGGCGGTGGGCGCGGACGCCTATTGCCGGGACGCCGCCGCCGCGGTGGACACCGCCACACTCCTGATGCGCAAGAGGCGGAATGACGGATGAAACGGCACTCCGTGGACGCTATCCTGCTGCGGTGGCGCGATATTCCCGCGCAAATTATCGTCGGACAAGGCCGAAAGCGCGGGCGGGCGAAGTTGAGCGGCCGCTTTCAGAACGCCATCGATCGCGCCGCCATGCGGGCGAAAAAGCGCAACGCCGACGCCTACCTGAGTGAATGGGTGCGGGAACCGCTCAATGTCGAGGCGGAGGAGGCCGCGGCGGACTTGCAGGCGGCGGCGGAGCGGCTGGCGGTTCGGATTGAAGCGGCCTATTCGGACGAACGCCTGTCGGCGCTGGTGCGCAATCGCGGTCGGGCCGATGACTAGGGCGTGTTAACGCCCTAGAGGAGGGAGAACAGCCATGCCGCGGAGATCAGGGGGTAGAAGGGCGCGAAGGGCCGAGCGCGCCGCGCCCCTTGCCGAAGCGATCAAACCGGTTCGCCCGGGGCATACCGGCGGACGGTACAAGCCCTTGTCCGAGGCCGGCGTGGTGGCGATTGTGGACAACGCCTTCAGGATTCTCGCTGAAGTGGGGTTCGCCGACGCCACCCCTCACTGTATCGAAACCTGCACCGCGGCCGGCGCCGTGCTCGGCGAGGACGGACGTTTGCGCATGCCGGGCAGCCTGGTCGAGCGGACCCTTGAGCAGGCCCGGCGGAATCTCGTGCTGCACGGTCAGGACCCGCGCAACGACCTGGACCTGAGCGGCGCCAGAGTGCACTTCGCCACCGCCGGCGCCGCGGTCATGGTCGCGGACACGGAAGAGAACCTTTACCGGGATTCCATGGCGCAGGACCTGTACGACATGGCGCGCATCGTCGATACCTGCGAGCACATCCACATGTTCCAGCGAACCTGCGTGCCCCGGGACATTCCGGACAACTACGAGATGGACCTCAACACGCTCTACTGCGCGGTGATGGGCACCAGCAAACATGTCGGCTCCAGTTGGACGCTTCCCGGGCATGTGGAGAAGAGTTTTGAGATGCTGCATCTCATCGCCGGCGGCGAGGCCGAGTGGCGCGCTCGTCCCTTCGTGAGTCAGTCCAACTGCTTTGTGGTGCCGCCGATGAAGTTCGCCATCGACGCCCTCGAATGCCTGCGGGTGGCCGTTGAGGGCGGCATGCCGGTGCTGCTGTTATCGGCGGGCCAGGCCGGTGCGACCACCCCCGCCTACCTGGCCGGGGCGGTCTCCCAGGCCTGGGCGGAGTGCCTAGGGGGACTGGTCTATGTCAACGCGATCAGGCCCGGCGCGCCGGCGATTCTCGGCGCCTGGCCGTTCGTTTCGGACCTGCGTACCGGAGCGATGAGCGGCGGCTCCCCGGAGCAGGGCCTGCTTTCCGCCGCCTGCGCCCAGATCGGTATTCATTTCGACCTTCCCTTCGGCACGGCCTGCGGCATGACCGACGCCAAGTTTCCGGATTTTCAGGCTGGGGCGGAACGTGCCGCAACGGTGCTGTCCGCCGCCCTGTCCGGGGCGAACATCGTTTACGAATCGGCCGGCATGTACGCCAGCCTGCTGGGAACCTGCCCGGAGAGCCTGTTGCTGGACAACGACGTCCTCGGCGCCATCGGGCGCGTTACCCGTGGGATCGAAGTCAACTCCGATACGTTGAGCTTCGCCGAGATCCAGCAGATCTGCTCCAGCGGCGAAGGGCACTACCTGGGATCGGGGAACACCCTGCAGGTCATGCAAAGCGAGTACATCTATCCCGACTTCGGCGACCGCGACAGCCCGACGGTCTGGGAGGAACGAGGCAAGCCGGTCATGCTTCAACAGGCCGTGGAGAAGACACGGGAGATTCTCGCTCGGCCCGCGCCGCGCCACGTCGCCGACGAAATCGACGCCCGCCTGCGCTCCGGGTTCCCGATCCTTCTTTCCCCGGCAGCCATGGGACGCTGATTAGAAGCGTTTGCGCAGACGCAGCATGAAGTGCATGGCCTGCTCGGTCTTGCGCTCTTCCACCGCGGTAATGGCGCCGCCGGAGCGGCCGGCTCCGTAGATTTCCCGGATTCGCGTGCGCCGCGCCGGCGTAAAGTTCATGATCTCGAAGCGTACGGAGAGATCCTCACCGAATGTCCGGTCCCACCAGATATTCATCGGCAAGGGTTTTTCCCGAATAAGCCGCTCCTCCGAAATGCGGTAGACCCGCTCCTGGAAGCCGATGAATCCGTCCATCCCCACGACGGAATTCCATCGTGGCAATTCCCAGGTGAGGCCGATGAACCCCACGAACGAATCACGTCGCGATTGTCGCCGTGTTTCACCCGTAAAGGGGTCGGTAACCCGGGAATCGAAGTGCACGGTCCTCGACCGCCAGGTCGCTCCTTTCCAACCCAGCGGGTCCAGGGGAAAATTCGTGACCAGTATCCACCTGCCGCGGGTCGCGCTGCCCGCATTGCCCCGCGCGTCGAAGCCCAGGCCTACCGGAACGAAATCCAGCGCGTTGTCCATCTCATAACGGGTGTAGGTCAGGATGGCCGACCCCCTTCCCCAGAACCTGCGTTCCAGTTGCAGTTCGTAATCCGTTGACTCTTCCGGTTCCAGGTCAGCATTGCCGGCGGCCAGAATGTCCCACTCCAGGTTCGGCGATGCGGCGAACGAGTAGAAATCGAGTTGCCCCACGACTTTCTCGACGCGCAGCCGGATATCGGTCACGCTGTTGATCGACCAGGTCGCCGTCAGGCGCGGCTTGAGGTAGTCGAAGTGCTTGCTGAGATTGGCGTCGCCGCGCTGCTCCAGAGCCGAATGCTCGAACGCCAGGCCGGCTTCGAATGACAGATTGGGCCGGGCCCGGAAAATGGCCTTGGCGAACGCCTGATAGCGGTCCTCCTGAACCGTGACGTTGTCATTGGGCAGATCAAGGGGCATATCGGCCACGCTGACCTCGACCAGACTGTCCAGCTCGTTGAATGCGGCCTCGGCGCCGAATTCCAGGCTCAGGGGGTTGGACAGGTCCCACCGGTATATTGCTCGCGCCGCGGTCTCGGTCCAGTCGAAATCGTCGTCCGCGAGGGTCTCCAGGGAACCGACTTGCAGGTAGGAGTCGCTGCCCAACGACTCCAGCCGGTGAAGCAATTTGGCGTTCAGGCGCCGGTTCCCGGCCAGGTTGATCGCGATGTCCGATCCCACCTCGAATACGTCGTTACCCCGCTCGATATCGACGACCTGATCGTACGGCTCACCACCCGCAGTCCGGTACTCGCCGAGCCGGTCGAGAAGCAGCGTCGACGTCTTGGCCGTAAGGTTCAGCCCCAAATCGAAACGGTCCCATGCGTAGTTGCCGCTGGCCGTACCGTGCACGCTCCTGGACCAGTCGTCAATATCGAACCGGCCACTGAGCGAGGACTGTGGATCCACGGCCGTAAGGGTGTACGGTCCCTCTCCCGTTCCCCATTCGAATTGTTCGTTCTCGTAGACAAGGCTCGCATCGAAATTGAAGCGACCCGAACTCCTTGAGTACTCGGCACGCGCGGTACCGCCGAATTCACGGTCGTTGTCGGTGTACTTCTTGACCGCCGCTTCGGTGATCAGAGTGGATTTGCCGCCCGCCTTGCGAACGACGTTGACGACGACCTGGCGGCCCATCGTGTCGAAATCCGCGGCGTCCGCGCGTATCACTTCGACCTGCTCGATGACCGCAAAAGGAATGGCGGTAAGCACCTCCTGCAGGGTATTGGCCTTGATGGTCGGCCAGCGGCCGTCGATCAGCACGTTTCCCGCGGCGCTCTCCAGGCCGCGCATGTTGTTGTTTCCGCGCTCGAAGATGAAACCCGGCGTGCGGTTAATGACGTCCATTGCACTGACTGGTTCGCCGTCCGCGTAGAAAGCCGCGGGAAAGACCGTGATGCCGGGGTTCTCCGCCGCCGGCTGCTCCTGCGCAAGACAGGCAAGGGCAAGCGCCGCCTGCGCTAGGAAAATTCCGAAAACTCTCGCGATGTGACCGATGCCCCGTTTCACGTCCACTACCTTAACTGCTATACGGCCGGGCGGGAAATCATTTCCGGGACATACGTCTGCCTGATAAGATTCGCCCAGTTGCGCCCGGAGGATTCCGGGCAAGGCGTCAGGGGAAACAGAGTGCGGGAAAACAAAGTACGGATTTATCGGCGGCGGCTGGTTCAGGCAATGCTGGCCGCGCCGCTGGCATACGTCTGGGGGCGGGCGGGCGCCGACCAGACGCTCGCGGCAACCGGATCGACAACGCCGGCAGGCACGCGGCGGATCCGCAGGCGCTACGTGGACGGGCGCTTCGGCCAGATTCACGTTTACGTAGCGGCCGCGCTTGAAGGCACGTCCGCGAAGACACCGCTGATGTGCTTCCATCCGACCGCGGTGTCCGGGGACTTCTTCCGCGACTTCATGCTGGAAATGAGCAGGGACCGGCTGGTCATGGCCATGGACACCCCGGGCTACGGCCGATCGGACCCGCCGCCCGAGCCCCAGCCGATGATCGAACTGGCGGGAACGGCCGCGGACGCGCTCGACGGGCTGGGTTACGGGGCAGGCGGCCGGGGCGCCGTGGACGTGATCGGCTACCACACGGGGTGCTTTATCGCTTCCGAGCTGGCGGTCATCCGCCCGGACCTGGTGCGCCGGCTGGTCTTGCCGGGCATTCCGTTCAATGTGGGCGAGCAGCGAAAGGAAATGTACGACCAGTTGGCCAAACCCAGCGAACTCACGGAAGACGGGGCGAAAGCGATGGAAATCTGGGACTTCTGGGTGACCGGCCGTCACCCGGACGTATCGCTGCAGCGCGGCGCATCGCACTTCGTCGACCACCTGCAATCGGGTCCCTACTCCTGGTGGGCGTATCACAGCGTGTTCAGCTACGCGGCCGAAGAGCGCCTGCCCCTGGTTCGACAGCCGGTGCTGGTGCCCAACACGCACGGGAACCTGCAGGAGAACTCGCGGGCCGCAGCGGCGCTGATCGACGATGTAAGGGTGGTCGAAATGCCCGACCTTACGCACGGGGTGTTCGATGTCGGCGTGGACCGGCTGTCGGCAGTCTCCCGCGAATTTCTGGATCAATGAATCATGAACTTTGAGCGAGTGGCAAAACTGGGCGCCGAGGTTTCGGGCATCGAGCTTGCGCCGGACCTTGCACAGGACGTCATCGACGAGATTGAACAAGGAATCCTGGAACACAGAGTTCTGTTTTTCCGGGATCAGGAACTGAACGGAGAAGAACTCGTCGAGTTCTCCCGTCGATTCGGCGAGAGCTTCGTTCAGCCTGCGCTGGCACACAAGTACCAGGAACTGCTGTTTCTGGAAAACGACAAGAGCAAGCCGCCAACGCTCAACACCTTTCACCAGGACATGACCGGCCTGGCGCAACCCCCTGCGCTGCACATGCTGCACGCGCTGGTCGTTCCGGACGGGGGCGGCGACACGATGTGGGCCTGCAACTACAGCGCCTACGAGTCCCTCTCCGACGAAATGAAGCGGATACTGGGCAGCCTGACCTGCACCCACACCATACTCGGGTACTACAGGCCGATCGTAAGCAACTGGGAGAACGCCGAGGAGAAACTGCGCGAGTTCGAGGAGATCTTCCCGCCGGTCACGCATCCGCTGGTGAGGACCCACCCGAAGACCGGCCGCAAATCGCTGTTCGTCAACCGCTTCTTCACCAATTTCATCAACGGTTTCACTCCCCAGGAAAGCGAAAACCTGCTTCAGTTCCTGTACAAGCACATCGAAACGCCCGAATTCTGCGTGCGGCTGCGCTGGCGCCCCGGCACACTGGCGATCTGGGACAACCGCTGCACGTCCCACTACGCGCTGGCCGACTACTGGCCGCAGCACCGCAAGATGCAGCGCGCCTCGGTCTCCGGCGATACCCCCTTCTAGCCCCGGGGAGCGCTCCGAAACCGTCGTACGGGGATTCGCGGGCCGGACTCCGGCGCGGCTCCGGTCAGAACTTCATGCTCGCCCGTACGCCCAGGGTTCGCGGCTGCGCGTAGGTGACGTACTGGATGTCGAACCCGAACGAGCGCGATACCTCCGCGCGTTCGTCGGTCAGGTTGCTGCCGTAAAGCGTAACCGACCAGAGGTCGCCGGCCACGCCCGCCGTCAGACCGAGCATCGTCCAGCCGTCGACCCGGTCGCGGTTGATCGTGATGATGTCGCTGTACGACTCCGCCGACCAGGAAATCATGGGCATGACGTGCGCTGTCAATCCGGTGGCCAGCAGAGGCCACTCGTAGCGCGCCCGCAGGTTGCCCTGCGATCCGGGAGCGAACGCGAGTTCGTCGCCGAGGCGCACATCGTCGGTGGGCGTAATGACGCGCGTGATCTCCGAGTCGAGGAATGACAGCGCGCCGGAAATCGTGAGCCTGTTCGACCACGGGGGCAGCCAGCTGAAGTCCGCTTCGAAGCCGGTCACCCGGGCGTCCGCCGCATTGTCGGAGAAGAAAAGGTTGACGATATTCGGATCGAAGATCGTGGTCTGCAGGTTGTCGATCTCGACCCGGAACAGCGCCGCGTTGAGGCGCAAGGTGGAGTCCAGGAAATCGGACTTCATGCCCAATTCGAAATTCGTGACTTCGTCGGTTTCAAGCTGCCAGGGCACGGCGAAGGTACCGGCCGCGTTCATCCGGCCGCCCGGACGGTTCAAAAGGCCGGGGCGGAATCCCTCCGACAGCGTGACGTAATAGAGTTGCTCGGGCTGCGGCCGCCAGTCCAGCGTGGTCCGGTAGATGGTGCCGTCCGCAATCGCCTTGTCGGGCGCGCCGAAGGTATTGCCCGGCCGGAATTGCGCCGATAGGTTGGCGCCGGCGCGCTGCTGATCTTCAGCCTGGCCGAAATTGTAGAACGACGAGTTGGCGCTGCCTTCGAAATCCACCTCGATCTCGTAGTTGCGGGCGCCCACCGTAAGCGCGAACCGGTCGCTCAGGTCCAGGCCCAGCGCGGCAAACACGCCGAACTGATCGTCGGTGCGCCGGATGTCGTTGCGGAACACCACGTCCCGGGGAAACGGTCCCGGATAGGTGTAATAGCCGGCTTCGGCGTTACCGAGCGTCGGGTGCCCCGGGGCCGCTTGCGGGTTGGTGAGCGGATAGTTCGGAGAGTATCCTCGGGTAATCCCGTCCCAGGCTACCGCCTTGAGGGAGCCGGGATAGGTGAAGTCGTTGAGCTCGCGCAGCTCCAGTTCGCTCATGAACACGCCGCCCTGCAGCCGCCAGCGCCGGGCCTGATCGGTCGCGAAGCGGATCTCGTGGGTCGTGACCTCAAGCGCGTTGAGGCTGTCCACGAACATCAGGGGCTCATTGCAGACGCCGGAAGGCGCGGCCGCGCCCGGATAGGTCACGGTGCCGTCGCAGATGTAGTACGGCAGGTACTGGCCCACGAACAGGTAGTCGGTGTAGTCGATGATCTGGTCGGACTGCCGGTCGGTGAACGCTCCGGTATAGATGACCTCCAGCTGATCGAACATGGCCGTGAGCGTCCACGCCGTGTTGTCGATGCTGTCCTCGATGCGCTCGTCCACGAACCGTTGGATTTCGAGATCGCCAACCTCGGGATCGGCGAAGAACACGCCGTCCGCCTCCGTGTCCTGGGTCGTGTGCGCAACGAGCAGGCGCCAATTGCCGCTGATGTCCCAATGGGCGGAGAGCCGGGCGCCGGTGTAATCGACGCCGTTGATGTCGCTGTCCACGACCGCGCTGTTGTCGGCGGGTATGAAAGTCACGCCCGAGAGATCCGATCCCGCCTGGAACCCGGCGCGGTGCGAAGCGACCGGCAAGCCGTTCTTGCGAACCGTGCCCTCGGGCCTGAAACGTCCGCTCTGGCTGGCGTCCCGCGTGCCGGGGACGTTGTCGATCCAGCCGCCCTTGCTGTCGTTGTAAACCACGGCGCGCAAGCCGAAGTTGTCGCTGACGGGAATGTTCAGCATGACTTCGAGGCTCGCACCCGTATCGCCGCCGCTGATCGTGTTCGCGCCAATCTTGGCGTTGCCGTAGAACTCGCTCAAGTCCGGCTTGTTCGTGATCAGGCGGACGTTGCCGGCCTGCGAACTGGCGCCGAACAACGTGCCCTGGGGACCCGAGAGCACTTCGATGCGGGCCAGGTCCGCCGCGTAGACGTCCAGATTGCGGCCCGGATGCGCCAGCGGCTGCTCGTCCAGGTAAAAGGCGACGTTGGGCGCCAGCCCAGCCACGCCTGCGACCGTGAGGTGCGGCGTTGTCGAAGCCACGCCGCGGATATAGATGGTGTTCTGGCCCGGTCCGCTGCCGCCGGCTGTCACGCTCGGCAACTGCAGCACGTAGTCCGCGAAATTGGTGATGCCGAGTTCAGTGATCTCGCGGGTGTCCAGGGCGGTCACGGCCAGTGGAACATCCTGCAGCGATTCCTGCACGCGCCTCGCGGTAACGACGATCTCATCGAGCATTCGTGCGCCGGCATCCTCCTGCGCCGCGACCGGCGCGCCGGCCACCGACAGGGCGACGGCGACGGACAGAACGGTATGTTTCGGTTGTAATTGAATGGGCATATTGCCTCTCCTCGCGAGGGCTCAATCCTCAAACCTGAAGAATATGATAGCCACGCGTTGCGCGGCCCGGTCCGAAGGCGCCCGCCCAGCCTCCGTGGAGGGCGGGACGCCGCGGGGACATGCCCTCGCTTCTAGCCCAATTCCTCGCGCAGGCCCTTGATGAGGCCAACGCACATGCACAGCAGCACCAGGGTGAAGGGCAGACCGACCGCCAGGGTCAGCGCCTGCAGCGAGGCCATGCCGCCGCCCAGCATCAGCGCCATGGCGGCCGTGCCGGCCAGCAAACACCAGAAGGCGCGCTGTTGCACGGGCGCGTCCATCTTGCCGCCGGCCGTGATGGTGTCCATCACGAGCGATCCCGAATCGGCCGACGTGACAAAAAAGATCGTGATCAGGAATACGCTGCAGGCCGAGACGACTGCGGCCATCGGCAATGGTTCCAGCATCTTGAACAAGGCCAGTTCGGGCACCGATTCCGCCACGCCCTTATAGCCGTCGGAAAAGTACTGGTCCAATGCAGCGCCACCGAACGTCGCCATCCACAGGATGCCGATGATCGTCGGGACGATCAGCACCCAGGTGATGAACTCGCGCACGGTGCGCCCGAAACTGATGCGCGCGATGAACATCCCGACGAACGGTGCCCAGGCGACCCACCAGGCCCAGTAGAAAGTCGACCAGTCACGCACGAATGCCACGTCTTCGCGGCCGATCCAGTTGCTCAGCGCCGGCAGGTAGTAGACATAATCGACTGTGGCTTGCGCGATCGTCGCGAGAATCACCAGCGTGGGTCCCGCGATCAGGACGAACAACCACAACAGGCCCGCAAGCACCATGTTGATCCAACTCAGGCGTTTGACGCCCTTGTCCAACCCGGCAATTACGGACGCCAGCGCGATGCCGATGATCACCATGATCAGGATGGCCCGGGTGGCGGTGGTCGCGGGAATCCCGAACAGGTATTGCAATCCGCCGGCGATCTGCTCGGCGCCGAAGCCCAGCGATACCGCCAGCCCGAAAAGCGTCGCCAGCACCGCAACGATGTCCACCGCGTGACCGAAGGGGCCCCAGACGGACTTGCCGATCAACGGGTAAAACCCGGAGCGCAGCGTGAGCGGCATGCCGCGATTGAAGCAGAAAAATGCAAGCGAAAGGCCGGCGACTGCGTAAATGGCCCAGGCGTGCAGCCCCCAATGCAGGATCGCGGCGGAC
This sequence comes from Gammaproteobacteria bacterium, assembly GCA_009845905.1. Classification (NCBI taxonomy): domain Bacteria; kingdom Pseudomonadati; phylum Pseudomonadota; class Gammaproteobacteria; species Gammaproteobacteria bacterium. The sequence continues at coordinate 22,791 of VXYS01000013.1, read as the reverse complement.
ATACCGGCGGCGCGCGCCGCGCCGGTGTCGGCGGGATCGATGCCGAGCGGGGGCGCCAGGGTGTGAGTCACCGGCTCCAGGACGCCGAAGAACATCAGGCCGATGCCCACGCCGGCCGCAAACAGCATGGCCAGCCACGCGGAATAGCCGTATTCCGGCCTTGCACGCTTACCGCCAAGGCGAATCCGCCCCAACGGGGACAGCGCGACGCCGAAGCAGAACAGGACGAAGAGATTCGCCGCAGCGAAGTAGAACCAGTCGAACGTCGTCGTCGTCCAGACCCTCAGATCGGCGAAAAGGGTTGCCGCCTGCTCAAGAAACAACAGCGTGCCGATCACCAGCATCACCACGAGCGCGGCGGAAACGATGAATACCGGGTTGTGGATGTCGAGATTGAAGACCCGAATGTTGTGCTCGCCGATTTCGTGGCCGATATCGGCAGCCGTCCTGGAGTTCATATCGTGTAGCGCCGCCGCACGTCTTCGCCCAGCGCGTCCTTGAGCGGATCCAGCCAGGACTCGTAGTTGCGCCAGTAGTCGAGCCCCGACTTGAATATGGGCTGCCGTACCTGTTCGGAGCTGGGCGTGCGCACCGCCCGGTCCGTACGGTAAAAACTCAGGCATTCCGATTCGAATTCGAGTCCGCAGTGGTCGAGAATCCGGCGCACCTGAGTTTCGAGGTCGCTCACCACCTCCTCGTACTGGACGCGCAGCACCTTCCCGGGCAACACCTCGTCCCAGTGGTCCATCAGTTCGACGTAATCGCGATAGTACTGCCCGAGGTCCGCAAGGTCATAAGTGAATTCCTGGCCCTCGGCAAACAGTTGCTTGTAGCCGCTGAATCCGCAGGCCATGGGGTGGCGCCTGGCGTCGATGATCTTCGCATTGGGCAGTATCAGGTGGATCAGTCCGATGTAGCGGAAGTTGTTCGGCATCTTGTCGACGAAAAACGGCGCGCCCTGCCGGTGTATACGCGTATCGTCGATGTACTGTTGCCCGAATTGGCGGAGTTCCTCATCGGACAGCGCCGTCAGGATATCCGGATAGCCCGGCTCGCCCCGTTTCAGTCCACGCCGTCGCAGTTGCTGTGACAGCGACAGGACGTTCGGCAGCTCCAGGGTACCGTCCACCCTTGAATGGGACGAGAGGATCTGTTCCAGCAGGGTCGAGCCGGCCCGTGGCAACCCCACAACCAGAATCGGGTCGCCCGCCGAATCTCCCGCCCTGGCTCCGCGAGCCAACGCCTCGGCGGTGCACACGCGGCTCTGGGCGCGCAGTTCCTCCGTCATCTTGTCCGCGTCGTAGGTGCTCAGCATTTTTTTGAAACGGTTTCCCTGCTCGTAGTAACGGAACGAAGACTCAAAGTCGTCGCGGTCTTCGTATGCCTTGCCCAGGGCGAAACTCAATTGCACGCGGTCGGTGCGCGACAAGCCTTCATCGCGCGCCTGCAAATGCATTCGCTCGAGTTCGCCGTCATCGAACGTGTAGACCTTCAGATTGGCCAGCGAGTACCAGGCGTCGCCGTGCCGCGGCTGGCTCGCAATCGCTGCCCGGTATGACGCAACCGCCTCGTCGTACCGGCCGCTGGTCTTATAGGCGTGACCCTTCGAGGTGAGCGTGACCGGATCTCCGGGCAGCCGCTCCAGCACCCTGTCGAACAGGCTCAGCGCCGCATCGTAGTCGCCGGTCTGCATGCTTACGATCGCATGGATGGACTGCAACTGCGGATCTCCGGGCGAGGTGTCAAGCAGCTGCCCGGACTGCTCAAGAGCCTGGCCGAATTTTTGCCGTTTCCTGAGCACCTGGATGTAGTCGATGTGCACCCGCACGTTGTTCGGCTCGAACCGGTGCGCGGACTCAAGCAGAAACTCGGCGTCCGCCAGCACTCCGAATCGGATGCCGATATCGGCCAGCAGCCGCATGGCTTCCACGTGGTGGGGCGCCTTTTGCAGGAACTTGCGGCAAAGATCCTCCGCCCTAAGCAGCTTGCCCTGGCCGATCAGGTCGATGACGGCGAGGAGAGGCCGCGGCAACCGCTCGAAGTAGTCCAGTTGCGCCCTGACCCGCGCGGCCTGCCGGGAACGGCCCTGATGGCGCAGAATTCGGAGTTGCTCACGCCAACTCGCCACCAGCCCGGGGTTGAAACGGCAGGCGCGCTCGTAGCTGCGGAGCGCGTGACCGGGCCTTCCCGAATCGCGGTACGCGTGGCCTTCCTCCTGGTGCGCCCGGCCGCTCTCGGGAGCGAGCGCCTTCAGTCTGGCGAGCGTCGCCAGCGCCGCGTCAAACTCGCCACGATAGCGGCGGCAGACCGCGGTCATGTACAGCGCGTTGGTGTTGTCCGGTTCGTCGCGAAGGATGGATTCCAGGCTGGCCAGGGCCTCCCCGTACCGTTTCGCGACGATTATGTCCTGAATGGAAGAAAGCGTGGGATCGTCTGGTGGATGGCCCCGAGCCTTTCCGCGACCCCCGGACGCAACGACAGCATCCCCCGAAGGGGATACCGAGTCGGCAGCTGCTTCCGGGACCGTGTCGGTCAGAAGTTCAGACTCGCGCGTACGCCGAATGTCCTGGGTTGCGCGTAGGTGACGTGCTTGGTATCGAACACGAATGAGCGCGACACCTCGGCCCGTTCATCCGTCAGGTTGCTGCCGTAAAGCGTCACCGACCAGTTGTCGCTGGCCACGCCTGCCGTCAGGCCGAGCATCATCCAACTGTCGATCAGGTCGCGGTTGATGGTAATGATGTCGCTGTACGAATCCGCGGACCACGAAATCATGGGCATGACATGCGCCGTCCACCCGGTGGCCTGCAGGGTCCACTCGTAGCGCGCCCGCAGATTGCCCTGGTTGCCTGGAGCGAAGGCAAGCTCGTCCCCCTCGCGCACGTCATTGGTGGGCGTGATCTTCCGCGTAATCTCCGAATCGAGCAACGACAGGGCTCCGGCGATGGTGAGCCCATCGATCCCGGGGGGCAGCCAGACGAAGTCCGCCTCCAGACCCCTCACCCTGGCGTCCGCGGCGTTATCCGAGAAGAACAGGTTGACGATACTGGTATCAAATATCGTGGTCTGCAGGTTATCGATATCGATGTTGAACAACGCTGCGTTAATGCGCAAGGCGTTACCGAAATCGACCTTCATGCCCACCTCGAGATTGACGACTTCATCTGTTTGCAACACGTAAGGCACCACGAAACCGCTGCCGTCCGCGCTCGTGCGCCCGCCTGGGCGATTCAGCAGGCCGGGCCGGAAGCCCTCCGACAGCGTGACGTAGTACAGATGCGCGGGCTGCGGCCGCCAGCCGAGCGTCGCCTTGTAGATCGTGCCATCGGCCACCGCCTTGTCAGGCGCACCCGGCACTGTGCTGTCGGGCGCGAACTGCCTGGAGATGTTGGTGCCGAAAGCCTGCGCGTCGGCGGTCTGGCCAAAGTTATAGAACGATGAGTTGGCGCTGCCCTCCAGATCGACCTCGATCTCATAGTTGCGCGCGCCGAGCGTCACGGTGAACTGCTCGTTCAGGTTGAAGTCCAGTTCACCGAACACGCCCAACTGCTCATCCGTGCGCCTGATGTCGTTGCGGAAAATGACGCCGGGTGGGAACGGCCCCGGGTAGGTGTAATAGCCTTCACCGGCATTGCCCACCAGTCCCGATACCTGCGTGTTGGTCAGCGGGTAGTTCGGACCCCATCCCGCCACGCCATTGAATCCGATCGCCTTGAGGGAACCGGGATAGGTGAAGTCGTTGACCTCGATGAGTTCCAGTTCGCTGGAGAACACACCGCCCTGAAGGCGCCAGCGGTTGGCCGGGTCGGTGGTGAAGCGGATCTCGTGAGTCTGAACTTCAAGTTTGTTGAGGCTGTCCACGAACAGTTGCGGCTCGTTGCAGGTGCCGGATGGGGCCGCCGAGCCCGGATACGTCACGCTGCCGTCGCAAATGTAGTACGGCAGGTACTGGCCAACGAACAGGTAGTCCGAATAGTCGACGATCTGGTCCGATTGCCGGTCCGTGAACGCGCCCGTGTAGATGACGTCAAGGGCCGCCAGCCGACCCGTGAGGGTCCAGGCGGTGTTGTCTATGGAATCATCGATGCGTTCGTTCACGTAGCGGGCGATTTCCAGGTCACCGATATCGGGATCGGCGAAGAACACGCCGTCCGCTTCTGTGTCCTGGGTCGTGTGCGAAACGAGCAGATCCCAGTTGTCGGTGATATCCCACTTCGCCGAGATACGGCCGCCGGTGTAGGTGACCTCGTTAATGTCCTCGCCGGCGACAACATTGTTGTCCGCCGGAACGAAATTGACGCCGGAGAGATCCGCTCCCGCCTGGAATCCGGCCCGGTGCGCGGCGACCGGCACACCGTTCTTGCGAACCGTGCCTTGGGGTCTGAATCTCGCACTCTCGCGGGTGTCCCTCGTGGCGGCCACGTTGTCGATCCAGCCGCCCTTGCGATCGCTATAGACGACGCCGCGCAAGCCGAAGTTGTCGCTGACGGGAATGTTCATGACGACTTCGAGACTGGCGCTCGAATCGCCGCCGCTGATCGTGTTCGCGCCGAGCTTTGCGTTGCCGTAAAACTCGCTCAGGTCCGGTTTGTTAGTGATCAGGCGGACATTGCCGGCCTGGGAACTGGCGCCGAACAACGTGCCCTGGGGACCCGAGAGCACTTCGATGCGCGCCAGGTCCGCCGCGTAGACGTCGAGATTGCGGCCCGGATGCGCCAGCGGCTGCTCGTCGAGGTAAAAGGCCACGTTGGGCGCCAAGCCGGCCACGCCGGCCACCGTCAGGTTCGGCGTCGTGGATGCGACGCCGCGAATGTAGATGGTGTTCTGACCCGGCCCGCTGCCGCCGGCGGTTACGCTCGGCAACTGCAGCACGTAGTCCGCGAAATTGGTGATCCCGAGTTCGGTGATCTCGCGGGTGTCCAGGGCGGTCACGGCAAGAGGCACGTCCTGCAGCGATTCCTGGACGCGCCTCGCGGTAACCACGATTTCATCGAGCACCCGTGCGCCGGCATCCTCCTGCGCCGCGACCGGCGCGCCCGCTATCGACAGCGCGACGGCGGCGGACAATACGGTTTGTTTCGGTTGTAATTGAATGGGCATATTGCCAACTCCTCCCGGGGCCCCAAGCTTCTCCCCCGAAGACATATCATAACCATGCCTTGCGCCGCCTTCGGAGCCTTGTCCGCCAAGCCACCCGCTGATGCCCCAAAAACCGGATATTGATATTGCCCGCGCGGCAAAAATGCTGCCGATACTCGAGGTCGCGGACAAGCTCGGAATCGCCGGGCACACGGAGCCCTACGGCAGGACCAAGGGCAAGGTTGACCATGCCGCCATCGCGGCCTCGCGGCCGGACGCAAGGGGCAGGCTCATTCTCGTAACGGCGGTGTCGCCGACACCTGCGGGCGAAGGCAAGACCACGACCACGATCGGTCTGGGCGACGCCCTCAATCGCATCGGAAAGAAGGCGCTGATCTGTCTGCGCGAACCGAGCCTCGGCCCGTGCTTCGGCATGAAGGGAGGCGCGGCGGGCGGCGGTTATGCGCAGGTCGTGCCGATGACCGACATCAACCTGCATTTCACCGGCGACCTCCACGCGATCGGCGCCGCGCACAACCTGCTCGCGGCGTTGATCGACAACCACGTTCACTGGGGTGGCGAACCCGACATCGATCCAAGGCGCATCACCTGGCGTCGCGTGCTCGACATGAACGACCGCGCACTCCGGCGCACGACGACCGGCCTTGGCGGAACCGCCCACGGCGTTCCGCGCGAGACGGGCTTCGATATCACCAGCACTTCGGAAATCATGGCGATCTTCTGCCTGGCGAAGGACCTGACCGACCTGGAGCAGCGCCTGAGCAGGATCGTCGTGGGTTACGGCCGCGACCTCCAGCCCGTCACGGCCGGAGACCTCGACGCGCAGGGAGCCATGACCGCCCTCCTCCGCGACGCCTTTTCGCCGAACCTCGTGCAGACGCTGGAGAACAATCCCGCTTTCATCCACGGCGGACCGTTCGCAAACATCGCGCACGGCTGCAATTCGGCGGTGGCAACGCGAACCGCGCTGAGACTCGCCGACTATGTCGTGACCGAGGCCGGGTTCGGCGCCGACCTGGGCGCGGAGAAGTTCTTCGACATCAAGTGCCGCACAGCGGGCCTGGCGCCGGATGCGGTGGTTCTGGTCGCCACGGCCAAGGCGCTCAAGATGAATGGCGGCGTCCAGAAAGACGGCCTTCAGGCGGAGAACAGCAAGGCGGTGGCGGACGGCTGCATCAACCTCGGGCGGCATCTTTCGATCCTCGATCGATTCGGAGTTCCCGCGGCGGTGGCCATAAACCGCTTCGGGACCGACAGCGACGCCGAGATCGAAGCCATCGCGGAATACTGCGGCCAGCTGGGCGTGACCGCCATCGAGTGCCGGCACTGGGCGGAGGGCGGCGCCGGCGCGGCGGAACTCGCCGGTCGCGTCGTGGAACTGGCCGATTCGGCGCACGGCGGTTTCAGGCTGCTCTACGAAGACGGCCTGGAGCTGTGGGAGAAGGCCCGCCGGATCGCGCAGGCGATCTACGGAGCCCAGGACATCGTCGCATCCGCAAAAGTGCAAAACGAGTTCTCGCGCCTGCAGGCCAGCGGTTACGGCCGCTTCCCGGTTTGCATGGCCAAGACGCAATACAGCTTCTCGACCAATCCCGCCCTGCTTGGGGCGCCCAGAGACCATATAGTGGAAATTCGCGAAGTCCGCCTTGCGGCCGGCGCCGGCTTTGTCGTGGCCATCTGCGGCTCCATCATGACAATGCCGGGCCTGCCGAGAAAACCCGCCGCCCGGCACATCCGCGTCAACTCCGAAGGCCTGATCGAAGGCCTGTTCTGAGCCGCCGGCAAGCTTGCGCGTCCCCACTCGGAAGAGCCTCTCCGGCCGGGGCTTTCGGCGCGTTTTCACGCGGCAGAACTGGTATGATTCTTACCGTCTCCGCGCCGCACGGGGCCTTGCATGAGCAGCCAGCCGCAACACAGGCGACACCCCGGTCGAAAGCGGCGTGGCGGGCGCGCCGCGAAGTTCGCCGCGCGCCGGAGCGGAACCGCCGGGGAACTCGCAGCCTGGATCGATCGCAGCATTCCCTGTTTCGAGGTCCTCGATACCGAAGCGCTTGAGTCGATCGAGCACAACGCCGACACGGTGCTCGAGGAAATCGGCATCGAGTTCCGTGCGTTCCCGCGGGCGCTCGAACTCCTCAAGGAAGCGGGCGCCGACGTGAATGGCGAGCGCGTGCGGTTCCCGCGCGGCATGTGCCGGTCGCTGGTTCAGGCCACGGCGCCGCGCGAGTACAGGCAGCATGCCCGCAACCCCAGTCGCTCCACCATCATCGGCGGCGCGCGCACCGTGATGGTTCCCGCGTACGGATCGCCGTTCGTGCGGGATCTTGACCAGGGGCGCCGCTATGCGACCCTTGAGGACTTTTGCAACTTCGTGAAGCTCGCTTTCATGAGCCCCGGCCTGCATCATTCCGGCGGCACGATCTGCGAGCCGGTCGACGTTCCCGTCAACAAGCGTCACTTCGACATGGTTTACAGCCACATCAAGTACAGCGACAAGCCGTTCATGGGTTCGGTCACGCATCCCGAGCGCGCCGAAGACACCGTGGCCATGGCGGAAATCGTGTTCGGCGAGGATTTCGTGGCGAACAACACGGTGCTGACCAGCCTGATCAACGCCAATTCGCCGATGTGCTTCGACGCGACCATGCTCGGAGCCGCGACGGTTTATGCCGAAAACAACCAGGCGACGGTCATCTCGCCGTTCCTGCTCGCCGGAGCGATGTCGCCGGTAACCACCGCCGGCACGCTGACCCAGATCCTGGCCGAGGCGCTGGCCGGCATGGCCTACATTCAGCTCGTGCGGCCCGGAGCTCCCGTGGTGTTCGGTTCGTTCGCGTCGGCCGTGTCGATGCAATCGGGAGCCCCGACCTTCGGCGGCCCGGAACCCAGCCTGGTCCTGTACGGGGCGGGACAGTTGGCGCGCCGCCTGGGCGTGCCCTTCCGCAGCGGCGGCGGATTGTGCGCGTCGAAGATTCCCGACGCCCAGGCGGCTTACGAGTCCGCCAACACGCTGCAGGCGGCCGCCCTGGCGGGCGTGAACTTCATGCTTCACGCGGCCGGCTGGCTGGAGGGCGGCCTGTCGATGGGCTACGAGAAATTCATTCTCGATGCCGACCAGGCCAGCATGATAGCGGTGCTCCTGAGGGGAGTGGACATGTCGGAGAACGGCCAGGCAATGGATGCGCTGCGCGAGGTCGGACCCGGCTCGCATTTTCTCGGCGCCGCGCATACCCAGGCAAACTTCAAGACCGCGTTTTATCGTTCCGGCGTCGCGGACAACAACAGCTTCGAACAATGGGAGCAGGATGGCTCGCTCGACGCCGCCCAGCGCGCCAACGGGATATTCAAGCGGATGCTTGAGGAGTACGAAGCGCCGCCGCTCGATCCGGCCATCGACGAGGCGCTGCTCGAGTTCATCCGGCGGCGCAAGTCCGAGTTCGAGGATCGGGACTACTGATGTTCGAAGAACATCGGAGCGGAGAACATCAGAGCGGCGAGCGTCCGATCCTGGTCATCGCCTGCGGCGCTCTGGCGCGCGAGATCGAGGCGCTAAGCCGCCGCTGGGGCTGGAAGCACCTGCACCTGAAGTGCATCGACGCAAAACTGCACAACCGGCCGGCCGAAATTCCCGCGCGCCTCCGGAAAATGATCCGTCGGCACCGCTCGGCTTACGACGAGATTTTCGTCGCCTACGCCGATTGCGGCACCGGTGGCGACATCGACCGGGTGCTTGCCGAGGAGGGCGCCCAGCGGTTGGAAGGCGCGCATTGCTACGAGTTCTTCGCCGGCCGCGAACGCTTTGCCGCGCTTTCCAGGGCGGAGCCCGGCACGTTCTACCTGACGGACTTCCTGGCGCGCCACTTCGATCAATTCGTCATCAAGCCCCTGGGGCTGGACCGGAACCCGGAACTCCGCGACGCCTACTTTGGCAACTACCGCAAGCTCGTGTACCTCTCGCAGACGGAGGACGCCGGACTTCTCGAATCGGCCACACGGGCCGCCGCACGCCTGGACCTGGAATTCGAGCATGTGCACTGCGGTTACGGCGAACTGGAAACCAGCCTGGCGGCGCGTTTCAGTCGTGGGCGATCGATCCCCATTGCCGCCGAAGGCAACAGCGGGGCCTAGCGCAGGGTGGGCGCCGGTTCCGCCACGGAGCGGGTTTGAGATGTACCGAATGCGGCGATGGTCGGTGCGCAACGCGCGCGGTCTCAAGAAACTCTATTCCGCCATCGAGCGGGTCCTGGTCCTGTGCCACCCGCTGCTGCGGCGCATCGGTTTCGCGCGGCTCGACAAACCGTTCATGAAGGTCGAGTCGCTCACGAAGGGCTTCCTGCTGGATTCACGGAACTGCGGCCAGTGCATCGTCGGTTTCACCGGCCTGTCGTGCCCGATGAACTGCCCGAAGAAGATGCGCAACGGCCCCTGCGGCGGCGTCCGTACCGACGGCAACTGCGAAGTGAAGCCCGAAATGCCGTGCGTCTGGGTGCTCGCCTGGGAAGGCAACCAGCGGTTGCGTGAAGAGGATATTCCGCTGCAGATCGTTCAGCCGCCCGTCGACCACCAGTTGATCGGCCGCTCGGCGTGGCTTCGCGAGGTGCGCATCCTGGTCGAGGGCGACAGCCATGCAGTTTGAAGACGAACCGCTGGTACCCGGCGAACGGCTGCCGATCAGGCCCGGGCACTCCTCGTTCGGCCGGCTGGAACGCGTGTTGCGGGCCGGCGGCTTCGCGGTGACCGCCGAAATCGCGCCGCCCGATTCGGCCAATCCGGCCGAAGTGTACGAGCGCGCGGCCCTGTACGACGGCTATGTGGATGCGATGAACGCCACCGACGGCTCGGGCGCCAACTGCCACATGTCCAGCGTCGGCATGTGTTCGCTGCTGTGCCGGCGCGGCTACGCGATGGTGATGCAGGTATCGGCCCGGGACCGCAACCGGATCGCCATCCAGGGCGACGTGCTCGGCGCGTCGGCCATGGGCGTGGCCAGCATTCTGTGCCTGACCGGCGACGGCGTGGATGTGGGCGATCACCCGCAGGCCAAACCGGTATTCGACCTGGACTGCATGTCCATGCTGAGCATGATCCGACATATGCGCGATGAGTCGCGGTTCCTGAGCGGGCGCAAGCTGACCGAACCGCCGCCGGTGTTCCTCGGCGCGGCCGCGAACCCGTTCGCACCGCCGCTGGACTACCGCCCGCTCCGGCTGGCGAAGAAGGTCGAGGCCGGCGCACAGTTTGTGCAGACCCAGTACTGTTTCGACATCGACGCCTTCAAGCGCTACATGGCGGCGGTGCGCGACGCCGGAATCCACGAGAAGGTCTTCATCCTGGCCGGTGTGGGCCCGCTGGCTTCGGCCCGTTCGGCCGAATGGATTCGCGCCAACGTGCCGGGCGTCCATATTCCCGATGCGGTCGTCCGGCGGTTGAAGGGCGCGGTGGATCAGCAGCGGGAAGGGGTGAATCTCTGCATCGAGACGATTCGTCGGATCAGGGAAATCGAGGGCGTGCACGGTATTCACATCATGGCCTACCGCCAGGAGCACTGGATCGCGGAAATCGTCGAGCGGTCCGGCGTGCTGGAAGGCCGCCGGCCATGGCAGCCCCCCCTGGACTGGCAGAACGCCGCCTGGGATCAGGTTCATCCCGCAATGCCGAACGCGCAAGGCAGGCAGGCAATGGAGGAAATCTCATGACGGAAACAGTGATTACGTCGCCCACCAGGGAAGTGCGGATCGGTTTCGACCGGCCCTTCGTCATCATCGGCGAGCGCATCAATCCCACCGGACGCAAGGTCCTGGCTGAGGAGATGGCGCGGGGCGACTACAGCCGGGTCGAGGCGGACGCCATCGCCCAGGTCAAGGCCGGAGCGCACATGCTTGATGTAAATGCAGGCGTGCCGCTGGCCGACGAACCGAAGATGCTGGCCGACAGTATTCAGCTCGTGCAGTCGATCACCGACGTGCCGCTGTCGATCGATTCGTCCATCGTCGCTGCGCTGGAGGCCGGGCTGGCCGTCTACCAGGGCAAGGCGCTGGTCAATTCGGTGACCGGCGAGGAAGAGCGGCTCGAGTCGGTCCTGCCGCTGGTGAAGCGGCACGAAGCCGCCGTCGTCGCCATTTCCAACGATGAAACCGGCATCTCCGAAGACCCGGACGTGCGCTACGCGGTGGCCAAAAAGATCGTCGAACGCGCCGCCGACCACGGCATCCCCCGCGAGGACGTGGTGGTGGATCCGCTGGTCATGCCGATCGGCGCCATCAACATGGCGGGCAGGCAGGTCATGCACATCGTCCGCAGGCTGCGCGAAGAACTCAGGGTCAACACGACCTGCGGCGCATCCAACGTGAGCTTCGGATTGCCGAACCGCAATGGGATCAACTCCGCGTTTCTCACGATGGCCATCGGTGCAGGCCTGACCTCGGCGATCACGAATCCGCTTCACGCCGACGTGCTGCAGGCGGTGCTGGGCGCCGATGTCATGATGGGGCACGATCCGGACTGCACCAACTGGATCCGAAAGTATCGCCAGCCGTCGGCGGCGCGGCCGGAGCGCGAGCGTCGCGGCAGGCGCCGCCGACGCCGTTCGGCCGTCGCATGAACATGCCGGTTGCACAAGCGCCCTGCGCGAGAAACTGATTTGGCCAGCAAGGACGCCAGGATCGTGTTCACGCCCTCGGGGCGACGCGGCACGTTTCCGCACGGAACAAGGCTGCTGGACGCCGCCCGCAGCATCGGGGTCGACGTGGACTCGGTGTGCGGTGGCCGCGGGCTGTGCGGGCGCTGCCGTATCGTGTGCATGGACGGAGATTTCGCCAAGCACGCCATCAAGTCCCGCCCGGCGCACCTTTCGGCATTCAACCAGACCGAGGCGCGGTACAGCGAGCGTCGCCGGGAGCTTGCGAAAAACCATCGCCTGAGCTGCCAGGCGGAGATCCGGGGCGATCTCGTCATCGACGTGCCTCCCGAGAGCCAGATGCACCGCCAGGTGGTGCGCAAGGATGCGGAGCACCGCGAGATCAAGCTCGATCCGGCCACACGGCTCTATCACGTCGAAGTGCAGCGCGCCGATCTGCTGGAAGCGACCGGCGACCTGCAGCGCCTATGCGACGCCCTGGCCTGGGAATGGCACCTCGACGACCTGGTGTGCGATCCCGTCATCCTGCCGGGATTGCAGCCCGCGCTGCGGGACGGCGACTGGCGGGTCACCGCGGCCGTGCACCGGCAATCCACCGTCGTCGCCGTCTGGTCCGGCTTCAAGTCCAGCGTCCATGGCGTGGCGCTCGACATCGGTTCCACGACGATTGCCGCTCACCTCGTGAACCTGACAACCGGCGACGTGCTGGCAACCGACGGCATCATGAATCCGCAGATTCGCTTCGGCGAGGACCTGATGAGCCGGGTTTCCTACGTGATGATGCATGCGGATGGCGCCACCGAACTGACGCAGGCCGTTCGTCAGGGCGTGAACGACCTGATCGTTTCTGTTTGCAGCCAGGCCGACGTGGACGCAGCGGACATCGTCGAGCTGACGATCGTCGGCAATCCGATCATGCACCACCTGTTCCTGGGGCTGGATCCCCGCGAACTCGGCGGCGCCCCGTTTGCGCTGGCTGTCGATGCCGCGCTCGATCTGAAGGCCCGCGACATCGGCATCGGGATCCATCCAGGCGCCAATGTCTACGTGCTGCCGTGCATCGCCGGGCACGTGGGCGCCGACGCGGCCGGCATGGTGCTGGCCGAGGAGCCGCATCTGCTGGAGGAGGTCTCGCTGGTGGTGGACGTAGGCACCAACGCGGAAATCGTGCTCGGCAACCGCGACCGGCTGCTGGCATGCTCCAGTCCCACCGGCCCCGCCTTCGAGGGAGCGCAGATTTCCGCCGGCCAGCGCGCCACGCCCGGCGCCATCGAGCGCGTGCGCATCGATGCGGGGAGCCTTGAGCCACGTTACAGCGTCATCGGTTCGGAGGTCTGGTCGGACGAGCCGGGGTTCGAGGAAGCCGCGGGGGCGTCCGGAGTCACGGGCATCTGCGGATCCGGAATCATCGAGGTCGTCGCCGAGATGTACCTGGCCGGAATCATCAACGAGGACGGCGTCGTCGACGGCTCGCTGGCTGCCCGCAGCAAACGTATTGTCGCGGACGGGCGCACCTTCTCCTACCTGCTGTACGAAGGCCCGCGGCAAATACTCGTCACCCAGAATGACGTTCGCCAGGTACAACTCGCCAAGGCGGCGCTGTACGCAGGCGTGCGGTTGCTCCAGGATCGGGCGGACTTCGACGGGATCGACCGCATCCGGCTTGCCGGGGCGTTCGGCTCCCACATCGATCCGAAATACGCCATGGTCCTGGGGCTGATTCCCGACTGCGACCTCGACCGGGTCGAGTCGGCCGGCAACGCCGCGGGCATGGGGGCGCTGATCGCGTTGCTTCACGTACCCGCCCGTCCCGAGATCGAGGCCACGGTGCGCGGGATCGAGAAGATCGAGACGGCGGTGGAGTCGAGGTTCCAGGAGTACTTCGTGGACGCCATGACGATCCCGAACAAGCGGGACGCCTTTCCAAGACTTTTCTCGGTGGTCGACAGGCCGGCCACGGGGCCACGTTCCGCCGCCGGCGGAAGGCGCCGACGCAAGAGGGCCAGACCCGCGGGAGGCGAACCATGAATCGCAAAGTCTCATTCACGGCGATGGATCACGGCACCCGCGAGGATTACGACCTGGTGGAGGTCCAGGAAGCACGCAACGCGGCTGACGTCGCCGATCGGGTGCTGACGTGGCTGCGCTCCATGCACGGGCAGTCGCCATACCGGATCAGCCGCCTGGATCACTCGTTGCAAACGGCGACAAGGGCGGAACGCGACGGCGCCGACGACGAAACCGTCGCCTGCGCGCTGCTGCACGACATCGGCGAGGTGATTTCGCCGCGCAATCACTCCGAGGCGGCCGCCGCGTTGCTCGCCCCCTACGTAAGCGAGAAGAACCACTGGATCGTCCGACACCACGGCCTGTTCCAGGGCTACTACTGGCTGCAGCACTACGGCCGCGACCGCAACGCCCGGGACCGCCATCGCGACCACGAACACTACGAGGCGTGCGTTGAATTCTGCGCCCGCTGGGACCAGGTCTCGTTCGATCCCGCGTACAGCACGCATCACCTCGAACACTACGAGCCGCTTGTGCGCGAGTTGTTCGCCCGACCGAAGCGGACATTTCTCTGAAACGGGATCCCTGGCGATGAAATCGCGTGCGAAAGTTGTCGTGATCGGAGGCGGCGTCGTCGGATGCGCCGCGCTGTATCACCTGGCCAGGAAGGGCTGGGGCGAGGATGTGGTGCTGGTGGAGAAGGGCGAGCTGACATCCGGCTCGACCTGGCACGCCGCGGGTCTGCTGCCGTTGTTCAACATGAGCTATTCCGTGGGCCAGGTACACAAGTACTCGGTCAAGCTCTACCGGCAGCTCGAGGAAGAGACCGGGCAGCAGGTCGGGTTCAACCAGGTCGGCAACCTGCGGCTGGCCATGAACGACGACCGCATGGACGAGTACTGTCAGTACGCGGCGACGGCAAAGACCATAGGGGTCGACGTGCGGTTCCTGACGCCGGCGGAGATCAAGGCGCTCTGGCCCCTGTGCAATATCGACGGACTGGTCGGCGGCATCTTCCACCCGGAGGATGGCTACATCCAGCCCGCCGACCTGACCCAGGCGCTGGCAAGGGGGGCGCGCGCCCGCGGCGCCGCGATCTACCGCAAGACCGCGGTGGTCGGGATCACCCGGGCGACCTCCGGCGCCTGGGTAGTGCATACCGACAAGGGCGACATCACCTGCGATCACGTGGTCTCCGCGACCGGGAATTACGCCCGCCAGACCGGCGAGATGGTGGGACTCGACATCCCCGTGATGCCGGTGGAGCACCAGTACATCGTCACCGAACCGCATCCCGACCTCGAGAAGCGCAAGCGCGAGGGCCTGCCCGAACTCGGCGTGCTGCGCGAATCGGACGGATCGTGGTACCTGCGCGAGGAAAACAGCGGTTTCATCCTCGGTCCCTACGAAAAGGACGCGCCCTGCTGTTATGTGGACGGCCCGGACCCGCAGGCCGAATACGAGCTGTTCCAGGAAGACATCGACCGCCTCATGCCGCACATCGAGGCCGCGATGAACCGGGTGCCCGCGTTCGCCGAAGTGGGTATCAAGAAGGTCTACAACGGCGCCATCGCCTACACGCCGGACGGCAACCCGATCATCGGGCCGGCCTGGGGCATCGAGAATTTCTGGCTGTCCGAAGGGCACAGTTTCGGCATCACGGCGGCGGGCGGCGCCGGGTGGCAACTGGCCGAGTGGATCGTCGAGGGCGAGCCGACCATCGACATGCTGGGCGTCGAGCCGCGCCGCTTCGGCGAGTACGCCACCAGGGACTACCTGGTCGAGAAAACCGAGGAAGCGTACGCGCACGTATTCATCATCCATTACCCGGACGAGGAGCGGCCGGCCGCGCGTCCGTTGCGCACCGCGCCCTGCTACGAACGAATGAAGGCGCGCGGCGCGGTGTTCGGACAGAAATTCGGCTGGGAGCGGCCGAATTTCTTCGCCACCCGCGGCCTGCCCCAGGAAGACGACTGGTCGTTCCGCCGCTCGCGCTGGTTCGAAGCCGTGCGCAGGGAAGTCGACAACGTTACCCGCAACGTCGGCCTGCTGGACATGACGGCGTTCGCCAAGTGCCGTATATCCGGCCCCGGCGCGGAAGATTTCCTCAACCGCCTGGTCGCCAACCGCGTGCCGCAGCAGGCCGGGCGCCTGTGCCTGGCGCACGCGCTGAACCGCAACGGCGGCGTGCATTCCGAGTTCACGATCCGGCGCGAAGCCGGCGATTCCTTCTACCTGGTGTCGGCAGGGGCCTTTCAGCGGCTGGACCATGACTACCTGCGCAAGTACATGCCGCGCGACGGGTCGGTTACGTTCACTCCGCTGACCGGCGCTACCGGAGTGCTGGTGGTGGCTGGCCCGAATGCCAGGAAGCTGCTGTCGCGGGTGACGCGCGCCGACCTGTCCAACGAGGCGTTCCGCTGGCTGACCGCCCGCGATATCGTCGTGGGTTCGGCGCCGGTCAACGCCATGCGCCTCAATTTCGTGGGCGAGCTCGGATGGGAACTGCACCACCCCATGGAGTACCAGAACCACATCTTCGATGCGCTGTTCGAGGCCGGCGAGGACCTGGGGCTGGCGCCGTTCGGCATTCGCGCCATGGACTCCATGCGGATGGAGAAGTCCTACCGGCTGGTGGGCACGGAACTTTCGATCGAGTATTCCGCTTTCGAGTCCGCGCTGGACCGTTTCGTCAAGCCCGACAAGGGCGACTTTCTCGGGCGCGACCGGCTATTGTCGGGAAGCCGGAACGGACTCAGGCAGGTGCTGGCCACGCTCGAGGTGCACGAGGTCGAAGACGCCGACGCGCTGGGCAACAACGCGCTGCTCAAGGACGGCGAAACCGTCGGCCGCGCCACCAGCGGGAATTACGGCTTCCGCGTGGGCAAGTCGCTGGCGCTGGGCATGCTGCCGCCCGAACTGGCGGTTCCGGGGGTCGAGGTCGAGATCGAGGTCCTCGACAGGACCCTCCCGGCGACGGTGATTGCGGAGAGCCCGTTCGATCCGGCCAATGAACGGCTGCGGGACGTGAACGGCGCCAACGGCTAGCACGGGAGCGGGCATGAAGCGATATTCGGCGCTGGGCCTGCTGCGCAATGCGCTTGACTACAACCGGAACTGGCCGGCCGCCTGGCGCAGTCCAGAGCCGAAGAAGAGCTATGACGCGATCATCGTGGGCGGCGGCGGGCACGGTCTGGCGACCGCCTACTACCTGGCCAGGGACCACGGCCTCCGGAACGTCGCGGTGCTCGAGAAGAACTGGATAGGCGGAGGCAACACCGGGCGCAACACCTCCATCGTGCGCTCCAACTACCTCTGGACCGAGGCGTCGCTGCTGTACGAGAAATCGCTGCAACTCTGGGAAGGGCTGAGCCGGGACCTGAACTACAACGTCATGTTCAGCCAGCGCGGCGTCTACAACCTCGGCCACTCGCTGCAGGACATGCGGGACATCGAACGGCGCGTCCATGCGAACCGGCTCAACGGGATCGACGCCGAGGTGGTCGGCCCGGCCGAGGTAAAGAAGGCGATTCCCTGCATCAATACCTCGCCCGGCGCGCGCTACCCGATACTCGGCGCATCGCTGCAGCGCCGTGGCGGGGTTGCGCGCCACGATGCCGTCGCCTGGGGCTTCGCGCGGGCGGCCGACGCGCTCGGCGTGGACATCATCGAACAGTGCGAGGTCACCGGCATCGAGGTCCGGGCCGGCAGGGCCGTGGGCGTCGCGACCACGCGCGGCGCGATCGCGGCCGATCGCATCGGCGTGGTGGTGGCCGGAAACGCCGGCGTGCTGGCGGGAATGGCCGGCCTGCGCCTGCCGATCGAAAGCCACCCTCTGCAGGCCTTCGTTTCCGAGCCCATCAGGCCGGTCCTGGACACCGTGGTCATGTCCGGCGCGGTGCATGGTTACATCAGCCAGTCCGACAAGGGCGAGCTGGTGATCGGCGCCGGCATCGACGCCTACAACGGCTACGGCCAGCGTGGCAGCTTCCCGGTGATCGAGCATGCGATGCAGGCGATCGTCGAACTGTTCCCGGCATTCAGCCGCGTGCGCATGCTCAGGCTGTGGGGCGGCATCGTCGACATCTGCCCGGACGCCTGTCCGATCGTGTCGAAGACGCCGGTCGGGGGCCTGTACTTCAACTGCGGCTGGGGCACCGGCGGATTCAAGGCGACGCCGGGCTCCGGGTGGGTGTTCGCGCACACGCTGGCCCATGACCGGCCCCACGAACTCAACGCGCCCTTCAGCCTGGACCGGTTCGCCTCGGGCGCGCTGATCGATGAACACGGCGCCGCGGCGGTGGCGCACTAGTCCCGTGCTGCTGATCGAGTGTCCATGGTGCGGCCCCCGGGCCGAGACCGAGTTCAGCTACGGCGGGGAAGCCGGCATCGAGCGCCCCACCGACCCCTATGCGCTGAGCGACGAGGAATGGGCCGATTACCTGTTTTTCCGCCGCAACCCGCGCGGCGCACACCGCGAGTTGTGGAATCACGCGCAGGGCTGCCGGCGGTGGTTTGGTGTCGAGCGCGACACGGTCAGCTACCGCATCGAGAAGAGCTACAGATTGAGCGGCGCCGGCAGCGGCCGGCCGGCCGCTGCCCATATTGAAGCCAGCGAAGAGAAGCGCCGCTGACGATGGCCGCCTTGCAGCCGAATCGTTTGCCGCACGGCGGGCGGATTGACCGTTCGCGTCCCCTGGCATTCTCCTTTGACGGCAGGGCCTGCGAGGGCTTTGCCGGAGACACGCTGGCATCCGCGCTGATTGCCGGCGGCGTCTCCCTGGTGGGACGAAGCTTCAAGTTGCGGCGTCCGCGCGGAATTGTCGGCAGCGGCGCGGAGGAACCGAACGCGATCATGCAGATCGGCCAAGGCGCCGCGGCGCAGCCCAACCTGCCGGCGACGCAGGTCGAACTCCGCGGGGGACTGAGCGCGCGCTCCACCAGAGGCTGGCCGGGGGTCCGCTTCGATATCGGCGCGGTCAATGATTCGTTCGGCCGGGTGCTGGGCGCCGGCTTCTACTACAAGACCTTCATGTGGCCGCGCTCCTGGTGGAAGCACTACGAGCACGCGATCCGCAAGTCGGCGGGCTTCGGCCAGGCACCGGAAGGGCCCGATCCCGACCGCTACGAGCACATGAACGCGCACTGCGACGTGCTGGTGGCCGGCGGCGGGCCGGCCGGCCTCATGGCGGCGCTGGCGGCGGCGAAGTCCGGCGCGCGGGTGATTCTCGCCGACGAGCAGAACGAATTCGGCGGCAGTCTGCTCGCGTCCGCCGCGAGCATCGACGGGGTCCCGGCCGCCGAGTGGGCCGCCTCCGTGGTTGCGGAACTGGAAGGGCTGGACGACTGCGTCCTGCTGCCCTCAAGCACGGTTTTCGGTTACCACGATCACAACTTCCTGACGATTGCCGAGCGTTGCGCCGTCCATCCCGGCAGCTCGAACGGCGGAGACGTCCGGGAGCGGCTCTGGCGGGTCCGGGCCAGGCAGGTGGTGCTGGCGCAGGGCAGCCTTGAGCGGCCGCTGGTGTTCTGCAACAACGACCGTCCCGGCGTGATGCTGGCGTCGGCGGTCTCGACCTACGTCGAGCGGTACGCGGTGCTGCCGGGCCGCCGCGCGGTGGTCTTCACCAACAACGATTCGGCCTACCGCGCGGCGATCAGTCTGGCCGGCGCCGGCGCCGAGGTCGCCGCCATCGTGGACAGCCGTCCAGGAGGCGCCGGGGAACTGCGCGTGCGGGCGCAGCACCTGGGGATTCCGGTGCTGGCGGGGCACGTCGTGAGCGATGTGGCCGGCCGGAACCGCGTCACGGGCGCCGGCATCGCGCGGTGGAGCGGCGACAGTTGGAGCAACGTCAGGAGCGCAATCCGCATGGACTGCGACCTGGTGGCAGTGTCCGGCGGCTGGAGCCCCGCGGTGCACCTGCACTCGCAGGCGGGCGGGCGGCTTGCCTGGGACGAATCCAGGCTTTGTTTCCTGCCCGCGGAAGCGCGCCAGGCCCATGTTTCCGCCGGCGCGGGCAACGGCAAATGGTCCCTGGGCGAATGTCTGGCCGAGGGGCTGCACGCTGGCGCTGAAGCCGTGTCGAAGCTGGGGCTGAAACCGGCGGGCGTCAGGACACCGCACACGGCCGGCGGCGCCGGCGAAAACCCGATCGAGCCCTTGTGGCGGGTACCGGCTGCCAGGGACGCGGATCGCTGTCCCAGGCAGTTCATCGACTTCCAGAACGACACCACTGTCGCCGACATCCGCCTGGCCGCCCGCGAGGGCTATCGCAACGTGGAGCACGTCAAGAGATACACAGCGCTCGGTTTCGGCACCGACCAGGGCAAGCTCGGCAACATCAACGGCATGGCGGTGCTCGCAGACATTCTGGGCAAGCCGATACCCGAGGTCGGGACGACCACGTTCCGGCCGGCCTACACGCCGGTGAGTTTCGGCGTTTGCGCCGGCGAAAGCGTCGGCGATCTCTATGATCCGGTTCGCACGACCGCGATTCACGAATGGCATGAAGCGGCGGGCGCGCCCATGGAGACCGTCGGCCAGTGGCACCGGCCCTGGTACTTTCCGCGGGACGGCGAAGACCTGCACGCCGCGGTGGCGCGCGAATGCCTGGCGGTGCGCAAGTCGCTGGGCGTCATGGACGCCTCCACCCTGGGCAAGATCGATGCCTGCGGACCCGATGTGGTCGAATTCCTCGAGCGCATCTACACCCACAACGTCGGCCGGATGAAGGTCGGGCGTTGCGCCTACGGCGTCATTCCGGGCGAGGACGGCATGCTCATGGACGACGGAGTGATGGCGCGAACCGGCGAACAACGGTTTTACCTGACCACGACGACCGGCGGCGCGGTGGCGGTGCTGGACTGGATGGAAAAGTGGCTGCAGACCGAGTGGCCGGAGCTTGAGGTTTACCTGACGTCGCTCACCGATCATTATTCGACGATCGCGGCGGCCGGCCCCAACAGCCGCAGCCTGCTGGAAAAGCTGGGCTGCGATATGCCGCTGGACAAGGAAAGTTTTCCTTTCATGACGACGAAGCCGGCGGTCCTGGCGGGCATGCCCGTGACGCTGTTCCGGGTGAGCTTTTCCGGCGAACTGGCGTTCGAGATCAACATCGACAGCAACAACGCGCTGGCCATGTGGCGAAAGATCATGGCGGCCGGCGCCAAATTCGATGTCACTCCGTACGGAACGGAAGCCATGCATGTGCTCCGCGCCGAGAAGGGGTTCATCATCGCGGGCCAGGACACCGACGGCTCGGTGACGCCCGTGGATGTCGGCATGAACTGGCTGCTGTCAAAGGAAAAGGACTTTCTCGGCAAGCGTTCGCTTCAGCGTCCCGACAGCCTGCGCGAAGACCGCAAGCAATGGGTGGGCCTGCTGTCGCAAGACGGCCGGACCGTGCTCCCTGAAGGCACGCAGCTCATCGACGATACCGGCAAGCCCGCAGCAATGTGCGGTCATGTCACGTCCAGCTACTTCAGCGCCTGCCTGGGCCACCCGATCGCGCTGGCGCTGGTGGCCGGCGGGCGGCAGCGCAAGGGCGAAACCATCTATGCGGCGCTATCCGGTCGCGACCCCCTTCCGGCACGGATCGTGTCGCCGGTCTTTTACGACCCCAAGGGAAGGCGCCAGCATGTCTGAAGCCGGCCACGCCCGCTTCGGCCCCGAGCCCCTGCCCGCCTCGGCGGAATCCGCACCGAGTGCGCGTGTCGCCATTAGCCTCCGGTCCGACCGCGGATTCCTCAATCTCCGGCTGAATCCACGCGACGGGCAGGCCGTTGAGGCCGCCGAGCGCATCCTCGGCCAATCCATGCCGCAGGCCGCGAATACATTCACGAACGACGGGCACGAGGTCTACTGGCTGGGGCCGGACGAGTGGCTGATCGCGACCGTCGCGGAGCGCGCCGCCGCTCTGGGCGGCGAACTCGCGGAAGCGCTCAGCGGTTTCCACGCCGCGGTCAACGATGTGAGCGGGGGGTTCGTCGAGCTGCTTGTGCGCGGCGCGGATGCGCGCACCGTGCTGGCCAAAGGCTGCACCCTCGATCTGCATCCGAGGGAGTTCGCCCCGGGCCAATGTGTGCAGACAGGCCTGGGCAGGGCGGCTGTCCTGCTGGCCGCCGGTGACCCGTCAACCTGCACGATCGTCGTTCGCCGAAGCTTCTCCGACTACGTGCGCCGCTGGCTGGAGAATGCCGCGCGCCCCCACCGCGCCTGTATCTCGGCACTGTAACGGTGCAACCCCCTGGGAGCGAGGGCATGTCCCTCGCGGCGTCCCGCCCTCGTCGAAGGCGGGACGCCTTCGCTCCCAGAGTCAGTCCAGGAAGGCCAGTACTTCTTCCGCGATGGCCGGGGCGCCCTCTTCCATGACGGCCCGGGTCACGTCCCTGCGCTCGACGAAGAGGGCGCCGGGAATATCGGCCGCGGCCCTGCGCGTGTGTTCCTTGAGCATGTACTGACTGGCGACGACCAGCGTTTCGTGCTGAACGGCGCGAAAGCGCGGTGCGCAATCGTAGGTGAGCGTGGCGTGGTATCCCCAGTTGGCCCGCTCCCCCGCGCGCAGGAGCTCCACGAAGTTGCCGAAGGCGCGGCTGAACGGCATGCCGTCCAGGCGCCTGGCCACGCTGAACTCCCAGGCATCGGCCAGGCTCGCCAGGTCCCCGTCGTAGCGAACCGGCGCGGTGGACCTGGGATACCGGCCTTTCTGTTCCTCGGCGGTGAAATAAGGCACGTCGACGATGGCCATTCTTCGCACGCGGGCAGGCTCGAGCCGCGCCATCTCCACAGCCAGCAGACAGCCGCTGTGAAAGCCCATCAGGTCGACTGGGCCCGCCGGCGTCCCGGGCGCTCCTGCAAGCGCCTCAAGTACGGTGTCCGCGAGTTCCTCCATCGAGAGCATCCGTTCGGGTGCGTCCGATCCCCCGAAACCGGGGCAATCCGGCGCCAGGACCATGCGCCGCTCGCTCAGCAGCGGCGCGATCGTCTCGAAGAAAGCGCCGCTATAGGGAAACGGGTGAAGGCAAACCAGGGGCGGGCGGGCGGGCTT
>VXYS01000012.1 GCA_009845905.1 Gammaproteobacteria bacterium | reverse complement strand
GTCTGCGCTTCGCGATCCGCGAAGGCGGCCGAACCGTCGGCGCCGGCGTCGTATCGAGCGTAGTGGAGTAGATAAATATGGCTGAACCGCAAAACATCCGAATCCGTCTCAAGGCCTTCGATCACAGGCTGATCGATTCGTCGGCCCGCGAGATCGTCGAAACCGCGCGCCGCACCGGCGCCAGGGTGCACGGCCCGGTGCCGCTGCCCACCCGCAAGGAGCGCTTCACCGTGCTGATTTCGCCGCACGTGAACAAGGACGCCCGCGACCAGTACGAGCTCAGAACGCACAAGCGCCTGCTGGACATCATCGAGCCCAGCGACAAGACCGTCGATGCGCTCATGAAGCTCGAACTCCCCGCCGGCGTAGACGCCCAAATCCGCTTGAACTAGCCCCCCATGATTGCTAACATTGTTAGTCTTTGCCCGGTAGCCCTTACTGACCCTCTTCTTCTGGGGGCATGTGAGCCATGGATGGCGGAACCGAGCCCCATGGACGGGTTCATGCGTCCCCCGGAAGAAGAGGGTCAGTAAGGGCGGTTTTACACGCCCACGAGACTGCCATGAGCATCGGTTTGATCGGCCAAAAGCGAGGAATGACGCGCCTGTTCACGGAGGAAGGGGCCAGTGTGCCCATCACCGTGATCGAAGCGCGCCCGAATCGCATAACCCGCCAGCGCACGCCCGCCAAAGACGGCTACGCCGCCGTGCAGGTCACCGTGGGCGAGGCGCGCAAGGCGCCGGGCAAGGCGCTTGCCGGCCAGTACGCCGATCACGCTCCCGGCGAGGGCCTGTTCGAGCATCGCCTCGACGACCCCGCCCAGCTCGAGGACTATCAGCCCGGCGCGGAAATCACCGTGAGCCAGTTCGCACCGGGCCAGCATGTGGACGTGACCGGCACCACCATCGGCAAGGGCTATGCGGGCACCATCAAGCGCCACCACTTCCGCGGCCAGGACGCCACCCACGGCAATTCCAAGGCCCACCGCGTGCCCGGCTCCATCGGCCAGAACCAGACGCCCGGACGCGTGTTCAAGGGCAAGAAGATGTCCGGCCACATGGGCAACGTGCGCCGAACGGTCCAGAACCTCGAAGTGGTGCGGGTCGACGAGGAGAGAAACCTCATCATGATCAAGGGCGCCATTCCGGGCCACACGATGGGCCGCGTACTGGTACGTCCCGCCGTGAAAATGCCGGCCCAAAAGACCCAACAGGCATAGACCATGAACGCAACGGCAGAAAAAACCGACCGGCAGGAAAAGAAACCAGCCGTTGCGAAGCCAAAGAAGGCAAAGCCGACCAGAAAGGTCTACAAGCCTTTCTCCGACGACGTGCCGTTCAACGAGTCGCTGGTCCACCAGGCCGTCGTGGCCTGGCTGGCGGGCGCACGCAGCGGCACCAAGGCGCAGAAGAACCGCTCCGCGGTGCGCGGCGGCGGCGCCAAGCCGTGGCGGCAGAAGGGCACCGGACGGGCTCGCGCCGGCACCCGCTCCAGCCCGCTGTGGCGCGGCGGCGGCCGCACCTTCGCCGCAGCCCCGCGTTCGCACGCAAAGAAGATCAACCGCAAGATGTACCGCGGCGCGATGCGCTGCCTGCTCGCCGAAGTGGCCCGCAGCAAGCGCCTGACCGTGGCCCGCGAGATCCAGCCCTCCGACCATCGCACGAGGACGGCGCTCGCGCTGCTTCAGGAGCTTGAGTTCGACGGCGGCCTGATCGTGGTCGAGTCGTACGACGATTACCGCGAGTTCTGCCTGGGCATCCGCAACCTTCCCGGCGTGGACATCATCGATCTGCGCGAGATCAATCCCGTGGCGCTGGCGGGCTCCGCCCCCATCCTGATCACCGAAGGCGCCTTCAAGGAACTCAAGGAGCGCCTGCAATGAGCGCCGAGAACCTTTCCGAGCGCCTGCTCAACACGATCCGGGCGCCGCACCTCTCGGAGAAGGCCCTCAACCTGGCCGAGAGCGAAGGGCGCAAGCAGCTCGCCTTCAGGGTGGCCGTCGACGCCACCAAGCCGGAGATCGCCCGGGCCGTGAAGGAACTCTTCGACGTGGAAGTGGACTCGGTCACGGTCATCAACTACAAGGGCAAGGTCAAGCGGCGCGGCCTCACGATGGGCCGCCGCCCGAACTGGAAGAAGGCCTACGTGACCCTGGCGGCGGGACAGGACCTCGACTTCGTTAGCGGAACGGGGCAGTAGCATGGCGCTGAAACCACTCAATCCCACGTCGCCCGGACAGCGCTTCGCGGTGCGCGTGGTCACGCCCGAGCTGCACAAGGGCGCGCCCTACCGGCCGCTCACCAAGCCGCTGCCGGGCCGCGGCGGACGCAACAACGCCGGGCGCATCACCACCCGGCACCGCGGCGGCGGGCACAAGCGCCATTACCGCATTGTCGATTTCCGCCGCGACAAGGACGGCATCGCCGCGCGGGTTGAGCGGCTGGAGTACGACCCCAACCGCAGCGCCCACCTGGCGCTGCTGGTTTATGCCGACGGCGAGCGGCGCTACATCCTGGCGCCGAACGGCGTCAAGGCCGGCCAGCAGCTCATGTCCGGCATGGAGGCGCCGATCCGCACGGGCAACTGCCTGCCGCTCAGCCGGATTCCGCTGGGCACGCAGATTCACAACATCGAGATGAAGCCCGGCAAGGGCGGCCAGCTGGCCCGCGCCGCCGGCGCTTCCGCGCAGCTCCTGGCCCGCGAGGGCCCGCACGCCACGCTGCGGATGCGCTCCGGCGAAATGCGCAAGGTGCCGGTCACCTGCCGCGCCACCATCGGCGAGGTGGGCAACGACCAGCACGGCCTGCGCAAGGACGGCAAGGCCGGCGTCAAGCGCTGGCGCGGCATCCGGCCCACGGTGCGCGGCGTGGCCATGAACCCGGTGGACCATCCGCACGGCGGCGGCGAGGGCCGCTCATCGGGCGGGCGCCATCCGGTCAGTCCCTGGGGCGTGCCCACCAAGGGCTATCGCACCCGCCGCCGCAAGGGCGTCGAGCGCATGATCGTGCGCCGCAGGAAGGGCAAGTGATGCCCCGGTCGCTTCGCAAGGGCCCGTTCGTGGATCTGCACCTGATGAAGAAGGTGCAGGTGGCCGCGGCCAACCGCAGCCCGCGCCCGATCAGGACCTGGTCGCGCCGTTCGATGATCGTGCCCGACATGGTGGGGCTCACCATCGCCGTGCACAACGGGCGGGACCACATCCCGATCCTGATTTCCGAGAACATGGTGGGCCACAAGCTCGGCGAGTTCGCGCCCACACGCATTTTCCGCGCCCACTCCGGCGACCGGAAGGCCAAGGATTAGGGCTGACAGGCCCCAAGCCCCCGGAGAATGACGATGGAAGTTTCCGCCCGCCTGCGCTACGCCCGCATCTCCACCCGCAAGACGCGGCTGGCCGCCGACATGATCCGCGGCCGCCACGTCGAGGAAGCCGCCAACGCCCTGGCGTTCACGCCCCGGCGGGCGGCGCAGCTCATGGGCAAGGTGCTCAACTCGGCCATCGCCAACGCGCAGACCAATTTCGGCGCCGACATCGACGAACTGTATGTCAGCAAGGTCCTGGTGGACGAGGCCAAGCCCTACCGCCGCTACCGGGCCCGGGCCCGCGGCCGCGGCGCGCGCATCCTCAAGCCCCAGACCCACATCAGCCTGACCGTTTCCGATCAGCGCGGGTCCGGGTGGGACAACGAGGAGGACGAGAGCTAGTCATGGGCCAGAAAGTCAATCCCATCGGCATCCGGCTCGGCATCTCCCGGCCGTGGTCGTCCACCTGGTACGCCGATTCGAAGAGTTTCCCGGCGCTGGTCGAGTCCGACTACCGCATCCGCGAGATGCTGCGCAAGCGCCTCAAGGACGCCGCGGTCAGCCATATCGACATCGAGCGCCACCGCGAGAGCACCCAGATCCAGATCCACACGGCCCGTCCCGGCACCGTCATCGGCAAGAAGGGCGAGGACATCGAGAGGCTGAGGCGCGACCTCGCGAAGCTGATCGACACCCAGCTGCACCAGGTGCGGGTGAACATCAAGGAAATCAAGAAGCCCGAGCTGTACGCCCGGCTGGTGGCCGAGAACATCGCCTCGCAGCTCGAGCGGCGCGTGATGTTCCGCCGCGCCATGCGACGCGCGGTCAGCACCACGATGCGGCTCGGGGCCCAGGGCATCAAGGTCAAGGTGTCCGGGCGGCTGAACGGCGCCGAAATCGCCCGCTCGGAGTGGTACCGCGAGGGCCGCGTGCCGCTGCACACGTTCCGCGCCGACATCGACTACGGCCTGGCGGAAGCCTTCACCACCTACGGCGTGGTGGGCGTGAAGGTGTGGATCTACCGCGGCGAGAAGTCCTCGCCCACCGATACGCCGGGCGCCGCCGACACGCCGACCGGCGCCGAGCCCAGGCCGGCGACTCCTGCAACCCCGGCGACCCCCGCGACCCCCGCGACACCCGCAACTCCTGCAACCCCGGCGACCCCCGCAACTCCGGCGACGCCCGCAGCCACGCCCGCCACCGCTGCAGCCCCCGAGACGCCTGCCACACCGGTAACGCCGTCATGATGCAGCCCAAGCGCACCAAGTACCGCAAGATGCACAAGGGCCGCAACCGCGGCCTTGCCCAGCGCGGCAATTTCGTGGCCTTCGGCGAGTTCGGCCTCAAGGCCACCTCGCGCGGCCGCATCACCGCCCGCCAGATCGAGGCGGCGCGGCGCGCGCTGACCCGCCACGTGCGCCGTGGCGGAAAGGTCTGGATTCGCATCTTCCCGGACAAGCCCATCACCCAGAAGCCGCTGGAAGTGCGCCAGGGCAAGGGCAAGGGCAACGTCGAATACTGGGTCTCGCTGGTCCAGCCCGGCCGCATGCTCTACGAAATCGAGGGCGTGCCCGAGCCGCTGGCGCGCGAGGCCTTCCGGCTGGCTTCGTCGAAGCTGCCGGTCAATACCGCGTTCGTACACAGGCAACTGCAATGAAGGCTTCCGAAATCAGGGAACTGGACGCCGCCGGGCTCCGGCAACGGCTGGTCGAACTGCGACGCGAGCAGTTGCAGATGCGCCTGAGCCAGGCCACGGGGCAGGAGGCGCGCGTGCATCGCCACCGCGAGCTGCGCCGTGACATCGCCCGGGTGAAGACCGTCATGCGCGAGGCCGCGTCATGAGCGCCTCGGAGCGTACGGCGCGGGTCCTTCCCGGCGGGTCGGACAAGACCCGGCGGGTGGCGGTGGAGCGCCTGGTAAAGCACCCCATGTACGGCAAATACGTGCGGCGCACCACGCGCATGCTGATCCACGACGAGGACAACACTTCGCGCGAAGGCGACCTGATCGCTATCGCCGAGGGACGCCCCGTGTCGCGCCGCAAGTCCTGGAGGCTGGTGCGCGTGCTTCGGCGCGCGGACGGGAGCAGCGACTGAGTGAGGATCCGCGGTCATGATTCAAGCCCAAACCGTATTGAGCGCGGCCGACAACTCCGGCGCGAGAAAGTTGCAGTGCATCAAGGTGCTGGGCGGATCGCGCCGGCGCTATGCGCGTATCGGCGACGTGATCCGCGTGACCGTGAAGGACTCGGTGCCGCGCGGGCGCGTGCGCAAGGGCGAGCTGTATCACGCCGTGGTGGTGCGCACCCGCAGCGGCGTGCGGCGCCCCGACGGATCGCTGATCCGTTTCGACGGCAACGCCGCGGTGCTGCTGAATCCGCGCCTGGAACCGGTGGGCACGCGCATCTTCGGCCCCGTGACCCGCGAGTTGCGCTCCGCCCAGTTCATGAAGATCGTCTCCCTCGCCCCGGAGGTGCTGTAGCGTCATGAAGCGCTTGAAGACAGGCGACGAAGTGATCGTGACCACGGGCCGCAACCGCGGCGCGCGGGGCGTCGTCACGCGCCTGGTCGGCGAGGACCGCGTACTGGTCGAGAACGTGAACCTGGTGCGCAAGCACCGCAAGCCCAACCCGCAGCAGAACCAGCCCGGCGGCATCGTCGAGGAAGAGCGTCCGCTGCACGTCTCCAACGTGGCGCTTTATAACTCCACTAACGAGAAGGGCGGGCGAATCGGCATCAAGACGCTGGCCGACGGTCAGCGCGTGCGTTACTTCAAGAGCGACGGCGAGGTCATCGACACCGTATGAGCGCGCTCGAACAGACCTACCGCACCGAGATGGCGCCGCGCCTGATGGAGCGGCTGAACCTGAGCAATGCCATGCAGGTGCCCAGGCTCGCCAAGATCACGCTCAACATGGGCGTGGGCGAGGGGACGTCGGATCGCGGCGCGGTGAAGAAGGCCGCCGAGGACCTGACCCTGATCGCCGGGCAGCGCGCCGTGATTACCTACGCGCGCCGTTCGGTCGCCGCGTTCAAGGTGCGCGAAGGCTACCCGCTGGGCTGCAAGGTCACGCTGCGCCGCTCGCGGATGTACGACTTCGTCGAGCGCCTGGTGAACGTGGCCATCCCGCGGATCCGGGACTTCCGGGGGCTGAACCCCAGGTCCTTCGACGGCCGCGGCAACTACAGCATCGGCGTGACCGAGCAGATCATCTTCCCCGAAATCAACTACGACAACATCGACGTCATCCGCGGCCTCGACATCGCCATCACCACGACGGCGGTGAACGACGAACAGGGCCGCGCGCTGCTCGACGAGTTCAAGTTTCCTTTCAAGAGGTAAGCGCATGGCCAAGAAGAGCATGGTGGAACGCGAGAAGAAGCGCCGGCGCATGGTGGAGCGCTACCGCGAGCGCCGGGCCGAGCTCAAGCGCATCATCGCCGACCGCTCCACGAGCCCGGACGACCTGGCCGACGCGCTTCAGGCGTTGCAGCGACTGCCGCGCGACTCCAGCCCGGTGCGGCTGCGCAACCGTTGCGCGATTACCGGCCGGCCGCGCGGCTATTTCAAGAAGTTCGGCCTGAGCCGCAACAAGCTGCGCGAGGAAACGATGTTCGGCAACATCCCCGGCGTGAGCAAGGCCTCCTGGTAGGAGTGTTCGCATGAGTATGCAGGACCCCATCTCCGACATGCTGACGCGCATCCGCAACGCGCAGGCGGCGCTGCACGACAACGTGTCCATGCCCGGCTCGAAGATCAAGGAGGCCATCGCGCGGGTGCTGCAGTCGGAGGGCTATATCGAGGGCTACGAGACCACCGGCGAGCCCGGGCCCGAACGCACGCTGCGCATCGAGCTCAAGTACGAGCTGGGCGAGCCCGTCATCCGCCGGCTCGAGCGCGCCTCGCGGCCGGGCTTGAGGATCTATCGCGGCGCGGACGAGCTGCCGCGCGTCATGGGCGGCCTGGGCGTGGCCGTGATTTCCACATCCAAGGGCGTGATGAGCGACCGTGAGTCGCGCGCGGCCGGGCAGGGCGGCGAAGTGCTCTGCGTCGTGAGCTGACCGGCACGCGAACGAAGGATTGCCGTCATGTCCCGTCTGGCCAAACGACCGATTCCCGTCCCCGACGGCGTCACCGCCAGCCTGGCCAACGGCACGCTCACCGCGAAGGGTTCCAGGGGCGAGGACTCGATGACCGTGCACAGCGAGATCGAGATGAAGCTCGACGACGGCGCGGTGGTCGTGGCGCCGCGTTCCGGTTCGCGCCTGGCGCGCAGCATGACCGGCACCACCTGCGCCCTGGTGCGCAACCTGTTCACCGGCGTAAGCCAGGGCTTCGAGCGCCGCTTGCAGCTCGTCGGCACCGGCTACCGCGCCGAGGCCAGAGGCAGCACGCTGGCCCTGCAACTGGGCTTCTCGCACCCGATCGAATACAAGGTGGCGGACAAGGTGTCGGTGAAGACGCCCTCGCAGACCGAAATCGTGCTCGAATCGATCAACCGCCAGCTCGTCGGCCAGACGGCCGCCGAAATCCGCGCCCTGCGTCCGCCGGAACCCTACAAGGGCAAGGGTGTGCGCTACCGGGGCGAGCAACTGCGGCTCAAGGAAGCCAAGAAGAAGTAGGCGGGGTGTAGCGTCATGGCCATCGACAAGAGGACCGCCCGCGCCCGGCGCGCACGCAAGACGCGCGCGCGGATCGCGCGGCTGGGAGCGCCGAGGCTCAGCGTGCACCGCACGCCCCGGCACATTTACGCCCAGCTCATCGGGCCCGGCGGCGGCAAGGTGCTGGCGTCGGCTTCGACGCTGAAGCTGCGCGGGGAAGTGAAGAACACCGGCAATGTCGAAGCGGCCAAGGCCGTGGGCAAGCAGCTTGCCCAGAAGGCCGCCGAGGCCGGCGTCAAGACCGTCGCCTTCGACCGCTCCGGCTTCCGTTATCACGGACGGATCAAGGCCCTGGCCGACGCCGCGCGCGAGGCCGGGCTCAAGTTTTAGCGAGACACGCGAGTTATGGCGAACGACAACGAATCCCGCGAAGACCTGCTCGAAAAGCTGGTGCACGTCAACCGCGTGGCCAAGGTGGTCAAGGGCGGCCGGCAGTTCGGCTTCACCGCGCTGACCGTGGTCGGCGACGGCGCCGGACAGGTCGGCTTCGGCCACAGCAAGGCCCGCGAAGTGCCGCTGGCGATCCAGAAGTCGCTGGCCCAGGCGCGCGTCGAGATGAAGTCCGTGAAGCTGAAGCGCGGCACGCTGCACTACGCGATGACCGGGCGCCACGGCGCCACGAAGGTGTACATGCAGCCGGCCGCCGAAGGCACCGGCATCATCGCCGGCGGCGCCATGCGCGCCGTATTCGAGTGTTGCGGCGTGCGCAACGTGCTGGCCAAGTCGTACGGTTCGCGCAACCCCATCAACGTGGTGCGCGCCACTGTGCGGGCGCTGCACGAGGCCCGCTCTCCGGGCCAGGTCGCCCGGACCCGCGGCAAGTCCGTCAAGGAGATCGTCGCGTAATGGCCAAGTCCGACAAGCAGATCCGGATCACGCTAAGGCGCAGCCTGCACGGGCGCCTGCGCAAGCACCAGGCCTGCGTGCGCGGCCTGGGCCTGAGGCGCATACGCCAGACCGTGACCGTGCCGGCCACGCCCGAGAACCTGGGCATGGCGCGCAAGGTCGCGTACATGCTCGACATCGAGGAGCTCGGCTGATGCTCAACTCGCTCAGGCAACCCGGCGGGCGCAAGCACCGCAAGCGCGTTGGGCGCGGCGCATCCGCCGGTGGCGGCAAGACCTGCGGCCGCGGCCACAAGGGCCAGGGCTCGCGCTCGGGATCCGGCGTCATGCGCGGATTCGAGGGCGGCCAGATGCCGCTGCAGCGGCGCCTGCCCAAGGTGGGCTTCGCTTCGCGCACCGCGCGCTACACGGCCCGCGTGCGCACCAGCGAGATCGCCGGCCTGGGCGAGAAGACCGTTGACTTGGCGCTGCTCAAGGACCGCGGCCTGGCGCGCTTCGACGCGCGCTCCGCGAAGGTGTTCCTGAGCGGGGAGGTCAAAAAGCCGGTGAAGCTGGTGGGCATCGCCGCGACGGCCGGCGCCCGCAAGGTCATAGAAGCCGCCGGCGGTTCCATCGAGGGTCCCGGGAGCGAGGGCGTATCGCCCTCGAAGAAAGACTGATGGCGCGGCGCGGACAGGCCGGCACGTTCAACCCCGCCGCGGCGCTGGGCGAGGCCACGCGTTTCGGCGACCTGCGCAAACGCCTGCTGTTCCTGGTCGGCGCGCTGATCGTGTACCGCATCGGCGCCTTCATCCCGCTGCCCGGCATCGACCCGAACGCGCTCGCCCAGTTCTTCCAGCAGCAGGAAGGCACGATCCTGAGCATGATGAACATGTTCTCCGGCGGCGCGCTGGAGCGGATGTCGATCTTCGCGCTCGGCATCATGCCCTACATTTCCGCGTCGATCATCATGCAGCTTGCCGGCGTGGTCGTGCCCACGCTCGCCCAGCTCCGCAAGGAAGGCGAGTCCGGCCGCCGCCAGATCGTCAAGTACACCCGCTATTTCACCGTGATCCTGGCCGCCTTCCAGTCGATGGCCATGTCGGTGGCGCTGCAGGGCCAGGGCGTGGTCATCAACCCTGGCCCCGGCTTCGTGATGACTGCGGCCATCACGCTCACCACCGGCACCGTGTTCCTGATGTGGCTGGGCGAGCAGATCACCGAGCGCGGCATCGGCAACGGCATTTCCATAATCATCCTGGCCAGCATCCTGGCCGGGCTGCCGTCGGCCTTCGGCGGCACCCTGCAACTGGTCAGCACCGGCGAGTTGAACGGCGCCTTCGCGCTGATCCTGATGCTGCTGATCCTGGCGGTCATCGCCTTCGTGGTGTTCGTGGAGCGCGCGCAGCGGCGCATCCCGGTCAACTACGCCAAGCGCATGCAGGGCCGGCGCATGTATGCCGGCCAGTCCAGCCACCTGCCGTTCAAGCTGAACATGTCGGGCGTGATCCCGCCGATTTTCGCGAGCAGCATCATCCTGTTCCCGGCCACGCTGGCCTCCTGGTTCGGACAGGCCGAGGGCTTCAGCTGGCTGCAGACGCTGGGTGCGCGGCTGGCGCCGGGCCAGCCCATCTACGTGATGATGTACGGCGCGCTGATCATGTTCTTCGCGTTCTTCTACACCGCGCTGGTGTTCAACGCACGCGACACCGCCGAAAATCTGCAGCGCTCGGGCGCCTTCATTCCCGGCATCCGCCCAGGCCAGCAGACCGCCAATTACATCGACCGGGTGCTGACCCGGATCACGCTGTGGGGCGGCATCTACATCACCGGCGTTTGCCTGATGCCCGAGTTGCTGATCATGCAGTGGCAGGTGCCGTTCTATTTCGGCGGCACCTCGCTGCTGATCATGGTGGTGGTCACGATGGATTTCCTGGCCCAGCTGCAGGCGCACATGATGTCGCACCAGTACGAGGGCCTGATGAAGAAAGCCAACCTCGGCTCGTACGGCCGCAGGGGCCTGCGCTGAGCGCTGGTTGACGGCTTGAAGGAGATGCAAGCATGAAAGTACGCGCATCGGTAAAGAAGATCTGCCGCAACTGCAAGATCGTGCGGCGCAAGGGTGTGCTCCGGGTCCTGTGCACGGACCCGCGGCACAAGCAAAGGCAGGGCTGAGCATGGCGCGCATAGCCGGCATCAATGTGCCCGTCTACAAGCACGTGCGGGTGGCGCTCACGCACATCTTCGGCATCGGGCCCGCCCGAGCCCTGGAGATCTGCCAGCTCTCGAACGTCCAGCCCGACGTGCAGGTCAAGGATCTGGACGAGCCCGCGATCGAGCGCATCCGCTCCAGCGTGGCCCGCTACCAGCTCGAAGGCGACCTGCGGCGCGAGAACTCGATGAACGTCAAGCGGCTTATGGATCTCGGCTGCTACCGCGGACTGCGCCACCGGCGCGGGCTGCCGGTGCGCGGCCAGCGCAGCCGCACGAATGCGCGCACCCGCAAGGGTCCGCGCCGGCCCATCCGCAAATAAGGGGTTATCGAGATGGCAAAACCCAAACCCCGCAAGAAGGCGACCCGGCGCCATGTCGTGGACGGCATCGCGCACATCCACGCGTCGTTCAACAACACCATCATCACGATCACCGACCCGCAGGGCAACGCGCTGTCCTGGGCCACTTCCGGCGGCTCGGGCTTCCGCGGTTCGCGCAAGTCCACGCCGTTCGCCGCCCAGGTAGCGGCCGAACGCGCCGCCAACCGGGCCCGCGAAATGGGCATGGCCAACCTGCAGGTCAGGGTGCGCGGCCCCGGCCCCGGGCGCGAGTCCGCGGTCCGGGCGCTCAACGCCGCCGGTTTCCGCATCACCCACATCGAGGATGTCACCCCGATCCCGCACAACGGCTGCCGCGCGCCCAAGCGGCGCCGCGTATAGGGAGGCTCAAGGCATGGCCCGTTACACCGGACCCGTATGCAAGCTCTCGCGGCGCGAGGGCACCGACCTGCTGCTCAAGAGCCGGGTGCGCTCGCTCGAGGACAAGTGCCGCCACGACCGCGTGCCCGGCGCGCGCAGCACCCAGCGCCCCGGGCGCATGTCCGATTACGGCCTGCAGCTTCGCGAGAAGCAGAAGCTGAGGCGCATGTACGGCGTGCTCGAGCGGCAGTTCCGCAACTACTACAAGCGCGCGGCGCGCCAGAAGGGCTCCACCGGCGACAACCTGCTGAGGCTGCTGGAAGGCCGCCTGGACAACATCGTCTATCGCCTGGGATTCGGCGCCACCCGGCCCGAGGCCCGGCAGCTCGTCACGCACCGCGGAATCCAGGTCAACGGCCGCGCGGTCAACATCCCGTCCTACCAGGTCAAGGCGGGCGACGTCGTTGCCGTGCATCCGCGCGCCAAGGAGCAGCTCAGGATCCAGAACGCCCTGGAGATCGCCCGCCAGCTCGGCTTCCCCGAGTGGCTGGAGGTGGACCAGAAAGCGCTGTCCGGCACGGTCAAGAGCCTGCCGGAGCGCGAGGAGATTCTGCCCGACATTAACGAAAGCCTGGTTGTAGAGCTTTATTCCAAGTAGCAGGAGTGCAAGCGCCATGGACCAATCAGTACATACCTTCCTGAAACCCCGCATCGTTCGCGTGGAGGAGCGCGGCCACCCGAACCGCGCCCGCATCACGATCGAACCGCTGGAACGCGGCTTCGGCCACACGCTGGGCAACGCGCTGCGCCGCCTGCTGCTGTCGAGCATGCCGGGCGCCGCCATCATCGAGGCCGAGATCCAGAACGAGGTGCTGCATGAATACAGCTCCATCGAGGGGGTCAAGGAAGACGTGGTGGAGATCCTGCTGAACCTCAAGGACGTGGCCGTGCGCATGCACGCGCGCGCCAGCGCCGAGCTGATGCTGGTGAAGAAGGGGCCGGGCCAGGTGACGGCCGGCGACATCGCCACCGACCATGACGTCGAGGTGGTCAACCCGGACCAGCACATCGCCACGCTGACTTCCGGCGTGGAGCTGAGCATGCGTCTGACCGTGGCCACCGGCCGCGGCTACCGCCCGGCCACGCGCATGGCCGATATCACCGAGGGCAGCGTCACGATGGGCCGGCTGCAACTCGACGCTTCGTTCAGCCCGGTCCGCCGCGTCAGTTACGACGTCGAGTCCGCCCGCGTGGAACGCCGCACCGACCTCGACCGCCTGATCGTGGAGCTGGAGACCAACGGCGCCATCGATCCGGGCGACGCCGTGCGCCGCGCCGGCGAAATCCTGCGCGACCAGCTCACCGTGTTCGTGGACCTGGCGCCGAGCGAGAACGTCGGCCTGATGGGCATCGACCCGCAACTGCGCCAGCTCTACATGTCGCCGATTGAGGACCTGCAGCTCAACGCCCGCTCGGTGAACTGCCTGAAGGCCGAAAACATCCACTTCGTGGGCGACCTGGTGCAGAAGACCGACGCAGAATTGCTGCGCACGCCGAATCTCGGCAAGCGCTCGCTGACGGAAATCCAGGAGAAGCTCGGCGAGCGCGGCCTGGAGCTGGGCTCCGAGCTGCCCGAGTGGCCGCCGGCGGGCCTCAAGACCGCGGCGTAGTCATGCGTCATCGCAAATCCGGCCGCATCCTGGGCCGCACCAGCGACCACCGGCGCGCCATGTTCCGCAACATGGCGGCCTCGCTGATCGAGCACGAGAGCATCACCACCACCGTGCCCAAGGCCAAGGAGCTGAGGCGCGTGGTGGAACCCCTGATCACGCTGGCCGGCGAAGACGGCGTGGCCCGCCGGCGCCTCGCCTTCAACCGCCTGCGCAACAAGAAGGCCGTGGGCAAGCTGTTCGACGAACTCGGTCCGCGCTTCAAGGAACGCCCCGGCGGCTACCTGAGCATCCTCAAAAAAGGCCACCGCCCCGGCGACGCCGCCCCCATGGCCGTAGTCCGCCTGGTAGAAGACGCAAGCCCCGAATAACCCCCTGGCCGCCTGGCAACGGAGAGCCATCTTGCTGGCGACCCGCGCCGCCCAGCGACAGCCGGATAGAGGACCGCTCTGAAAGCTTGTTTTTTCTAGCCCGTTATCCGTAGCCTGCCTCGCGGCACAGCGCTTCGATGGCGATGTCGTAGTTCATGCGCTCGCCGCGCCAGCGGCAACGGGCGGTTCCGGCGTCGATGGTATGCCCGCGCGCCGTATTGAACGCCTCAAGCTGCTCCGCGCCGCCGGCTGCGCAGGCATTTCCGGGAGCTGTGCAGGCGTTTCCGGGCTTTGCACAAGTGTTTCCGGACTCTGCGCAGATGTTTCCGCGGAAACACCCCCTTTGCACCTTCCCCGCTGGTGGGATCACTCCACCGTCCGGGCGCGTGAACTTGATCTCGCCCTCGTCCACATGAACGCCATAACCCCCTTCATGCACCAGCCGGTGATGAAACGAACACAAGGTCACCAGGTTGCCCAGGCTTGTCTCTCCCCCATCGGCCCAATGCTTGATGTGGTGGGCCTGCACATAGCGCGAACGGTCGCACCCCGGAAAGCGACAGCCCCCGTCGCGAACGCGCAACGCGCGCCGGATCGCCGGAGGCACGGCGCGCGTCCTTCGCCCGATCGCGAGCGGCTCGCCCTTCGCACCTTCCACCACGCCGACCAGGGCGCCGTCGCAGCCCAACCGCCTAGCCGTCTCCACCGCCACGGGACGGCCGTTCTCGAATTCGGCACCGCTGCTCTCCGGAACGTCACACAAGGCGTCGTGGGCGATGTGCACCACAACTTCATGCGCGCCTGCGGTGGAACGTGAACCGCCCCCGGCCAGAAACCGCTGGACGATATGCTCCAGCGCGTCCGCGCGCCGTTGACCGGCGCTGCGGGGAAGTGTTTCCGCGGAAACATTTTCGGGCGCCGCATCCCAGCATGGCGGCAGCGCGGGCCGCGTTCGTGGCTGCGCGGATGTTTCCGCGGAAACACTTGTGGACGCTGCATCCGCCTCCGCCTCGCTCATCCCAGCATCCTTTGCCGCATCCGCTGTCCCGGCGCTCTCCGCGTCTGCGCTCCGCTCCTCGAGTTGCGCGTGGGCCGCTTCCAGCGCCTTGCGCAACATCTCGCCCGCCTCGGGCGTCAAACGGGCCTCGATCCGTACGCTGCCGTCGGCGTCCTGACGCCAGGACAGGTAGCGCCGCTCGTGCATCGCCTCGGCCTCGTCACGCTCGAGATAACGCTTCACTCTCCGGAATCCCCGCACCGTGCGCTCCACATGCGCCGCCGTTCCGTTCAGGGCAATGTGCAGCAAGATCTCTTCCGTCTCGACCGTCGCCACCCGCGTGAGCGCGCGCACCTTCGAATACGACAGACGGCCTTCGCCGAACGCTTTCGAGATCTTCGGCAGCGATTCCAGGGCGCGGGCCGTACGCACCTTCTCGGTCGCCGCCACCCGGCCGATGCCGCATTGCCAGCCAAGCCACTGGGCGCAACTCGCCATGCCGTGCTGGGCCCAACCCTCCCGGCGGTCGAATTCCGCAACGAGGGTCAGGAAATGCGCGGTGGCCGCGTTGATGTGGCCCCACACCTGGGTGATCTCGGCCTCCAGAGCATTGAGCTCGGCATCTTCGCGCTGCCGCTCGGCCATTCGCACATCGGCGTCCGGAGAAGGGTAAACAGCGCCTGCCGGGAGAGGTTCGGCGTCGCGAACAGGGGCGTGGGAGGAGGTGAAGTGAAAGTCCATTTCGAGGCTCCGTATCAATCCGTTGATGAGCCTGAACTATAGCATGAATCACCAATGGAATCAAGCTTTTACACTACTTTTATTTGCCCTGATCGTGCACAATAAAACCGCACGTTCGCAGCCGGACAGGTTGTGCTGCGCATGACTTCCCAGCACAACTCATTTGTGCTATATATATGCTGTATCTAGCAGCGGAGAAACACTGTGCCCATTGGGTCCGTATTTGAGAACAACCGCACCCAGGCCGTCCGTTTGCCTGCCGAAACGCGCTTCCCCGCCAACGTAAAGAGAGTCCATGTGCGCGTGAAGGGAACGGAGCGTATTCTTTCGCCTGCCGGCCACGCGTGGGACAGTTTCTTTCTGGAAGGCTCAGACGCTAGCGAAGATTTCATGGCAGATCGTCCCGACCAGCAGCAGCCGGACCGAGAGCCACTTTAGGATCTCGCGATGGGAAAGGAGGCCCTCATGCTCAACTTCATGTTGGACACCAACATCGCAATCTATGTCATCAAGCGCAGGCCCGCCGATCTTCTAGACATATTCAATCGGCACGCCGGGCATATGTGTATCAGCAGCATTACTTTCGCGGAACTCTTGCACGGAGTACGTAAGAGTCAGCAGCCCGGGCGCAATCTCGAGCGTGTTGAAGACTTCGTCTCACGCCTGCAAACACTGGATTACGGTGTCAAGGCCGCGGCTCACTATGGAGACATTCGTGCCGACCTGGAACGACAGGGCAAACCGATCGGCGTAAACGATCTGCACATTGCCGCCCATGCCCGCAGTGAAGGGCTTACGCTGATCACCAACAACCAGCGGGAATTTCAACGAATCGACGGACTGCGAGTGGCCAACTGGGTTTAGGCTGCGTCGGCGGGCCGTGTGGCATGATGCGCGCAGCTTTCAGAAGGAGCAGGTAGGCCATGCCAGAGAACACTTCCGCCCGGCGCTGGAGTTCGGGGCGCACTTTTCTGCTCGCCTCCGTCGGCGGCGCCATCGGGCTCGGGAATATCTGGCGTTTCCCTTACATCATGGGGGAGAACGGCGGCGGCGCCTTCGTGTTCGTCTATCTGGTGGCCGCCTTCCTGGTGGCAGTGCCCATCCTTTCGGTGGAGGTTGCGATCGGCCGCCACGGGCGCGCCAGTCCCTTTACCGCCATGGCCGCGGTGTCCACCGAGAGCGGCCGCTGGGCCGCCTGGGGGCTGGTGGGCGGCATGGGCCTTTTGACCGGCTACCTGATCATGAGCTTCTACAGCGTGATCGCCGGGAGCACCGTCGACTACCTGTTCCTGGCGGCGCGCGGCGCGTTCAAGGGGCTGACCCGGGAATCCGCGGAAGCGCTGAACGCCGGGCTCAACGACAACCCGCTCCGCCTGGGCGCCTGGCACACGCTGTTCATGGTTGCGAGCTGCCTGATCGTGGGCCGAAACGTACGCCACGGCATCGAGGCGGCGGTGCGGCTCCTGATGCCGTTGCTTTTCCTCCTCCTGCTGGCCGTGATCGCCTATGCGCTGATCGAAGGGGACGCCGCCGCCGGCCTCAACTTCATGTTCGATTTCCGCTTCGGGCAACTCACGGCCGCTTCCGCGCTGGAGGCCATCAGCCATGCCTTCTTCTCGATCGGCGTGGCCATGGGGCTGATGATGATGTACGGGGCGTTCGCGCCGCGCGAGGTCTCGCTTCCGCAGACCTGCGTGGGGATCACCATCGCCGACACCGGTGTTGCGGTGCTGGCCGGCATCGCGATCTTCCCGCTGGTGTTCGCCAACGGGCTGGAGCCCGGCTCCGGCCCCTCGCTGGTGTTCCTGACGCTGCCCATCGCCTTCGGCGGAATGCCCGGCGGGACCGTCTTCGGCTCGATATTCTTCCTGCTGCTGGGGTTCGCGGCGTTGACGTCGGCCATCGCGCTGATGGAAGCCGCGGTGACGCTGATACAGGAGCGCCTGCAGCTCGGCCGCTGGGCGGCCACCCTCTCGGTGGGCGCCACGCTGTGGGGCCTTGGCTGGCTGACGGTCCTGTCGTTCGGTGAAGGCGCGGAATGGAACGTGATCGCGGGCAAAAACCCCTTCGAACTGATCGACTACCTCACGGCCACGATCATGATGCCGCTGGGCGGCGCGCTGATGGCGCTGTTCGCCGGCTGGCGCATGAACCAGGCGCTCCTGCTCGGCGAACTGGGCTGGCAAACCGGCGCGCTATTCACCGTCTGGCTGTGGCTGCTGCGGGTCGTGGCCCCCGCCGCCATCCTGATCATCATGTACAACGCCCTCTTCGGCTAAAGCCGGACAGGGACACGCGGCGAGGGGCATGCCCTCGCTCCCAGGCGCAGGCTACTCCTGGGCGGCGAGGCGTCTGGCGGCCTGGCGGCGGTGGTAGCCCATCCAGCTTCGGGCGTTGAAGTTCTTCTCGTTGCGGCCCAGCTCGGTCAGCAGCGAAACGCGCACGGCCAGGGCGCCCGGGTGGTTCGGGTCCACGGCCAGCGCCGCGTTGGCCATGTTCAGGCTCAGCACCAGGTCGCCTTCGTCCTCCAGCTCCTCGGCGCGCTTCACGACCGCGTCCACGCCGCCGGCCATGTCCACCAGCTCACGGATCTTCACGTCCGGCGATTCCGACAGCAGCGTGGCCGGTTCGCCGTCGAACCAGCCCGCGTAGCCGTGGTAGATACCGCGCACGCTCCAGGCCACGCCGCCATACGATTCGTCGATCTCGAACCGCTCCGGCAGCTTCACCTCGTTCATCACGGTAAAGACGTCCTTGCCGTCGTTGAGCCCGCGCACGGTCGCGTCGTGGACGTACTCGATCGCGTCGCGGTAATCGCCCAGCTTCGACTGGATCTCTTCGGTGCCCACCAGCGGCGGCGCGTGCGCCACCAGCACCAGTTCCGGGTCCAGCGCGAGCACGACGTCGATGGAACTGACGTAGTCCAGCGCGAACCGCGGCGGGGCGCCCCGAAGCGCGGCGATGTTCGGAAAACTGCTGTAGTAGTTGTCGCCGATGAACGCTGCCTTCAACTCCGGGATCCACACGGTCGAGTGGTCCCAGGTTTCTCCCGGCGTGTGCATCATCCTGAACGTCAGTCCGCCGAACTCGAACTCGTACTTGTCGTCGAACAGGACGGTGGTGGGAATCTCCGCGGCGAAATTGCCCTTCGACTTCACGTCCCTCGGCGGAGCGAGGAACTGGGCCTCGTTCCGGTACTGGAAGAAACCCGCGAGCCGTTCGCGATAGTGCATGTATTCCACGAATCGCCGCTGCGCGATGACCTCGGTGCCTTCTTCCCGCCACAGGTGCACGCCGCCCACATGGTCCTCGTGCGCGTGCGTGAGAAGGATGTACTTCACCGGCGCCGAACTCATCCCGCGCAACACCTCGTAGTGGCGCGGGGCGGAATCGCGCGTGGTCGTGTCGATGACCACGTTCCCTTCGGGGGTGACGACCAGGAAGGTGCGGCTCATGTCGGTGGCCATGTAGATCCGGTCGGTGACCTTGACGCCCTTGACGGTGCGCGCCATGGCGTCGCCGCCGGCCAGGATGAAAAGCCCCAGCATGAGACCACCGCAAAGGTTTCGAAACAGTGTGACCATGGTCTGTCCTCCGGTGCGCCCCAGGAGGTTTATCGTATAGTAAGATTCCAGGACGGAGGGACAAGGGCAGGACGCCCTGGTCCATTGGGGAAAAGGCGTCCGGTTTCGGCGGGGCGCTACAATGGGGGGGTCAAATCCGCTTTGGCGGACAACCCGAATTGTTTCCTCGCACCATGTCCCTTTCCCGCTCCCAACACGCTCTGCGAACAAACGCCGCCACCGGTGTCCTCGCGGCGCTGGCCATGCTGCTTGCGGGCTGCGGGGGAGAAGAGGCCAACAACATGGCGCGTTTCGGCGGCGGCCCGCCGCCCGTGGTCACCGAAGCCGTCCTGCTGGGCGACATCACCGACAACTACACCGCGCTGGCCACCGCCCGCGCCAACGAAGCCATCGACGTAACGCCGCGCGTATCCAGCGTGGTGTCCGTCATCCATTTCGAGGAAGGCCAGAGCGTGGACGAAGGCCAGGTGCTGGTGGAACTCGACAGCCGCGAGATCCGCGCCGACCTCGACCTGGCCGAGGCCAACCTGCGCGAGCGGCGCAGCCGCTACGGCCGCCTGGAAACGCTGGCCGCCAGCCAGGTGGTGTCCGAAGTGGAACTGGAAGAGATCCAGGCGCAGCTCCAGGTGGCCGAGGCGCAGGTGAACTCCGCCCGCGCCCGCCTGGAGGACACCATCATCCGCGCGCCGTTTTCCGGCGAAGTGGGCTTGAGAAGGATCAGCATCGGCGGCCTGGTGCAGCCCAACACCGTCATCACCACGCTCGACGACACCGCCGTCATGAAGATCGAGTTTTCGGTGCCCGAGGAGTACCTGTCCGTCATGCGGGAGGACCTCGCAATCGAGGCAACCGCAGCGGCCTGGCCGGACCGCGCCTTCACCGGCACGGTAACCAGCGTGGACAGCCGCGTGGACCCCATGACCCGCTCGCTGGCGGTCGTGGCGCTGATGCCCAATGAAGACGGGGCGCTCAAACCCGGCATGTTCCTGCAGGTTGACATTTCCCGGCGCCGCGAGAACGTGGTGCTGGCGCCCGAGGCGGCGCTGGTGCCGCGCCAGGGCCGGCAGTTCGTCTATGTGGTGGACGAGGGCCGCGCCGAGGAGCGCCAGGTGTCGCTGGGTTCGCGCCGGCCGGGCCAGGTGGAGATCCTGGGCGGCCTTCAGCCCGGCGAACAGATCGTCACGCAGGGCGTGCAGCGGATACGCGACGGACTTCCGGTGCGCATGGCCGGCGCCCCGACCGGACCGCCCACGGGAGGCAGCGCCGCCGGCGCGCGCACACCCGCCGGCCCGCGGCAATGACGCGCAGGTAGCCGGTCCATGCTGATTTCCGATATTTCCGTGCGCCGCCCGGTGCTGGCCGCCGTGATCAGCCTGGTGCTGCTGATCCTCGGCCTCCTGGCGGGCAGCACGCTTTCGGTACGCGAATTCCCCGACGTGCAGCCGCCGGTGGTTTCCGTCGACACGCGCTACACCGGCGCGTCCGGCGACGTGATCGAGCGGCGCATCACCCAGGTGCTGGAAGACGAGGTGGCCGGCCTGGAGGGCATGGTGAAGATGACCTCGCGCAGCCAGGACGAGCGCTCCACCATCACGATGGAATTCGACCTCGACCGCGATATCGACGGCGCCGCCAACGACGTGCGCGAGCGCGTCTCGCGGGTGCTGCGCATGCTGCCGGAAGAAGCCGACCCGCCGCAGATCACCAAGCAGGACAACATGATGGACGCCACGATGTACGTGGACGTGTCCAGCGACACCCGCTCTGTGATGGAAATGACCGACTACGCCGAGCGCAATATCGTGGACCGTCTCGGCGTGGTGGACGGCGTGGCTTCGGTCCGCATGAACGGCGGCCGCCGCCCCGCCATGCGCGTGTGGCTGGACCGCGACGCACTGGCGGCGCGCGGCCTCACCGTGCAGGACGTGGAGAACACGTTGCGGCGCGAGAACGTGGAACTGCCCGCCGGCCGCATCGAGTCGGTGGACCGCGAATTCACGCTGCGCGCGGTGACCCGCCTGGACACGCCCGAGGACTTCGGCGCGCTGGTGATCGGCCGCGGCGCATCGGGCCGCTTCGTGCACCTCAACGAAGTGGCGGACGTGCGCCTGGAGCCGGAGGACACCCGTTCCATCGCCCGCTCCAACAAGCAGGCGGGCGTGAGCCTGGGGATCGTTCCGCAGGCACAGGCCAATATCGTGGCCGTCAACCAGGCCGTGATCGAACAGGTGGACCGCCTGCAGTCGTCGCTCCCCGACGACATCAACCTGGACGTGAACGTGGATTTCTCCGAGTTCGTGGGCAAGTCCATGGCCGAAGTGATCCGGGCGCTGGCGATCGCCCTGGGCGTGGTGCTGGTGGTGATGCTGCTGTTCCTCAACTCCT
This sequence comes from Gammaproteobacteria bacterium, assembly GCA_009845905.1. Classification (NCBI taxonomy): domain Bacteria; kingdom Pseudomonadati; phylum Pseudomonadota; class Gammaproteobacteria; species Gammaproteobacteria bacterium. The sequence goes on along the minus strand of VXYS01000012.1, from coordinate 4,999 downwards.
GGCGCGCCACACTGATTCCCGGACTCACCATCCCAGTGTCCATCATCGCCGCGGCGATGGTCATGGCGGTGCTGGGCTACACGATCAACACGCTCACGCTGCTGGCCGCCGTGCTGGCCATCGGCCTGGTGGTGGACGACGCCATCGTGGTGCTGGAGAACATCGTGCGCCACCGCGAGCAGGGCAGCCCGCCGCTGCTGGCGGCCATCGACGGCAGCCGCCAGATCGGCTTCGCCGTGATCGCCACGACGGTGGTTCTGGTGTCGGTGTTCCTGCCGGTGGCCCTTGCGCCCGGGCGCATCGGCGTGCTGTTCGGCGAGTTCGGCATCGCATTGGCGTCGGCGGTGGTCTTTTCCTCGCTGGTGGCGCTCACCCTGGTGCCCATGATGTGTTCGCGGATGATGCGATCCCAGGCTCAGGTCACCTCGTCCGAACGCGGCCGCAAGCGCGGACAGGCCTTCCGCGCGCTGGCCGGCGCCTACCGCTCCGGCATGACCCGCGCCCTGCGCGCGCCGTGGATGGCGCTGGTGCTGGTGGCGGGCGTGTCGGCGGGCGGCTATTTCCTGTTCGAACAGTTGCCCCAGGAATACGCGCCCCTGGAAGACCGAGGCATGATGATCGTGATGGTGCAGGGCCCCGAAGGCGCCAGCTTCGACTACATGGACGATCAGATCTCGCAGATCGAGGACATCGCGATACGCCAGGTGGAAGCCGGCGAGGCGCGCCGCACCATCATCCGCACCGGAGGCTGGGGCGCCGGCAGCGACATCACCGCCGCCTTCATGTACATGCCGCTGGAGTCGCACGACGAGCGCCGCTTTACCGCGATGGAGATCGCCGGGCAGATGCGCGGCCCGCTGTCCGAAATGCCGGGCGTGCGCGCCATGGTTTTCCTGCCGCCCAGCCTGAACATGGGCGGCGGCCGCGAGCTGCAGGTGGTGCTGCGCGGCAACGAATACGAGACGATCGCCCAATGGCGCGACCGGGTGCTGGACCGGGTGCGCGAGAACCCGCGCATCCTGGGCATGACTTCGGACTACTACGAAGCCCAACCGCAGATCAAGGTGGGCGTGGACCGGGCCCGCGCCACCGACCTCGGCGTGTCGCTGCGCGAGGTGGGCGAGACGTTGCAGACGATGCTGGGTTCGCGCCGCGTCACCACCTTCATCGACCGCGGCGAGGAATACAACGTGGTGCTGCAGGCCTCCGAGGAGGACCGGGTCACGCCGCAGGACCTCAACAACATCTACGTGCGCTCGGTGTCCGGCGACCTGGTGCCCCTGGCCAGCCTGGTGCGGCTGGAGGAAAGTTCCGGTCCGCGCCAGTTCCAGCGCTTCAACCGCCAGCGTTCCATCAAGCTGTCCGCCAACATCGAACCCGGCTACTCGCTGGGCGAGGCGCTGGACTACATGAACACGGTCATCGCCGAGGAAGTGCAGGACGAATCCCTGAGCATCGATTACGACGGCGAGTCGCGCGAGTACGTGGAATCAGGCGGCCAGATCTACTTCAGTTTCCTGCTCGCGCTGGTCATCTGCTTCCTGGTGCTGGCGGCGCAGTTCGAGAGCTTCATCCACCCCTTCATCATCCTGCTCACCGTGCCACTGGCGCTGACCGGCGGGATGCTGGGCCTGAATGTCGTGGGAGGCACGCTGAACGTGTTCAGCCTCACCGGCTGCATCATGCTGATCGGCCTGGCGGCCAAGAACGGCATCCTGATCGTGGAGTTCTCCAATCAGCTCCGCGATCGCGGCTTGCCGGTGGTCAAGGCGGTGCTGGAAGGCGCCACCACCCGGCTGCGCCCGGTGCTGATGACCAGCATGTGCACGGTGGGCGGCACCATCCCGCTGATCGTCAGCGACGGCCCCGGTTCCGCCGCCCGGCGGACGCTGGGCGTGGTGGTGCTGGGCGGCGTGCTGGTGTCGGTGGTGCTTACCTTGTACATAGTGCCGTGCGTTTACGCCATGCTGGCCGGCCGCACCCGCCCGGCCAGCACCGTGACTCGCGCCGTGCAGGCGCTGCGCAAGCGCCACCCCACAACCGCCGCCGCCTCCACCCCTTAGGACGGTGCTCCTGGGGGCGAAGGCGTCTCGCCTTCACGGAGGACGGGACGTCCTCCCTCCCAGGCACCCAATGAAGTAAAATCCCGCGCGCCATGGCCACGATGATCGATCTCGAAGGCGAGCTCCGCGAAGGCAGCGGCAAGCGTTCCGCGCGCCGCGCCCGCCGTGAAGGAAAAGCGCCGGCGGTGCTGTACGGCGCCGGGCGCCCAGCGCGCATGCTGTCGTTCTCTTCCGAGATCCTGAACCGGCGGCTCGAGGACCCCACTTTCCGCTCGCGGGTGCTGAACATCCGCGTCGGCGACAAGTCGCAGCCGGCCATCGTCAAGGACGTGCAGCGCCATCCGTCCCGCAACGCGGTGCTGCATATCGACCTGCAGCGGGTGCGCGACGAGGAGACCATCCGCATGGCCGTGCCCATCAGCCTGCTCAACGCCGAGGTGTCGCCGGGCGTGAAGATGGGCGGCAGCGTTTCCCACCTGCTGAACGAGCTGCACATCATCTGCCTGCCCAAGGACCTGCCCGAGCAGATCGAGGTGGACCTGTCCGAGGTGGAGCTCGATGCAATGCTGCACCTGTCCGACCTCGACATTCCGGAAGGCGTTTCGGTGAACGAGCGCGTTCACGGCGACACCGACCACCCGGTGGTTTCCATCGCCCTGCGCCGCGTCGCCGAGGTGGACGAAGTGGAGGAAGACGAAGAGCTGCTCGACGAAGAGGCCGAGGCCGAGGCCGCCGAGGGCGAAGAGGCGGCGGCCGAAGAGGAATCCTCTGGAGAGGGCTGAAGCCCCGCCCGAACTGGTCTTCGGCCTGGGCAATCCGGGCCCCGATCACGCTCACGACCGGCACAACGCCGGCTTTCGATTCATCGACCTGCTCGCCGAGCGCTACAAGGCGCCGGCTTTCTCTGGAGACAGACGCGCGCAGGCCGCCGCGGCCCGCGTCGACATCGAAGGCGCGCGCGTGATGCTGATCAAGCCGCTGGCCTGGATGAACTCCAGCGGCCAGGTCGTGCGCGGCGTCCTCGACTACTTCAAGCTGGCGCCGTCGGCCGCGCTGGTCGTTCACGACGACCTCGACCTGCCGCCCGGCACGGCGCGGCTCAAGACCGGCGGCGGCCACGGCGGCCACAACGGCCTGCGCGACGTGATCCGCCACTGCGGCCCCGACTTCAACCGCCTGCGCCTGGGAGTAGGGCACCCCGGCGACAAGGACCGCGTTACTCCTTATGTACTGTCGAAACCCACGGCCGCCGAGAGCAAGGCCATCGAAGAAGCCATGCAGGACGCGCTGCAGGCCTTCGACACCCTATATATAAAAGGAATGCAGGCCGCCATGACCCAACTCCACACTGAACCCCCTCAGTGAAAGCCGCGATCATCGGCTTGCCCAACGTCGGCAAGTCCACGCTCTTCAACGCCCTGGCCGCCGCCGAAGTTCCCACCGAGAACCGGCCCTTCTGCACGATCGATCCGAACGTCGCGCGCGTCCCCATCCCCGATCCGCGGCTGGACGCCGTGGCGCAAGCCGCCGGCATGCAGCAAAAGGTCCATGCCACGCTGGAACTCGTTGACGTGGCCGGCCTGGTGAAGGGCGCGTCGCGCGGTGAGGGGCTGGGCAACCGCTTTCTGGCCCAGGTGCGCGAGGCCGACGCCGCGGTGCACGTGCTGCGCTGCTTCGAATCCGGGCGCGTAACGCACGTGTCGGGCGCCGTCGATCCAGTCGATGACGCCGAAATCGTGAACACCGAACTGATGCTCGCGGACCTGGCCACGGTCGAGCGCGCCCTGGATTCCGCCCGCCGCCGCGCCAAGTCCGGCCACCCCGACCTGAAAAAGCGCGTCGAGGAACTCGAATCCCTCCACGAACACTTGGCAGAGGGAACCTGGGAGGGAGGACGTCCCGTCCTCCCACTACTAACCGCAATGCCCACGCTCTACGCCCTCAATGTCGCCGAAGAACACCTCGCAACAGGCGGCCCGGCCGACCTCGCCGAGCAATTCGCCGCAAAACACGGCAAACCCGCCGTTCGCGTCACCGCTCAGCTCGAGTCCGAGCTCGCCGCAATGCCGCGGGAAGAGCAGCAGGACCTGCGCAAGGGACTCGGCCTCCCGCACGAAACCCTCCAGCGCTTCATGCAGGCGCTGAGCACCCTGCTGAACCTCAATACCTTCTTCACCGCGGGCCCCTCCGAAGCCCGCGCCTGGCTGATCCCCGACGGCGCCACCGCCCACTACGCCGCAGGCCGCGTACACACCGATTTCCAGCAGCGTTTCGTGCGCGCCGAAGTCACCCACTGGCAGGCTTTCGCGAGCACCCCGCAGCCCCGTCCCGACCTGAAGGGGCGCGATTACGAAGTCCGCGACGGCGACGTGCTGCGATTCCGGGCAGGCTGAAACTTTTGAAAAAATGAATGACTTGCGCGCGTTCTTTCGTGTAGAATCGTGCCAACGAGACCAAATGATCCTGGAATTCCTTATGGGATTACGGTGATCGGGGGGGAAGATGCAACACTCACTAGGCCACGGCCGGTTAGTCGGGTGAAGCGGCAAACCGGTGTGATCGATTTTGGGGCCCCGTTCCGGGGAAATGTCGATTCACTCATAGATTCGTCTATACATCGGAAAGGTGTGTGCCCTATAATTCGCCCGATGGCTTGCTTGACAGGTCACGGAGTTATACTATTGCGTCATTCCGCCCGGGAGGGCTCGACCACATTTCAACCAATTGAACTTGCTCGGTAAGGAGGCAGGCTCATGTCTAAGTCAGGAACCGTAATTCAACTCTTGCAGGATCGCCTTGAAGGGGCGATACGTCGGCGTCGGGAAAACCCATCGCGTGCGGATATTCTTATCCTGCCCGCGCTGGCGCTCGCGCTGGACGCCTGCGGAGGCGGCGGGTCGCAAAGGCCGACTCCTCCTCCGCCTCCGCCTCCGCCC
>VXYS01000011.1 GCA_009845905.1 Gammaproteobacteria bacterium | reverse complement strand
CATAGAAGATGTCAGAGCCGACCAAGCGGGCGAACTGTTCGTCGTTGCGGTCGAGTACGTCTTGGGGCAGGCACTCCCGATAGGCCTCTTGCGGGCGCAGCCACTTGTTGCAGAAGTACAGGATCAGATTGACGCGCAAGCCCGGCTTGGAGCGGGGCACTGCGCCGTGCCAAGTGTTTCCCGGCCAGACCGCCAGCGACCCGGCGGGGGCTTCCACGACTGCAAGGTCCGGCGGATTGCGAATTCTGAGGTGCCGACCTTGGGCCACTGCCGCTTCCGCCTGCAGCCGGTTCAGGCCGTCCAAGTTGAAATTCTCCTCGGGCAATGGATGCCGCTGCAGCCGGTGACTGCCGGGGATGAAGCACAGAGCCCCGTTTTCCTTGGTGTAGTCCGTCAGCAGGTAGGTGGCGTTGCAGACTAGGGGCAGGGGCGCGGGGTGAAAGGTCTGGTCGGTATGCAGCATCAGCGGCAAGGCGCCGGGGCCCTTGATGCGACCGCCGCAGGTGGACAGCACGGCGTCGTTGCCCAGCAGGTAGGCCACCATGGCCTGCACGACGGGGTTCATCAGCGCCTGTTCGAACACCCTGCCCTTGGCGAGCAGAAACGATTGACGCTCGATCGGATCCGCTGCGTCGGCGTGGGTGGTGCCGTTTTGCAGGTCTGGCCATTGCCCGCGCGCCTCCTTCGAGATTTCGCACATGCGGCGCAGAAGTTCTGGGACCAGCTTGGGCGCCCCAACCCGTTCCGGCGGAATGACGGTGTAGCCAAGGGATTCGATCTCCGCGACATGGGGTTCGAGTCCCAGCGCCTTGATCTCGGCAAAGGCCTGCTGCGCCGCGGCTGCCGACGGCGCTCGGCTCATGTCCAAGGCCGCCTGGGTCACTTTGCTCCGTTGATTCAACGCGCCTTTCCACCCATGCGCAGCGCGCTTCTATCGCGGGTTCACTAGAGAACCGCCACCGGGCTGGTCAGCGACCCCGTCGCCCGCTCCATGTGCAGGGCGGTAACGACGAACAGAAAATGGTGCCGTTGCTGTTCGGTGCAGACTTCGCTCAGCGATTCCAAGTCCATGTTGTGCAGCAGGTGGATGCCATAGTAGGCGAGGCAAAGCGTATGCACTGGCGAGCGTACGATGTGTCCGTAAGGCGACGGAAACACATCGCCGCCGGAGTCGGTGGCCAGCACGCTGACGTCAAGGCCGCCGAGCACCTCCACGCATTCGGGGTGCAGCCCTTGCCAGGTGCCGTGCCGGCAACTGTCGTCGGTGGGCGGCAAGCCGTCCTCGAGGGTGGCGCCGGTGCGGATCAGGGCTGCGTCCCCAGGCGCGATCTCGGCAGCCGCCGCTTCGATCTCCTCCGGCCTGACAAACTCGCCCGGATGCAGGTGCGACACCCCGCGCCTGCGGGCCACATCAATCAGCACGCCGCGGGTCACGATGGCGCGCGCATTGCTGATGCTGGCGCGTTTGACGCCGTCCTCCTTGGTGACGAGGTCGCCGAATTCGATGCCATTGAAGCCCTTGCCGTTGTGGCCGACGTGCGCGAGCGCATCGAGGTGCGTGTTCACCATGCCGTGCGTGCGGTAGGCGACGTGGTCTGCGGAGTTCAGCGATTCCGGCCGCTCAGGCTCAAGGTCCCATGCGCCGGCACTGAGCATGGTGTGCTCGAAACACAGGTCGCCCCGGATCGGCTCCCGGTCAGTCACCGGGCGGCTCAGCGACACCACCTGCCCGGTGGCGACCGATCCGATGCCCCTGCGGGTGACTTCGGGCGTCACTAGGTTGAGTGTGCCGAGATCGTTCGGCCAGCGATTCCAATTGCCCGTGTGTCCGGGCCAGGTTGCGGGATCCGGAAGGCGCTCCTCGCTCATGGCAATGCCCCAAGTTGGTCAAGCACTTGTTTACCATGAAGCGCCGCGCCGCGCCAATGAGCGTGCGCGCCCGCTCGGACCTCCCGTTCCGGAGCGGGCGTTCCGCCCTCGATTGGGCTGTTGGAGTGCGCTTTCCATTTCGAGCGACAAATCTCGAAGTTCGCGAGTTCCACGAATCCTTGGGCTTCGAGATCGAGGGCCGTCCGAGCATGGCAAGGCACATCGATTGAACCGCTCGAGAGTGGTATGACTCCGGCACGTTACTCGTGCACGAAGCGAACCCTTTCGGACTACGTGCTACCGCTGGCGCGATCCCAATTGGATCAGCACGTCTCTCGAAGCCCATTCACTGAATTGGGGCAGACTTCCATCGATGTCATGCCAAGGCGCTTTGTCACCGACAAATGTATGCGCTTTGGCCCGCTTGTTGAGCCGGGTGTCCAGGGTTCCGAGGCGCACTCGAATCAAATCCCTGGTCGCAGCCAAGTAGGCAAAAATCGGCGAACCGCAGTTGGAACAGAACGTTCGGTACTTTCCGGGAGACGATTCGTATTCGCGCAGTGCGCCCTCTGGATCGGAGAGGTCGAAGTGCTGTCTGGAGACCCCTGCATTGGCGCCATGTGCGGACCCACTTGTCTTGCGACAACTCCTGCAATGACAGTATCCAAAGTCGCTCAGTTCCGAATTGATTCGATATCGAATCTTCCCGCAATGGCAGCTTCCTTCGTACATCTTGATTCTCGTTTAGAGCTACGGATTCTTCAGCCCCGTCTCCAGCTTGTTGCGCACCTCCCGCTTGACGCGTGGCGCTAAGGCTTGGTCGTGCTGTTCTAGGAAGTCTGCCACGGCGGTGGGATGCCAATAGATGAGTTCGCGCAGGGCCCAGGAGAGCGCCTTGACCACCATGTCGTCG
>VXYS01000010.1:84667-182534 GCA_009845905.1 Gammaproteobacteria bacterium | reverse complement strand
GCCCAGACAGCCAGGAGGTTGGCTTAGAAGCAGCCATCCTTTAAAGAAAGCGTAACAGCTCACTGGTCTAGTCGGCCTGCGCGGAAGATTTAACGGGGCTTAAGCCGTATACCGAAGCTGCGGCTCGATACTTTCTTCGGATCGTATCGGGGGTAGGGGAGCGTTCTGTAAGCCAGTGAAGGTGCGTCGCGAGGCGTGCTGGAGGTATCAGAAGTGCGAATGCTGACATGAGTAACGATTATGCGGGTGAAAAACCCGCACGCCAGAAGCCCAAGGTTTCCTGCGCAACGCTAATCGGCGCAGGGTGAGTCGGCCCCTAAGGCGAGACCGAAAGGTGTAGTCGATGGGAAACAGGTCAACATTCCTGTACCGGCCGTAACTGCGATGGGGTGACGGAGAAGGTTAGGCCTACCGGGCGTTGGTTGTCCCGGGGAAAGTAGGTAGGCGGGCGCTTTTGGAAAATCCGGAGCGCCGTTAACGCCGAGATACGAGACCACCGGCATTGCCGGGAAGTGGCTTACACCATGCTTCCAGGAAAAACCTCTAAGCATCAGGTTACGGGCGACCGTACCGTAAACCGACACAGGTGGGCAGGGAGAGAATCCTAAGGCGTTTGAGAGAACTCGGGTGAAGGAACTAGGCAAATTGGTACCGTAACTTCGGGAGAAGGTACGCCTTTGACGGTGACGGGACTTGCTCCCTGAGCTGTCGGAGGCCGCAGTGACCAGGTGGCTGCGACTGTTTACTAAAAACATAGCACTCTGCTAACTCGCAAGAGGATGTATAGGGTGTGACGCCTGCCCGGTGCCGGAAGGTTAAGTGATCTTGTTAGCCCTTTTGGGCAAAGCTCGTGACCGAAGCCCCGGTAAACGGCGGCCGTAACTATAACGGTCCTAAGGTAGCGAAATTCCTTGTCGGGTAAGTTCCGACCTGCACGAATGGCGTAACGATGGCCACACTGTCTCCACCCGGGACTCAGTGAAATTGAAATTGCTGTGAAGATGCAGTGTACCCGCGGCTAGACGGAAAGACCCCGTGAACCTTTACTACAGCTTTGTACTGGATCTTGAGCCAGCTTGTGCAGGATAGGTGGGAGGCTTTGAAACGAGGACGCCAGTTCTCGTGGAGCCAACCTTGAAATACCACCCTGGCTTGTTTGAGGTTCTAACCCAGGCCCGTTATCCGGGTCGGGGACAGTGCATGGTGGGTAGTTTGACTGGGGCGGTCTCCTCCCAAAGAGTAACGGAGGAGCACAAAGGTACCCTCAGCGCGGTCGGACATCGCGCATTGCGTGTAAAGGCATAAGGGTGCTTGACTGCGAGACGTACAAGTCGAGCAGGGACGAAAGTCGGTCTTAGTGATCCGGTGGTTCTGTATGGAATGGCCATCGCTAAACGGATAAAAGGTACTCCGGGGATAACAGGCTGATTCCTCCCAAGAGTCCACATCGACGGAGGAGTTTGGCACCTCGATGTCGGCTCATCACATCCTGGGGCTGTAGCAGGTCCCAAGGGTATGGCTGTTCGCCATTTAAAGTGGTACGCGAGCTGGGTTTAGAACGTCGTGAGACAGTTCGGTCCCTATCTGCCGTGGGCGTTGGAAACTTGAGGGGAGCTTCTCCTAGTACGAGAGGACCGGAGTGGACGTACCTCTGGTGTTCCGGTTGTCACGCCAGTGGCATTGCCGGGTAGCTATGTACGGAAGGGATAACCGCTGAAAGCATCTAAGCGGGAAGCCCACCCCAAGATTAGGTTTCCCGGATCTTCGGATCCCTGAAGGGCCCTTGAAGACTACAAGGTTGATAGGCTGGGTGTGGAAGCGCGGCAACGCGTGAAGCTAACCAGTACTAATTGCCCGTGCGGCTTAAACCGCGTCACACCGAAGCATTCCCACCCCCAACATTGCATGGAACAATCCTGGGCGCGTCCCCGATTTGAAGGGACGCGCCACCTTTTTCGCCTGGTGGCAATAGCGGACGGGTCCCACCCGATTCCATTCCGAACTCGGAAGTGAAAACGTCCAGCGCCGATGGTAGTTCGGGGTCTCCCCGCGCGAGAGTAGGTCACCGCCAGGCATCTAATTACTGCTGCTTGAAGCGAGGGCCCCCGCGCCCTCGCGCAGCAGCGCGCATCAAGCGTCACGCTGTATGAGCCTGTCCCGGGAGATGATCATGCGTATTCCGACGACCGCCGCTCTGTGTCTTGCCCTTGCACTGCCCGTGCAGGCACAGACCTTCGGCAAGACGGAACTGGATATCCATCTTGCGCTGATCATGGAGTGGTGGCCCGGCGAATACGACAATCACGAACAGATCGTCCGTCAGTCCGGCGGCGGCCTTTCGGTTCCTGTTTACGATCCCGTTTTCCGTCTTCATTCCCATTACGTTCGCCTGGACCTGCCGGAGCTGGGCGAGAACGTTCTCTACGTCGAGGAGTACCGGAACAACGATCCCTCCAACATCTCGCGAATCCGGGTCTATGCGCTTTCCGTCGATGAGGAGGAACAGGCGGTGAGGGTCAAACTCCACGCGTTCAGGGACGGCCATGACCGCATGATCGGCGCCCGGCTCGACCCGGAACGGCTGGCGGCTGTCGACGCGCACGAGTTGCGCCCGTTCTCGGACGCATGCGATGTATATATGCGCTTCGACGGCGGTCAGTTCTCGGGCGGCATGAAACGGGAATCCTGCGGCGACGAGGCCTGGTTCGAGTATCAGGTGGTGCTTGGCCCGAACCACTACTGGACTCGCGACCGGCAAATCAGCCGGGAGACGGGCGAGGTGACCTGGAACGAGACCGGGGGCGACCGGTACGACTGGATTCAGGCGACGAAGGCCCGCTGGTTCATCTGCACGGTCAACTACAACCTTGACGGCGACATGCTGAACACGGAGTTCCTGACCGAAATCGAACTGCACGATCAGGGCGGGTCGGCCGACATCGAGTGGCCCGACGGCCGCACGATCGAGTTCCAGCTGCACACCCGCGAATTCGCCTCTCCGTCGGACCGCGTCTTCCCGCTTTTCCGCGTTCACGAAAAGGGAAACCATGTGCCCATTGCCTACGCCTGGGCGGTGGACGACGCCGACCGGTTCGGCATCAACCTGGGATGGCTCTACGCGTTGTGCCGGGACAAGGAGCAGGGCGCGCCGCAGCCATGATCCCGGCGCTGGCCGGCTGAACACCCAAGTGCAGCTATAATTTTTGCCGACTGGCGCCTCGGGGGTAAGGCGCTTTTTCCACAGGAATCAAAGGGGACTTGCCGTTATGACAAGAAAAACCACGTTGCTCGCGTCCGTGTTGGGCGCGGCACTGATTGCCATATCCTACGACTCCGCGCCAGCTTTCGGCCAGGAACTCGCCCTTGAGGAGATCATCGTCACGGCCCGAAAACGGGAAGAAAACCTGCAGGACCTTCCCTTGACGGTAACGGCGCTGACCAATGACGACATTTACGAACGCGGTGTCGCCAGCATTCTTGACCTGGCGGACTATACGCCGGGGTTCTACACCGAAACGGTCGGCCGCCGGGACTCGAATCCGTATTTTCGGGGCCTTGTCGTCAACACCTCGGTGGTTGACCGTCAGAATTCTTCCGTGTTCGTGGACGGTTTCTTCGTCCTGGGCACGGCCGCTACGTTCGGCTTCAACAATATTGAACGGGTGGAAGTTCTAAAGGGGCCTCAGTCGGCGCTCTTCGGCCGCGCGACTTTCGGTGGCGCCGTCAACTACATAACCAAGTCGCCCGGTGACGAGCTTGCAATCGATGCCGACTTCGATCTGGGCGAACACAGCCGCTCCGATGTTGCCGTGACCGTTTCCGGCCCGCTGTTTGGTATGGACACCGTGAAGGCCATGGTGAGCGTCCGTTCCTACAGTTTTGGCGGCGAGTGGAAAAATGTGGCGATAGGAGAGGACAACGCCACGATCGGCGACGAAAAGACGAGGGCCATCTCCGGCAAGTTGTTGTTCGAGCCTGCGGAAAACCTCACGCTTGCGTTGTCCGCATCCTATGCGGAAGACGATGACGGCCCGCCGCCGACCACAAGCCTGCCCGATGCGCTGGACAACTGCCTGTTCTACAACTCCACCATTCCCGTGGGCTACGTTTGCGGGGAACTTCCGGACGACATGGATACCATCGCACAGAACAACAAGAGGGTCGAGGAGCGATTCGGCGTCCCGGTCGGACAGTTCCAGGTTACACGCCGCTACACGGCTGAACTGGATTATGTGACCGACAACGACTGGGAATTCGAATTGCGAGCCGGCACGAATCAGCAAGTCTTCGAAGAGCTTCACGATGCAAGTTGGAGCGAAAGCATGGGCGTTCCCAATGGCTTGGGCGGGACCGGCGGGCTGGTCTTCGGTTCCGTCGGCCAGCTCGAAGCGAACCGCGCCTGGCAAGGTTTCCAGGACAGAAGCCTGCAGGTGAAGGTCACCGCTCCGGGGTCCGACAGGTTGTCGGCTTTCGTGGGCGCCTCGTATTATGAGCACGACCTCGTCAGTCGTAACCTGCGGCTAACACCCTCTCGCCCACACGGCGAAGCCGGTGGTTCCCGCCATATTGAAAATGTCTCCGTTTTCGGCAGTGTCACCTACAGCCTTACCGACCAACTCTCCCTGGGCCTGGATGTTCGCTGGCAGGAGGACGATGTGCGGGAGAGCACTGCCACGTTCTTTCCCCAATCGCCGGCCGAGATTCCGCAATTGGGATCAAGCAAGAACATTGAAGCGTACCGGTTCGACACCGCGAGCTTCGAGCGCACCCTGCCGCGTTTCATCGTGGACTACAAGCCGAGTGAAGACGTCACCCTGTACGGCGTCGTATCGCAGGGCAACAAGCCCGGGTACTTCAACAATCGCGCTGTCGCACTCAACCTCGGCATAGATCCGGCCGTGAAGGAAGAGACCCTCTGGAACTACGAATTGGGAGCCAAGACTCTGTGGATGGATGGGCGCCTGCTGCTCAATGCGGCCGCGTACTACCTGGACTGGTCGAACCAGCAGATCCGCCAGACGTTCCTGAACGCCCAGGGTCAGGCCTCGACCATTGCCACCAACGCGGGCAAGACAGAGGTTTACGGGTTGGAACTGGAATCCAGCTTTGTCGTCTCGGAGCGGTGGGTCCTCTCCGGCTCCGTTGCCTTCGCGGATCCCGAGTACAAGTTCTTTGTGGAGGAAACCTTTGCCCCGCAGCTTGGCACGGAGTCCGATCTTGCCGGCAACGAGCCCTACCGCTATCCCGATTGGCAGATCCAGATATCGGCGAACTACAACCAGTCGGGCGTGATTAACGACTGGGATTTCTTCGCCCGAAGCGATCTGAACATGACCGGGGAACGCTGGTCGGAAATCTACAACCTGTCCTACATCGGCTGGGAATACAAGTGGAACCTGCGCGCGGGCCTTGAGAACGCGAACTGGAAGCTGACGGCGTACGTCAACAACATTCTCGATGACCGCACGCTGGCCGGCTCGTTCCGCTTCCGCGACCTGCGACGTTTCGTGCGCTTCGATCAGACCACGGGTTCGTACACCTTCCCGTACGCGCAACTGGTCAACCTGAATCGCGGACGTCACTTCGGCGTGAATGTAAGCTACAGCTTCTAACGTTTTCGCACCGCGTCACCTGAAAAAGCCCCGGCCAGTTCCGGGGCTTTTTCTTTGGGCGCGATGACAGTCAACCGAGAAACGTAGAACCCCTGGCTGGCGGCGGGGAGATGTGGAACGTTTTTGACTTAAACTGACAGCACAGAACACGATGCCGCCATCGGCGGTTTGGAACGGGGGGTTCCTGGCGAAATCTCGTAATGGCGACGCGCAAATCCTCTTCTTCGGCCCGACCCGCCGAATCCGAAGCACCCGGAACGGAACAGCCCGGATCCGGCGAACCGATCGCCGTGGTGGGCATGGCCTGCCGTTTCCCGGGAGCGCCGAGTATTGAGTCCTTCTGGCACTTGCTCCAGGAAGGCGGCAACTCCGTAAGCGAGTGGGTGCCCGGGTCCGGGCACGAGCGTTTCGGTCAGCTCTTTCCCGACGATGCGTTGCGCAGCGAAGGCTGCCGCTTCGGGGCATTCGTTGACGATATCGACCAGTTCGACGACTCGTTCTTCCGCATATCTCCGGTCGAGGCGTCCCTGCTGGATCCGCAGCAGCGGATGATGCTGGAGACGAGCTGGCAGGCGCTCGAGGACGCCGGCATCGACCCCGACCGGCTCAAGGAGAGCCGCACCGGCGTCTATACCGGGATCAGCAACGACGAGTATCGAATGCTGGTCGTGGACTCGAGCAAGCCCGCCGAGGCGGCCTCCTGCCTTTACGCCCTGAGCGGAACCAACCTGAACGGCGCCGCCGGGCGGGTCTCGTTTGTGCTCGGCCTGATGGGTCCGGCGAAGGCGGTTGACGCCGCCTGCGCCTCATCGCTGGTGTCGATACATGACGCGGTGGCGGACCTGCAGCAGGGCAAGGCGGACCTGGCCATTGCGGGCGGGGTGCAGGCCATCCTGAACGGCCGGATTTACGAATTGCGCGCCGACGCGATGATGTTGTCCCCCGAGGGGCAGTGCAAGACCTTCGATGCTTCGGCCGACGGCTATGTTCGCGGAGAGGGTTGCGGCGTCGTTGTTCTGAAGCGGCTGAGCGAAGCGGAGGCGGACGGCGACCGGATCTGGGCCGTCATCCGCGGCTCCGCCGTGAACCACGGCGGCGCCAGCGTCGGCCTGACGGTCCCCAACACGCCAGCGCTGGAAAGGGTGATCGAGGAAGCCCTGTCACAGGCAGGCGTCCAGGCCCTGGAAGTGGATTACCTGGAAGCGCATGGAACCGGTACCACCGTTGGCGATCCGATCGAAATCGACGCCGTGTCCGCCGTCTACGGCCGGGCGCGCAAGACCGACAATCCGCTGCTGATCGGTTCGGTCAAGACCAACGTGGGTCACCTGGAGTCGGCGGCGGGCGTGGCGGGGCTGATCAAGGCCGTGCTGGTCGTGAATCAGGGCGTGATCCCGAAACACCTGCATTTGCGGGACCCCAATCCGCGCGTCGACTGGGACAGCCTGCCGCTCAAGATCACGACGGAAATGCTGGACTGGCCGGGCAATGGAAGCCGGCCGCGCCTGGCGGGCGTGAATTCCTTCGGGATTTCCGGCACGAACGCTCACCTTGTGGTGGAAGAACACCGGGGTCCGGACGGACAAGGCGACGGAGGTCGGGACGACCTCCCTCCCGGGTTGAGACGCGACATAGCCGATGTAGCTGGGCCTGCGAAGGCGGTAGCGGTTTCGATGCCGGAAGGCGTTTCCCACCTGCCGGCTCCGGAACAGCAGTCCACGTCGCGCCGCTCGCGTCTTCTGCCGCTCTCGGCCAAGTCTCCCGCCGCACTTGGAGAACTCGCGGCACGCTACCTGGATTGGATTGCGGAAAGGGAAAACGAGTTTTCTCCCGTCAATGCGGCCCCGGATCCGTTGCTTTCGGACATGGCCTGGACCGCGAGCGTGGGACGAAGCCACTTTGATGTTCGCGAAGGCGTCGTTTTTCGGGACGCGGAATCCCTGCGCTCGGGACTGCAAGAGGTGGCCCAGGGTGAAGAGAGGCCGGTCACGCGCGGACCGGCCACGATTGCGTTCGCGTACACGGGCCAGGGGAGCCAGTGGACCGGGATGGGGCTGGCGCTCTACGAGAGCGAGCCGGTTGCGAGGGCGGTATTCGACCGTTGCGAGGCGGTGTTCGTCGAGGAGCGGGGCGCATCCCTGCTCGATCTGATGTTCGGCCGTGATGGCGCGCAGGGGGATCTCGCGGACACGGCATGGGAGCAGCCGGCGCTCTATGCGCTGGAGTGCGCGATCACCGCGCTCTGGGCAGGTATCGGTATTCAGCCGGCCGTCGTGCTGGGTCACAGTGTGGGCGAACTGGCGGCCGCACAGGCGGCGGGCGTGTTCAGCCTGGAGGACGGCATGCGCCTTGCCGAAGCGCGGGGCTCGCTACTGTCGGCGACCAAACCAGGCGCGATGGCGGCGGTCTTTGCGCCAGCCGAAAAGGTTGCTGCCGAGGTGGAATCTGCCAACGCCGCCGCCGGGGGCGTCGGCGTGAATATTTCCGGCTACAACGGCACGCACCAGGTGGTCAGCGGCCCGATAGCGGAAATCGAAGAGATATCCGGACGTCTGGAGTCCCTGGGTGTGCGCGTGCGGCGCCTGAATACCTCAAGGGCTTTTCACAGCGCCCTGATGGAGCCGGCGCTGGACGACCTGGAAGCGGTACTGGACCGCTTGTCGGTCGAGGCGCCTGCCGTGAATTTCGTCAGTAACCTGACCGGCCGCGTGCTCGGGGCGGACGAGCGGCTGGACGGCGCCTACTGGAGGCGGCACGCTCGCGAGGCGGTCGCATTCGTGGATGGCGTTCGCACGCTGGACGAGCTTGGAGTGGACCTGGTCATCGAGATCGGGCCGCGGACGGTACTGTCTTCGATGACCCTGTCGGCATGGCCTGAAGCGGCTCAAGGGTCTGCGCCGGCTGTCATGGCAAGCCTGCGGCCGCTCGCGGACGGAGCGTCGGCGACATCGGACGATGGGGCGTTCGCGGAAGCGGTCGCAGCCGCCTACGAGATCGGACTGCCGATTCAATTCTCCGGACTGTTCGCGGGCGAGAACCGGCGCAGGATTTCCCTGCCGGGCTATCCGTTTCAACGACGCCGTCACTGGCTGGAGGCTCCCGCGGCACGACGCGGGAGCTCGGGTCATCCCCTGCTTGGCGTGCGCCGCGAATCCGCCGCCGGCGAAATAACCTATGAAACCGAACTCTTCCCATCCGACCCGGCCTGGATGAGCGATCACCGGGTGTTCGGCAGGATCGTGGCGCCGGGCGCGGTCTATGGATCGATGGTGGCATCGGCAGCGCTTGCGGAAGGCAGCGGGTCAGTGATCGTTGAAGACATGCAACTGCACAATGCGCTCGTCTTCGAGGAGGAGAACGAGGAAGACCCGACGGCAGCCGCGAGGACAGTGCAACTCGCAATCGACAAATCCGACCCGGCGGCGCCCGGGACCGTTCGGATATTCAGCAAGGGCATCGAAGGGGACTGGACATTGCATGTCGAAGGTCGCCTGGTGGATGCCCGGTCGACGACGGACGACGCCGAGTCGATCGATCTCGAACAACTCAGGGCCAACCTGAAGCCGGCGGATGTTGACGCGTACTACCGCCAGAGGGCCGGCACCGGCGTCAATCTCGGACCGTTCTTCCGCACGCTGAAGCAGGTCTGGTCCGGCCCCGGCGAGGCCCTGGCCGAGGTGTCGCTGCCCGAGGCCTTCGAAAGACACGGCCTGGACATTCATCCGCTGGTCCTGGACGGTTGCTTCCAGGTGTTCGGCACGGCCCGACAGCTCTCGGAGTCCGAGGGCACCGCCGCCTATCTTCCCTTCGGCTGGGAGCAACTGTGGCTTGCGGGTCGGTTGCCGGACCGCGTCTACTGCCACGTGCGCCTGAGCGACGTGTCGCGCGACGCGGATGCGGACCCTGACGCAGCGCCGGAGACCCTGAACGGCGAGCTTCGGATCTATGACCCCGACGGAACTCTGCTGGGGCGCCTGGACGGCTACTCGATCAAGCGCGCGACGCGGGCGGCACTGTTGTCCGCCATTGAGGGCGTACAGGAACTCCTGTACGAGGTGGACTGGCGCGAGCAACCGCTTCCGCCCGGAATCGTTTCCGCCGATTTCTTTCCGAAGCCCGCGGCGGTCGCAGCCGGCACGCAACTGTTTGCCGATTACCTCCGGGAGGCGGGAGTCGATCCCCAGGGCCGGAACGATCTGCTCGAGGACCTTGAGCAATGGTCGCGCTCGCGCGCGCTTGCAACCCTTGAGGAATTGCGATGGCAGCGGAAGAAGGGCGACGTTGTCGACCCGGAACAATTGCGGCAGGAAATGGACGTTCTGCCCGAGCACTCGCGCCTGTTCCGCCGCATGTTCGAAATGCTCGCCAGGTCCGGGGTGCTGGAAGAAACCGATGCGGGTTTCCGCGTGCTCCTGGGGCCCGACGATCCGCTGCCCGAGGAGATGCCCCGGGATCTGGATGAGTGGGCCGAGCGGATGAGGGGAACGTATTCCCACGGTCTCACCGAAGTCGGGCTGTTCGAGCGATCGGGCAAGGCCCTGGGCGACGTGCTTCGCGGCAAGGAGGATGCCCTCACCCTGCTGTTCAGCAGCGGCGAGCCGACCGCGGCCGACCTGTACCTGAAGGCGCCGGTGGCCCGTGCGGCGAACGGGTTGCTGGCCGAGGCGGTGCGCGCCCTGGTGGCCGCGCTGCCCGGCGACCGGCGCCTGCGGGTGATCGAGGTCGGGGCGGGCACCGGCTCCGCAACCGCTTCAGTCCTGCCGGAACTTCCCGAGGGACGTTTCGATTACGTCTATACGGACATTTCCGCGGGCTTCTTTGCCGAAGCGGAAGCGAGGTTCGGCGACGCCGGCGGCTGTATCCGGTATGTCCCCCTGGATATCGAGAAGGACCCCGTCGCGCAGGGCTTCGATCCTCACGGTTACGACCTGATCATTGCGTCGAATGTTCTCCACGCAACAAGATATCTGGAAGAGACCCTGACATATTGCCGAGAACTACTCGCACCGGCAGGGCAATTGGTCGCGCTGGAGAACCTCACCGGGCTGGGCTGGATGGACCTGACCTTCGGACAGTTGGACGGCTGGTGGCGGTTCGCCGACGACTACCGTCCCCACCATGCGTTGGCCACGCCCGAGATCTGGAGGCAGGCGTTGGGCGATGCCGGTTTCGAGTCAGTGGAAGTGCTGGGCGTCGACGAGAACGACCCGAACCGGACCCTGGACAAGGGCGTCATCGTGGCCCAGGGACCCGCGAAGGTGAGAGAGCCTGCGGGCGTATGGATTGTGGCTGCGGACTCGCAGGGTTTGGGGGCCGGGCTGGCGAGCGACCTGGCTGCGCGCAACCAGACCGTATTGCTGGCCGGCGCGGATGCGCCGGCGAACGGCAAGCAGCCGGCGAGCGGTCCGGGGGTGTTCGAAATCGCCGTGGAACCGGACGACAGGGATTCCTGGCGCTCGCTGATCGAGAGTCTTCCCGGCGACGCGCCGCTCGGTGGAATCGTGCATCTCGCCGGACTCGACGGCGGTGGGGAGGGGGCCTCGACCGAAGATATGGCGGATGACGTGCGACGGGCGGGCGCGAGTGCGCTGGCGCTGGTGCAGGGCGTGATCGACTCGGACACGGTGCCGGAAAGGGGCCTGTGGTTCGTGACCCGTGGCGCGCAAGTCCTGGAGCGCGAGCGGGGCGGCGAACCCGCGGGCTCGGTACTCTGGGGTTTCGGCAAGGGCGTTGCCCGCGAAGCGCCGCACCTCAAGCCCAGGATGCTCGACCTCGATCCGGACCCGGGCGCCGCATCCGATCTGGTCAATGAACTCATGTATCCGGACCCGGAGGATCACATTGCGCATCGTCGCGGCCGCCGGCTCGCGGCCCGCCTGGTTCGGGAGGGCGCCGGCGCGGAGCGGCTGGATCTGCCCGAGGAACCGGACTGGGTGCTGGCGCCCGATCCGGACGGCGTTTTTGACAAACCCTTTGTTCAGACTCTGCCGGAGCGATCCCTTGAGTCGGAAGAGGTCCGGGTGCAGGTGGAAGCCGCCGGACTCAACTTCTGGGACGTTTTCCGGTCGCTCGGATTCATCGAGGAGGGCATGCTCGGCCGGGAAATGTGCGGTTACGTCCTGGAAACAGGCTCCGACGTGTCCCGCGTGAAGGCCGGCGACCATGTGGTCGGAATGGGCTTCGGCGCGTTCGGCGGTGAAATGATCACGCACGGGGAACTCGTCGCTCCTGCGCCGGACGGATTTTCGGTCAGCGAACTTGCGACGATCCCCAGCGCCTACGTTTCGGCAGCGCTGTCCTTCGAATTCACGGGGCTTGAAGCGGGTGAGCGGGTCCTGATCCACGCCGGCGCGGGCGGTGTGGGCCTGGCGGCCATCCAGTGGGTCCAGGCCGCGGGGGCGGAGGTGTTTGCCACCGCCAGCGCGCCCAAGCGGGACTATCTCCGGTCGCTGGGCGTGAAGCACGTTTTTGACAGCCGCACGACGGCCTTCGGCGAAGAAATTCTCGAGGCCACCGGCGGCGAGGGCGTCGATGTGGTGCTGAACAGCCTCACGAGCGAGGGCTACATCGATGCCAGCTTGGCCTGCCTCAAGCAAGGTGGCCGTTTCGTGGAGATGGCCCGGCGGGACATCCTGAGCGAGGATGAGATGGCGGCCGTGCGGCCCGACGCGCCCTACCACATCCTGGAACTGGATGTATTGAAGAAGTCCGAACCGGCCCGGGTCGGCAAGGTCCTGCGCGGCGTAATGGCGCGCGTTGCAGCGGGTGAGCTGAAACCGATCATTCACAGCAGATGGCCGCTGGCCGAAGCGGGCGCCGCACTGAGCTTCATGCGCTCGGCCCGGCACCTCGGAAAGATTGTGGCGACAAACCCGCCGGTCACGGACGGCCACCTGCGGCCGGACCGTACCTACCTGGTGACGGGCGGCCTGGGAGGAATCGGTTGCGCGGTGGCGGATTGGCTCGCCGAACGCGGCGCGGGGACCATCGTGCTGAATGGACGGCGCGCCCCCGACGAAGCCGCCGAGAAGACCATCGGCGCGCTCAGGGACCGCGGCGTGCGGGTAGAAGTGGAATTGGCGGACGTGACCGATACGGCGGCGATCGATCGGATGCTGGCCCGCATGGACGAGGAGTTGCCGCCCTTGGCAGGCGTGATACACAGCGTGGGCGTGCTGTCGGACGGCGCGCTCACCAACCAGAGCTGGGAGCGCTTCGAGCAGGTGCTTTGGCCGAAGGTGCTCGGCGCCTGGCATCTGCATCGGGCGACACTGGACCGCGACCTGGACATGTTCGTGTTGTTCTCGAGCCGGGTGGGCGTCATGGGCAACCCCGGCCAGGCCAACCACGCTGCCGCCAATGCCTTCCTGGATCAGCTCGCCGGCCATCGCCGGGCGCTGGGTCTCGCAGGCCAGGCCATCGCCTGGGGCGCATGGTCGGACATCGGCGAGGCGGCGGAGCAGCGCGAACGTATAGACAGCCAGCGCTCGGCGCTGGGCGGACGCTGGTTCACTCCGCAACAGGGTATCAGGGCGTTCGATCGTCTGGTGCGCCAGGACGCCACCCATTCCGTCGTGATGTCCATGGACTGGTCGGTCTTCGCGGAGGCCGTTGAAGAACCGCCGATCCTCGTGGAGGACCTGTTGTCCGCCGCTACGGAGGACAAGGCCGATCCCGCGGCAGGGCCAGGCGATCTGCTGTCGATGCTGAGGAGCTCGCCCGCGGCGGAGCATGAAGATCTGCTGGCTTCTTTCCTGCAGGAGGAAGTGCAGGCGGTACTCAGGTTGCCGTCGGCCCCGGCGCCCACGGTCGGGTTCTTCGATCTCGGTATGGACTCGCTGATGGCGGTGGAACTCCGCAACCGGGTGAACCGGGCGTTCGCCGGCGAGTACGTGGCGTCCAACACCGCGGTTTTCGACTATCCGGACATCACTCAGTTTGCGGCTCATATGGCCGAACAACTCGGCGATCTGGGGACCGCACCCGCGCCCGCTCCGGCGGCTGCCCCTGCACCCGCTCCCGCGCCTCAAGCCGAGCCGCAGCCGGAACCTCGCCGGCGAGCGGAGCCGGATCCGCAACCCGCAGCCACTGCGCCGCGCGAAGAAGAAGGCATTGCCATTGTGGGCATGGCCTGCCGTTTCCCCGGGGCGCCGGACCTTGCGGCATTCTGGCGCCAGCTCGAAGGCGGCGGCACCGGAATTACCGATGGCCGAGCGGGTTCAGGTCCCTGGTCCGATAGCGCGCGAGATTTGCCGCCCGAGTTCGCCGCCTACCGCAAGGGCGGGTTCGTGGACGAGATCGACAAGTTCGACGCGAGGTTCTTCCGGATTGCGCCGATCGAGGCGCGCATGCTGGACCCGCGCCAGCGAATGCTGCTGGAGACGAGCTGGCAGGCCGTGGAAGACGCGGGAATGGACTCGGACCGCTTGCGCGGGAGCCGAACCGGCATCTACGTCGGCCTGGCTTCCAGCGAGTACCGGGACCTGATGAAGTCCCGCGACAGGGGCGTGAGTTATCTGGGCACCGCCACCAGCATGACGGTGGGGCGGGTTGCCTATCATCTGGGCCTGGAAGGCCCGGCGGTTCCGGTGGAGCTGAATTGCGCTTCGTCGCTGATTGCCGCACACCAGGCGGTCATGGCCCTGCGCTACGGCGAAGTGGACCAGGCCCTGGTGGGCGGCGTGAACACGCTTCTTTCGCCCGCCGTGACACGGGAGATGGCGGAGTTGGGCATGTTGTCGCGCCACGGTCAATGCAAGGCTTTCGACGCTTCCGCGGACGGTTTTGTCAGAAGCGAAGGCTGCGGCATGCTGGTGCTGAAACGGCTCGATGAAGCCGAGGCCGACGGCGACCGCATCTGGGGCGTGATCCGCGGCTCGGCGGTCAACCAGAACGGCGCCAGCGCAGGTCCCACAACTCCCAATGGCCTGGCCCAGCAGCGGGTCATCGAGACGGCGCTCTCCAGGGCGAACATGGCGCCTTCGGCGGTGGACTACCTGGAGGCGCACGGGGCCGGCTCCGCACTGGGAGACCCGATCGAGGTGCAGGCCGCGGCCGCGGTCTACGGAAAGGGACGCGAGTCCGAAAGGCCGCTGCTGATCGGCTCGGTGAAAGCGAACATCGGCCACCTGGAAGCGGCCGCCGGCGTCGCCGGACTGATCAAGGCGGTGCTGGCGATGAGGCGCGGGCTGATTCCCGGCCAGTTGCACTTCAACGCCCCGAACCCGAACCTCGAATGGGACGACCTTCCGGTACGCGTCGTTTCAGGCGCGACGCCCTGGCCCGGCCACTCCGAAAGGCCGCCCAGGTCGGGCGTGAGCGCATTCGGAATCTCGGGAACGAACGCTCATGTCGTGCTGGAAGGGCACGCCGCGAACGGAACCGGTCCCGGCGGCGCGATCGATCCCGCGGGCGCCCCGATGCGCGTATCCGAGTTGGAGCGTTCCGGGGACCTGGACCCGTTGCGCGGCGAAGGTCCTGACGACCGGAGCGTCAGGATGCTCCCGCTTTCGGGCAAGTCGGAGGACGCCCTTCGGCAATTGGCGCAGCGGTATCTCGAATGGCTCGACCGGCGCGCGGAAGAGGTGTCTTCCGACGTGGACATGAAGGCCCTTCTGGCCGACATGTCATGGACGGCGGCCGTGGGACGAACTCACTTCGATTTCCGGGCCGGCCTGGTATTCGAGGATGCCGAATCATTGCGGCAGGAACTCAGGTCGCTCGCAAACGGCGGCGATCGGGGAGCACAGAGTGCCGCTGGTGCGTTGCCGGTAACCGGGACGGAGGCGAAAAACGCACCCGACTCCGGGAACGGCCGGTCGTTTGTCGCGGCAGCCGCGAAGGCGTACGAGGCCGGGCTGGCCGTTTCCTTTAACAGCCTCTTTGCCGGCGAGGAGCGCCGACGCATCTCGCTGCCAGGCTATCCTTTCCAGCGCCGAAGCTACTGGATCAATTCCTAGTACCGCGCGGGTTGTGAGAATTCGAGTATGATTGCGCCCGCATCCGAAACAACTTTTGATTAGGGGGACCTATCACCATGGCTTCAACTGCGGAAAGAATCAGGGCGCTCGTAGACGACAACATCGAGGTGGACGGCAAGGCGCTGGATATTCCGGCCGACATGAATTTCAGCCTCGCCGCCGCGGGCGTGTCGTCCATGGACCTGGTTGCGCTGGGCAAGCTGATTGCCAGCGAATTCGACATCACCTTTACGCTGGACGACTGCGCCGCCCTCGACAACCTCACCAAGGTTGTTGCATTCGTAGACAGCAAGGCTGCGTAGCTGACTGGAGAAAGACCGGCAGGACCAGACGTATTTCTTCCGGTCTGCCGACAACACGCGCGGAGCCGGCGCGGCCTTGCCTGAGCAAGCCGACGGACTGAAGCGCCTGTACAAGTCGCGCTGGGCGCTGCCCAGGCCGCATTCCACCCACAACGTACGTGTGGACGATGACACGGTCATCGTCCTCAGGCGGCATGGCAATCCGGATGGCGCCCGGCTCATACTGACTCACGGCAACGGCCTGGCGATCGACCTCTACTATCCCTTCTGGTCGCTGCTCACCGATGAGTTCGATGTCGTCGTCCATGACCTGAGGAACCACGGCTGGAATGAGGTCAGCGCGCCGGAAAGGCACAACATGCCCACGCTGGCCGACGATCACGACTGCATTCTGGAGGCGGTCAATTCGACCTTCGGAGAGAAACCGGCGGTAGGTATCTTCCATTCCCTGGCGGCGCTGGCGGCGCTGCTGTCGCCCGCCAAGGGCCGGGACTACGCGGGCCTGGTGCTTTTCGATCCGCCGCTTTGCAAGGCCGGCCGCAGCTACTTCGACTTCGATGCCGCGGCGACGCAGAACGCCGCCCAGGTCCGCCGGCGCACCGAGCACTTCCCAACGCTGCGCGAGTTTGTCGAGTTGTTGGCGATCGTTCCTCTCTACCGGCTGGCGCTGCCCGGCGTCCACAGGCTGCTGGCCGACACGACGCTGCGCCGGCGTACCGACGGCGATGGCTACGAACTGCGCTGTCCGCGCGAGTATGAAGCGCAGATCGTCGAATATGCCTCGGTCTTTGCGGTGACCATCAATTTCGAATCATTCCATTGTCCGATCAAGGTGATCGGCGCGGACCCCACACTGCCGTACTCGTACCTGCCGAGTATGGATTTAAGCCACATCATGAGCGTGGACTACGACTTCATTCCGGACGCCACCCATTTCCTGCAGGTCGAAAAGCCCGAGGAGTGCGTGGCCTCGATGCGCGGCTTCCTCAGCGATATTTCATTCGCCTGAAATTTCGTGCGCGATGGCTGCGGCGAATTCCGGAGTGCCGAGATTCTCCAGCCGCCAGCGCACTCGGGGCAGGTGCGGAAAGCGAAACTCGCACAGCCTCGTTCCGTTGCACATCTCCGCAGGGATCTCGAATGCGGATATGTGCAGCTGAAAGCCGGTCCCCAGCGCCTTGACCAGCGCCTCCTTCATCGTCCACAGGCGAAAGAAGAGCTGACGCCTGCGGTTCGCGCCGGCGCCGGCCAGCCGCGCCTGTTCCGCCGGGGTGAACGTCTCGCCGATGAGCACGTCCAGGTTGCGGCGAGCGCTGCGCGGTTCCACGTCCACGCCCAGCCGGCCCTGCCCGGCCAGTGCAATCAGCCCATGTCGACCGCTGTGACTGACGCTGAAACTGATGGCGGCCGGCTGCCCGCGCACGACCGCCGACGGCTTCCCATGCTCCCCTTCCTCGAACGTCAATTCCTCGTTGGCGCAAGCCAGCCGTTGGCAAAGAATCACCCGAAGCGCGCCTCTGCACAGGGCAAATTCGCGCTGCGGCGCTTCAGCGCGGAAGCCGCTCCAGCGTGCCTGCTCCTGTTCATTCAGCAATTGGAACGTCTGCCGCTCCCACTCGGGCCGAGGCGAGAGATCAACGTGTACGACATCGGCGTTCCCGGCCGTTCGAAAGGAACGCCACCAGCGATTACTCAATATAATCGGCCCCGCCAAATCTAGTGTCGTACCCTGCGTAAACGACTGAATTCTACTGGAGCACGCATGAACGAGATCGCGAACGCCAAGGCCCTGGTGCTGGGCTATTTCGACGATTTCGAGAACGCCGGCGCGGACGGTATCGAGCGCGCTATTGTTCGCCATGCCGCGGAGGACCTGCGATTTCGCGGCGTGCATCCCTTCAACGAGATTCAGGGTGCGGGCGGGATCGCCGAAAAGGTCTGGCGTCCCTTGCGGGAAGCGTTTCCCCGCATGCAGCGGCGCCAGGAGATCTTCATGGCCGCTCCCAACTGGATCGACGGGACCCTGTGGGTATCCAGCATGGGGAAGTTCTTCGGATTGTTCGACAACGACTGGCTGGGCATTCCCTCGACCGGTAAGATTGCGATGCTTCCCTACTGCGAGTTCTTTCGTATCGAAGGCGGCAGGATCGCCGAAACCGCGCTGTTCTGCGACATCGTGAGCGTGATGCAGCAAGCGGGTCTGAATCCACTGCCGATCCAGACAGGCTCCGGCATTCTTCACCCGCCGCCGCGCACCCAGGATGGCCTGCTTTTCGATTCCCAGGATGAAGCGGAATCAAAAAAGACCCTGGAGCTGATCCTGCGCATGTGCGACGACCTGGTCGTCAAGGATGGATGGCAGTCTCCCAACTCCTCGCTGGCAAACACCTGGCACGACGACATGATCTGGTTCGGACCGGCCGGCATCGGTTCGACCTACACGATCGAGCGCTACCAGGTACAGCACCAGGGACCGTTCCGTGCGGGCCTCGACGACATCGTGTTTAACGGCCACGTGCTGGAGCACGCCGAGGGCTGCTACGGCGGCTGGTTTGGCTGGGCGAACCTGAGCATGAAACAGGGCGAGGGGTTCATGGGCCTTCCTGCTTCCGAACGGCCGACCGAGATGCGGGTCGTCGATATGTACCGGCGCGAGGGCAACAAGCTCGCTGAGAACTGGGTCTTCATCGACATGCTCCACTATCTCCTGCCGCTGGGTGTGGACCTGCTGGAGCGCTGCCGCTCCATCACCCGCACCTGAATGCGCATCGCCACCGAAACCACGCTGCGCAACAAGCGGCGTTACGCCGGGCTTGTCGCCGACTATGCGGACTGCGATCCCGCCCGCATTCGTTCCGCCCTGCAGGAGTTCCTGGATCCCGACGCGGCGGTGAACGTCGTCCACCCGATCAACCGCGTGGCCGGCGCGCAACAGTTTCTCGAGCAGGTTATGGAACCGCTGCTGCATTCCTTCCGGCACCTGCATCGGCGCAGCGACATGCTGTTCGGCGGCGAACACCATGGCGCCGAGTGGGTGGTCAGCCATGGCCACTACATGGGCGAATTCGTCAACGACTGGATGGGGATTCCAGCGAATGGCCAGCCCGTCTGGCTGCATTATGCGGATTTCCACCGGATGGAGGCGGACCGTTCGGTCGAGTGCTATCTCTATATCGACATGCTCGATTTCCTGCGGCAGTTGGGAAGATGGCCCCTTCCGCCCAGCGTCGGGCATGAGGGTTTCATTCCGGGGCCCGCTACGGGCGATGGAATGCTGCTGTCCGCGCAGGACCCGGAACAGTCACGCCTGAGCCTCAAGACGGTCGAGGACATGCTCGCCGAACTCTGGACCGAAGAAGAGGGCTGGAGACCGTACTGGCACCGCAACATGTGCTGGTACGGCCCTTCCGGCTATGGCAGCTACTTCGGTCTGGAGGGCTTCTGCCGGTTTCAGCAACCCTATGAAGGAATCTTCGAGCCCGGCCGGTTTTCCAGCGCCTTCCGCAAGTCCGGCGATGCGCGACTCGATGGGCGCGTCAAGGGGCATTACACCCGTTTCGCCGATGGCGCATACGTGGCCTGCGGCGGCTGGCCTTCGCACGGCGGATTCATGGTCCGCCCCTGGCTGGGCGTCGAAGGCAAGGGGCAGATGTTCACCGTGCGCCTGTGCGACTTCTGGCGCAGGAGCGGAAATAAGCTGGTCGAGAACTGGGTCCTTATCGACCTCGTCGACATGCTCCTGCAACTCGACTTCGACGTCTTCCGCGAGGCCGGCATCGAGCTTCAGATCAGGTCGTAGAAGACCGCCAGCGCAACGACGCAAAGGACGAAATAGACCAGCAGGTACCAGCTCGAACGGTCGATCTTTCCGGGGATCACGTACCAGCCGTCGCGCTTCTCGGGCAGCCCCTTGCGGGCGAATTCCTCCCTCTGCCCCTGCACCGTCCACAGCGAGTATTGCTTCTGGCGCCCATCGAGCACGAAGCTGGCCGCAAGCGACACGCCGATGCTCACCACGCCTCCGAGGACCGCATACCAGGGCCATGCCACGTCCATGAACGTCTCGACGTACCACAGTGCGACAAAACCGGCCGCGACGCCGGCAAGCACGCCTCTCTGGGTCGTGTGCTTGGAATAGAAGCCCAGGCCGAACATCGCAAGCTTGGACCCCACCAGGAAAACGCCCACCTTGCTGAGTATTTCCAGCACCGAGGTGTTCGCCCTCTGCGCAACGATGATGGCGGGCACGACCGTCAGGACTCCCCACATCAGCGTGAACCAGCGCGAGGCACGCAGATAGTGTTGGGGCGAGCGTCCTTTCGTGAAGAACTTCTCATAGAAATCCAGCGTCGTGACCGTCGCCATCGAGTTGAGGCTGGAATCCAGGCTCGACATGGCCGCGGCCACGATGGCCGCCGTGATCACGCCCATGAGCCCCGGAAGACCGATCGTGGCCACGAAATCCAGCACGATCCGGTTGTCGTTGTCGAAGTCCTTTCCGCCGTAGTAGCTGTAGAGCAGTATCCCGATCAGGAAGAACACGACATACACCAGAAACGCCGCGTAGCCCATGAAGGCATAGGCCTTCTTCGCGTCGCCCAGCGTTTTGGCCGCAAGCGTGCGCTGAATCATCATCTGGTTCACGCCGTAGACCACGACGTGATAGACCGACATCGCGATCACGCCGGTCCAGACCGTGGCGACCACGGATGGATCGAAGCTGTATTCGAACGGATTGGCCCGGCCGATTTCCTTGAGACCCTGCAGCGAGCCCAGGAACCCGGCCGGCAGGTCGGCAATCAGAACGACCGCAACGATCGCCGCGCCGATGAACAGGATGGCGCTCTGGATCAGGTCGGTCCAGATCACCGCGGAGATGCCACCCAGCATCGTGTAGGTGACGGCGACTACGGCAATGATCAGGATGGCGTTGACGACGTCCATGCCGGTGATGAGCTGCAGCACCAGCGCCGTCGTGTAGAGCATGATTCCGGAATAGGCGATATTCCCGAACAGGAACACGGCCGACATCAGCGTACGCGACGCGAGGCCGAAGCGTCGCTCCAGGTAGTCGAAGATCGATGCGACCCCGGTGTTGTAGAAGAACGGCAGAAACAGCGCGTTGACGATGAAGATGACGATCGGGTAGTTGATGTGGATGAAGATGACCGCGAATCCGTCCTTGTACGACCAGGCCGGTCCGCCCAGGAACGTGATCGCGCCGAAATAGGTCGCGACCACGGACACGCCGATCACCCACCAGGGCGTCGTGCGCTGTCCCAGGTAGTAGTGCTGCGCGGTCCGGACGCGCTTGCTCAGGAAGTAGCCGAGAACCAGCGTGCCCGCCAGGTAGGCGACGACGATCGTCCAGTTCAGCGCCCCGAAGTCGGTCATGCCTTATCCGCCAGAAAAAAGGCCGGGCTCCGCCATCGCAGAACCCGGCCTTTCCGCAAGAATGATTAGGTTCAGTAGCGGTAGCCTACCGTCAGCCCCCACATGCGCGGGTTGGCGTAGTCCGTTACCGCAACGTCGCCGCCGAAACGCGTGGCTTTCAGCAGGGTGACCTCGTCCTCCAGGTTGGTCACCCAGAAGCGCGCGGTCCAGTCCTGGTTGACCGACGCCCAGGTGACGCTCAGGTCCGTCTTGGTATAGGCGTCCTGGTTGCCGTAGGACCAGTTGGAGTCGTCCACCCGGTAATCCGACGAATAGTAGACAGTGATCGACGGAGTCAGCGTGCCCGAACCGCCCAGGTCCACCAGGTAACTGCCGAGCAGCGTCGCCGTGAAGTCGGGTTGGTTCTGTACCTGAAGCCCGTCCAGCTGGAACTGATCGTCGATCCCGCTGATCGTTATTCCACCCTCCTGGAACACGTTGGGCAGTACGAAATCGCCGTATTCGGCCTGCTGCATGTTGAGCCGGGCGCCCAGTTGCAGTTGATCGTTGACGGCCCAGTCCAGCTCGACTTCCAACCCGATCGAGTCAATCTCACCCGCGTTGTCCGTGAAGGCCAGCGTGGTTACGCCGGTATCGACGAAACGCGTCGCCAGAAGATCCTCGAACTGGTTCACGTAGAAAGCCGCGTTCAGCCGTACGCTTCCATCGGCCAGCAACGACTTGGAGCCAAGCTCGAAGGCGGTGACCGTCTGTTCGTCGTAGGAGTTGGTGCCCTGGAACGCGCCCTGCTGGTTGCCCGCCAGGAACCCCGTCGATACGGTGGCGTAGAGCATCGTGTCTTCACCCACGTCAAGCTCCCCGCCGACCTTCCAGGTCACCTCGCTCCAGTCGCCCTCGCCGTCCGGTACTTCAAGCACCGTAAACGAATAGGTCGAGCGGTTGTTGGGGTCCTGCCCGTAAATCTGCCAGTCGCGCTCATCACTGGTGTAGCGCACGCCGGCCAGAACCCTTGCCGTATCGGTGACGGCGTACGAAGCCTGTCCGTATCCCGCGGTCGACGATGTATCCACGCGTATCTGGTTGGTCCAGGTCGCATGCGCATTGATGTCCGCCGGTACGACGGGCGTGTTGTCCACGTTCGAGGCAAAGTCTTCCCACAAGAAGGCGTTGGTCAGGTCTTCCTGCAGCAGGAACACCCCCACAACCCACTCCAGAGGCCCGTCGGAATTCGAGGTCAATTGAAATTCCTGCATCGTGGTTTCGGACGTGATGTCGTTGCCGCAGGCGTTTCCGTTGTACGCGGACATATCGCAGTCGGCCCAGCGGAATTCCTCGTAATCCATGTAGGCGACCGTAACCTTGAGATCGGCGAAATCGAGCGACCAGTTCAGGTCGCCCGCCACGGTCAGGTCCGACAGGTCCCGCTCGGGCGCGGTGTTCTGCTCGATCGCGTAGGGGTTGCCGGTTACCTGCTGCGCCGTATCCGGTCCCGGTGTCGCAGCGAAGTCGAATCCCGCTCCGCCGCGTCCGCAGGTGCCGGCGCACTCGTCCGAACGTCCGATGCGAGGCCTCATGGTGCCCGTAACGCCATTGGTCAGGCCCGTGCTCAGATTGACCGGAATGCCTTCAACGTAGTAGCCGAAGTGGCCGTTGCCGTTGGAGTCGTCCTGCCAGCTCTCCACCCGAAGCGTGAGGTCCAGGGTGTCGCTGGGCGCGAACAGCAACTGGCCGCGGAAGTAGGTCATGTCCGCATCTTTCAGGCCGCCGTCGTCCCCGATGGTCAGGTTCTCGACGTACGGATCGCGGGTCTCGGTCTTCAGCGCAAACCGGACGGCGGACGTATCGCTCAGCGGAGCGTTGAAGAAGCCATCGAAACCGGCCAGCGCATAGTCGCCGCCGGACACCGCGAAGCCATAGTCGGTAGCGGAGGGATCGGGCTTGTTGCTGATGACGTGAATGAGGCCGCCGAACGAATTACGCCCGAACAGCGTGCCCTGCGGACCGCGCAGCACTTCGACCCGGTCCACGTCCACAAACCCGGCCAGGGCCTGACCGTGGCGCGGCCGGTAGAGGCCGTCGGTGTAGAACGAGATCGCAACGTCGTTGGCTTCCACCTGCTGGGTCCGCGCGCCGCGCAATGCGGGTCGCGGATCGGCGCCGGACATCCCGAGCTGCAGGCCGGGCGCCAGGATTTCGAGACGGAAAGCGTCAGTAATTCCCAACGCCTTGATTTCGTCGCCGGACACGGCGGTAACGGCCACCGAAACGTCCTGCAGACTCTGGTCGCGCTTCTGCGCGGTCACCACGATTTCTTCCAGTGCGCTCTGCGCCTGTGCGCCGCCTGCAGCTCCAAAAGCCACGAGCACGGCAAGCGGCATCGCGGCACGAATCAACGTGCCCTTGAGATTCATAAGCTGTCCCCTGAGATTCCCAAATAAATGAAAGCGCGTACTATACCTAGCAGCTTGCATAAAGCAAAATAACTGCCGGTATTCGGGACAACTGTATCCAGGAGAGGGGACCAGCATGACGAAGGACGTGGAAAGCGGCCTGCCGCAACTTACCCGGGCGCATATGCCGGCCGACTATTCCGTTTCGCTGGCGCAATACACCCGGGGCGGTACCGACCGGTTTCTCGCCGAAGGCCGCGACGACATGCCGGCCCAGTCCATGCGCGGTTTCGAGGACCAGTACCGCAACATCATCGACTACATAGTCCGCATCACCCACCGGATCTGGGAAGAAAAGGACATCGGCTACATCTACGACACCTACGCGCATAACAGCCGGGTGTACGACGACTACGGGCTGCAGTACGGGCGCGACAAGATCGTGGCCGACACCACCCACACCATCAACGCCTTCCCGAACATCCGCCTGGTGGCCGACGAGATCATCTGGGCCGGCGACGAGGATGTCGGGTTCTACACTTCGCATCGCACGATCATCCAGGGCGACAACACCGGCTACAGCCGCTACGGCCCGCCCACCGGAAAGCGGGTATCGCTCTGGTGCATCGCCAACTGCGTGTCGCGCGAGAACGAGATTTTCCTGGAGCACGTGCTCTACAACACCTCGGCGATGCTGCGCCAGATGGGCCTCGATCTTGCCGACGTGGCGCGGCAGATGGCCGAAACGGGAGGTGCCGCGCTGCCCGACGACTACACCGCGGGCGAGCCGGCCCGCCAGCGAGGCCAGGCCAAGCCCGCCTGGCCCCCGGTTCCCGAATCCTCGGGGGAGCTGGACGTGGAAGACTTCATCAGGAGCCTCTACCAGTGCGTCTGGAACCGCCGGATGCTCGGCACGCTGCAGGGCCGTTACGCCGACAACCTGGTATTCAACGGCCCCACCGATCGCGCCTTCAGCGGCCTCGGGCCGTACCAGGCCTTCGTGCTGTCACTGCTCGCGCAGTTCCCCGACCTGGCCTTGGACGTGGACGAGGTCTACTGGATGGGCAATCCCGACGAGGGCTACCTGGTGTCCACCCGCTGGAACGCGTACGGCGCGCACCGCGGCAACGGCGTGTTCGGTCCGCCCACGGGACGCGAGGCGCGGATACGCGGCATCACCCAGCATCGCATCGAGGAAGGGCGCATCACCGAGGAATGGATGCTCTTCAACGAGCTCGACGTCATGATGCAACTCCTCGGCGCCCGCTCAGAGGAATCTCCCGAAAGCGCTGACTAGAGAACGACAGGATGTCCTGAATCGCCGGCAGTTGATCGCGCGAAAGCCGGCGTTGCAGTAAGGTCAAGCCCAGCCGAGTTCCTTCAAGGCCCAGGGGGCATTCCATATTTTTGTCATCCCGGATACCTTGCCGGTTTCGTCCAGGCTGATGACGTAAACGTAATGAGAGCGGGTTGATTTCCGAGTGGCGGGTACCGGCCCGCCCTCGCCAACATGCGTGCCATGAAAGGTGGCAAAAAACATCGCGGTACGGGTGCTCTCATCGTAAGACGAAGCCTTCAGGTCGTAGCTGCAGCCTTCCAGTGGCCCGCGTCCCAACCCTGCCATCCACTCACAGTAATCCTCTACGGTGGTGACATCGACCAGAGGTTCACTTTGCGCGGCAAATTGCGCATTGTCGGCAACGTATTGACGACATCCTTCCCAGCCTTCCAGGCTCTCGCAGGCATGGAAGAATTTTGTTGCAGTTTCAAAGGGGTTCATGGCGTTATCCTGTAGAAAAGGTTTGGCGGAACACTACTGAGCTGAAGTCCATATAGCGAATTTCTACCTGAAGGTCAGTTGAGTCTTATGCCCATGACATACTTTATATGAGAGCATACTTTTCGGCCTGGAATCCGTCGAGGGATGGAATGAGATGATTCGATATTTGAAGAAAGGAATTGCCGCCGGACAGCAGAATGAGCGCGATGCGCGCATCCAGTCGGCGGTCGAGCGCATATTGAGCGACATCACGGAGAACGGCGACGAGGCCGTTCGCCGGTATTCGCAGCAGTTTGACGGCTGGTCGCCGGACTCGTTCCGCCTTAGCCGCGAAGAGATCGACGACTGCCGCAAGCGACTGGACCCGCGGGACATCGCCGACATCCGCTTCGCCCAGGATCAGATCCGCAACTTTGCACGGTTTCAGCTTGAAGCGCTGAACGACGTGGAAGTCGAAACGCGCCCCGGCGTCGTGCTGGGGCACCGCAACATCCCTGTAAGCAGCGTCGGCTGCTATGTGCCCGGCGGCAAGTATCCGCTGGTGGCCTCCGCGCACATGAGCGTGGTCACGGCCAGGGTGGCCGGAGTGGAGCGCGTGATCGCCGCCTCCCCGCCGTTTGAGGGCGCCCCGAACCCGGCGGTCGTGACGGCGCTGGACCTGGCCGGCGCCGACGAAATCTATTGCCTGGGCGGGGTCCAGGCGATCGGCGCGATGGCGCTGGGCACCGGCACGATTTCGTCCGTGGACATGATCGTCGGGCCAGGCAACGCCTTCGTAGCCGAGGCCAAGCGGCAGCTTTTCGGACGGGTGGGCATTGACCTGCTGGCCGGTCCCACCGAAACGCTGGTCATCGCTGACGAATCGGTGGACGGCGAACTGTGCGCGGCGGACCTGCTCGGCCAGGCCGAGCACGGCCCCGACTCCCCGGCCATCCTGCTCACCAACTCCGAGGACCTGGCGCAAGCCACGATGGCCGAGGTGGAGCGGCAGCTTACCGTTCTGCCAACGGCGGCGATTGCCGGGCAGGCCTGGCGGGACTATGGCCAGGTCATCGTCTGCGACGACTACGACGAAATGCTGGAGAAAGCCGACGAGATCGGCTCCGAACACGTCCAGGTCATGACCCGCGATCCGCAGTATTTCCTCGACAACATGCGCAACTACGGGGCGCTGTTCCTGGGTCCGGAAACCAATGTGTCGTACGGCGACAAGGTGATCGGCACCAACCACACGCTGCCGACCCGTCAGGCATCGCGCTATACCGGCGGCCTGTGGGTGGGCAAGTTCATCAAGACCTGCACCTACCAGCGCATCACCGAAGAAGCGTCGGTGGAGATCGGCGAATACTGCTCGCGGCTCTGCGCGCTGGAGGGCTTTGCCGGACACAAGGAACAGGCCGACATCCGGCTGCGCCGCTACGCCGGCTGAATAACCAACACAGGACCGCATCATGCTGCACTCCACCGACCGGATTCTCACTACTCACGTCGGCAGCCTTCCCCGTTCGGAAGCCGTAACGGACATGGTGTTTGCCGAGGAGAAGGGCGAGCGGATGGAGCCGGAGGCGCGGCATGCGCTGCTGGCCGACGCTGTGGATGCGGTCGTGGCGAAACAATGCGAGGCCGGCGTGGACGTGGTCAGCGACGGCGAAATGAGCAAGATCAGCTACGCCACCTACATCAAGGACCGCATCACGGGATTCGAAGGCGACAGCCCGCGGCGGGCGCCGGCCGATCTCGAGGAGTATCCGGGTTTCCTGCAGCGCCAGGCCGCCAGCGGCGGCACGCCCACCTATCGCAGGCCCCAGTGCGTCGGCGAAATCCGGGTAAAGGACACGGCTCCGCTGGAGGAGGACCTGGCGAACTTTCGCGCGGCGGTGGATCGGCACAAGCCCACGGAAGCCTTCATGAACTCGGCGTCGCCGGGAGTGATCGCCCTGTTTCAGCCGAACCAGCACTATCCGGATCACGAGTCGTATCTCTATGCGCTGGCCGATGCCATGCGCCCGGAGTACGAAGCGATCGTCGCGGCCGGATTCCTGCTGCAACTGGATTCGCCGGACCTGGGACTGGGCAGGCACATGATGTTCAAGGGACAGCCGGACGACGAGTACCGGCGTCAGGCGGAACTGCACGTCGAGGCGCTGAACCACGCATTGCGAAACGTCCCCGCGGACCGGGTGCGTTTGCATGTCTGCTGGGGGAACTACGAGGGACCCCATATCCACGACGCGCCTATGGAGATGGTGCTGCCCATCGCGCTGAGGGCCAGGCCCCAGGCGTTGCTGTTCGAGTCCTCCAATCCCCGTCACGCGCACGAGTGGACCGTTTTTGCCGAAGCGCAACTGCCCGACGACAAGATCCTGGTTCCGGGAGTCCTCGACTCCACCACCAACTTCGTCGAGCATCCGCGGCTGGTGGCCGAACGCATCTGCCGCTTTGCCGATATCGTCGGACGCGAGCGGGTGGTCGCCGGCACGGACTGCGGGTTCTCGACCTTCGCCGGTTTCGGCGCCGTCGATCCGGACATCACCTACGCCAAGCTGGCCGCCATGGCCGAGGGTGCCGCAATCGCCAGCAAGCGCCTCTGGTAACCCCGGGAGCGAGGACGTCCCGTCCTCGGCGAAGGCGGGACGCCTTCGCTCCCAGGGAACCACTCGCGGCCCCTAGACCGTCAGGATGATCTTGCCGAAGTGGTTGCGCTCGTCCACGAGCTGATGCGCTCTCACAACCTCCGATAGCGGAAGGACGGTGCCGACGGGCGCCTTGAAGGTGCCGTCGGCGAACAGGGGCAGGGCCACATCGCGGAAGCGGGGCATGGTGTGGGTCATGAAGCGCTCGCTCGTCGAAATGCTCATGCTCATCAGCGACAGGTTGCGAACGCCGATGTTCAGGTTGAAGCAAACCTGGCGTCCCCCGGTGCTTCCGTACATCACGATCTTCCCGTCCATTCCCATGCACGCGATCAGCGATTCGGCGGTTTCCTCGCCGATGGTCATGAGTCCAATGTCGATTCCGCGCCCATCCGTATCGCGTTCCACGAGCGCCGGCACGTCGTCCCGCTTGTAGTTGTAGGTGGCGTCGCAGCCCCACTCGCGGGCGATTTCCAGCTTCGGGTCGCGGCTGGCGGTTCCGGCCACCCAGCAATCGCGCCACTTCGCGATCTGGAGTGCGGCGCTGCCCACGCCGGACGCGACCGCTTCGATCAGGATCCGCTGGCCTTGCCCGAAGCCGGCCACCGCATCCAGCGCATGCCAGGCGGTCAGCCAGCTCACCGGGATCGCGGCGCCCTCGATGAACGAAACCGCGTCGGGAAGCGGCATCAGGTGATCGGCGTCGAAAAGGACCGCCTCGGCATGCGAGCCGCGGGCCCGTCCGAAAACGCGATCGCCGGGCTTGAACTCGCCGACGTCATCGCCGCATTCCGCTACCACACCGGCGCATTCCATGCCCATCACGAAGGGCAGCTCCTGTCCCGAGTACGTACCGGCGCGCATGCGGGTTTCGGCGAAGTTGACACCGGAGGCCCTTACCTCAACGAGCACCTGGCGCGGACTAGGCTCCAGTGGCCCCAGTTCGCGCCACTGCATGACCTCCGTGCCGCCGAATTGCTCGACCAGGAAACCCTGCATGGCAGCTAGCGAGGAACGCGGGACGCGTTAACGGGGATCAGGGCGCCGGCTTATCCAGCCACAGCCGCATTTCGCGCGCGAACTGTTTCCAGGCCAGTTCCAGAATGTTCACCTGGACCTCGGGAATCTCGACGAAATGTGCCTGCGGCAGCAACTCGGCATGCGCCCGCCGGGTCTCTTCGAGCAGAGGTTCATGCGTCTGCAGGATCGCGACCGGGTGAACGAGCTGCGGCAGACGTTCTGCCAGCGGATAGTTCCAGACGGCGTCGTAGGCATACCAATGCTTGTCCAGCGGACGGATTGCCTCCGCGAAGACCCGCGCCGCACGTTCCAGCGGCACGTCCTTCGACCGGTCGGCCACGAGTACCTGCCAGCGGTCCTTGATCCAGGCGCCGTCCTCGGTCAGCTTCTGGTCGCGGGGGAGCGACTCGAGAATTTCCCTGCGCGTTTCCGGCGACCGGTAGGGAACGCCGCTCATCACGATGCGGCGCACCAGGTCCGGACGCGTCAGCGCCAGCTCGGTGGCGATCAATACCCCCGTGTGCAGGCCGAACACGTCGACCGCGCCCTTGCCACCGGCGCCAAAGCCAAGGCCGTCCAGCGCGTCGGCCATCGCGCCGGCGAAGTCCGCCATGGTGGGCACGTCGGGCGGGCCGTCGGAATAGCCATAGCCCGGAGTATCGAAGGCCAGCGACTCCCGGTCGCGGCCCATTTCCCTGAGCAGCATGTCGTACTCGAACGCCGACTTGTGGTTCTGGTGAAAGAACGCCAGCGGCGTCCTGCCGCTCCCGGTAGCCGGCCAGGCCCGGTGATAGTGAATCTGCCCGAAACGGCAGTCCACGTAGCCGCGCTGATAGTTCGACATCGCTGACTATCCCATCCGGGGAAATGCCGGCCCGGCGAGCGCCGGTCGGCGTTTTCCGCCGGTCACGAAAGAAAAGCTCCGGCCGGCGGACCGGCCGGAGCTTTTTCGAATGATGCTAGAAGTCGTAAACGACCCTCAGGCCGATGGTGCGCTTCTCGGCGGGGGTGACCGCCACGCCCTGGCTGAACAGGAAGGCGAACAGGAAGGTGCCGGAGAAATCGGACCAGCGGGCGCCTGCGAGGTAGTTGTCGTCGTCGAGCAGGTTCTTGACGTAACCCTCGATGCGAAGGTCGTCCCTTTCAAACCCGCCGCGCAGATTGAAACGCCAGAAGTCGCCCATCGTGGAGAAGTTGGCTTCCTCGTTGTAGGCCTCGCCGAAGTACTCGCCGTCCACGCGCACGTAGTAGTCCCAGTTGCCGCTCGCGAAGCTGTCGGTCCAGGTACCGGAGACGGCGCCCTGCCATTCCGGATAACGCGCCGGACGGCTGCCGGAGCAGTCGCGGGGGCCGAAAGTATTACCCGGTGTAATGGGCGGCTTGAACGGCGAGAAGCCGCAGGTGAGCGTGCCGTATTCGCCGTCGGCGTAGTTCAGCATGAACGTGCCGGAGAAGTTCTCTCCCAGCGAGAAGCCGCCTTCCAGTTCCAGGCCCTCGAGTTCCGCGTCACCGGCGTTGAGCTGGAGATTGAGCGTGCGCTGGACGCCCAGTTCGTTGGTCAATGTGACGCCCTGGCGGGTCTTGAGGTTGGTCCAGTCGATCATGTAGAAGACCGCCGAGAAGTAGAAGTTCTCGAACTCCTGCTTGAAGCCGACTTCCATGTTCTCAAGCTCCTCTTCCTCGTTGAACAACGAAAGCCCCGGGATGACCGACCTGACCTGCTCCCTGTCCGCTTCGCTCAGGGAGCCGAAGTCCGTGTTGAAGAAGCCGGGCAGCGTGCCTTCGGAATACGTCACCCAGCTGGTTCCCCGGTCGCCGACATCGTAGGAAAGCGTGACCCGCGGCAGGAAACTGTTGAATGATTCCTCGTTGTAGGTCGCGTTCACGACACCGCCGCCCGGATTGGGCACGCCCGCGTTACTCGGGCTTGACAGGGAAATGTCGTCCGATTGGTAGCGCCACTCCACGTCCAGCGTCAAGTCGTCATTGAAGTCGTAGGCAAAGGAACCGAATATTCCGGTCGTGTCGTTGCCCTCTGTGGGCGGAATGGCGTTCATGAAGAAGTGCGGACCCGGGAGCGTTGCCGGCTCGGGCAGGGGCGTTCCGTCGGGCTCAGCCACCACTCGCTGGGTCACGCCGCCGTCGGAACCCCAGATCGTGTTACCTCCGTTGCCCACGGTGACGTTATCCGCTGTGAAGAAATTCGCGCCGATCGAATAGCGCAGCCTGCGGTCCTGCGGCGAACTCAGGTTCAGTTCCACCGTCAGGTCATCGGCAACGACCGGATCCTGCGACAGGAAATTCTGTGCGGCCGTAAGGTCGAAATCACGTACCCAGCCGGCCCGCATCGTGCTCCATCCGACCACGGAATCCAGGCTGTGTCCGTCCAGCATGCCGCTGTCGAAGTCATAGTTGACCAGCAACGCAGCGCGTTGCTGGTAGCGGGTCAGACCGGACGTGGACCTGAGCGGCGCGCCGGGCAACTTGGGCCGGCAGATGCCGTCACGCGGATCGCAAATCACGTTGCTGCGGAAGGCGGCCTGGTCGACGGCGCTGATCGCCGTGTTCGGAGCGATGAAGGAATCCACGTCAACCTTCGGAAGCGCGCCGCAGAAGTAATCGGACGGCGTGTCGGAGCCATCGCCCCCTGAAGTAATGCCGTCGCTGTAGCAGTTGGGCCCGGCATTGGCCGGGACGCCGGCCCCGCCGAAGCGGGCCGAGAAGGCCGTTCCCAGCAACATGCCGGCGGCCGGGCCGTCGTCGTCGTGGGACCACAGGTAGCGGAACTTGACCGATAAATTCTCGGTGGGCGTCCAGTTGAGTACGGCCTGTATGGTTTGCGTGCTCTCCTCGCCCAGGGCGCCGCCATCGGCATTGGACTTGTACTGACCGTCGGTTCCGTACAGTCGCGCCGAAACGCGGTAGGTCAGTTTGTCCTCCATCAGCGGCCCTTCGTGCGAAAGTGTCACGTCGCGCCCGCCCCACTCCGAAACGTCGGCGATGACGCGGCCTGCGTATTCATTGCCCGGTGTCCTGGTCACGTAGTTGACCGCCCCGGCGAATGTGGACCGGCCGAAGGTGGCCGACTGGGGCCCCTTGATGACTTCGACGCGCTCGATATTGGAAAAGTCGATGCTCGTAACGCCATCGGAAATGTAAACGCCGTCCAGGAACACCGTGCCCACCTGCTGTGAAGGGGGATTGGCGTTGCTGTTCATCCCGCGAAAACGCACCCTGCTGCTGAAGCGGCCCGGAATCTGGCCGCCCTGCTTATGGAAGTGCAGACCGGCGGTCTGGAACGAAAGGTCCTGCAGGGTGGTGAACCCGCCGCGGATCAATTGCTCGGCCGAAAAGGCGGTTATCGCTATCGGAATGTCCGCCAGCGCCTCTTCGCGTTTCCGCGCCGTGACGACGATCTCTTCCAGTGCGGATGCCTCCTGCGCGCCGGCCTGCGGAGCCGTGCCCCAGGCAACGGCGCCCACGGCCACGGCCAAGGCAATCGAAAATGTCCGATGAAGTCGGTGCATGTTTTTCCTCCCAATCAGGATCTAGCAGCTGCCGAATACCTGCCTATCCGTCCCCTTGGCATCCGCCACCGAACACTCGCAGGATTCGTAAGAACGGAGAATAGTAGCAAATGCAGGCTCGTGCAACCGCTTGTTTGCGCACGCCCTGGCTCCTCAGGGTGGTCTCGGCGCAATACGACGCTAGGGGGTTTTTCCGTGACGCAGGATCTGTTCCATCAGCGCCAGGCGGTCGAATACCGTCCATTCGCGCGCCACGCGCCCGCCGGTCAGCCACCAGTGGCTGATGCCCATGAGGAACAGCGGTGCGCGCGTCGCCGGCAGTCCCTCGAACTCCTGCGAGTGCTCCAGGGCCGCCGTCCAGCGCGCGGCGAGCGTCCAACCGCCGCCGCGGGCCTGCAGCCCCGCATGATCGACGCTTAGCCGGAGCACGTTCAGGCTCTCCCGCAAGGCAGCGTAGTGACTGAAGATGTCGCTCGCTCCGGCCACTTCCCGGTCGGAATCGCTCAATACGGCGTAGGGTGCGTAGGCGGCTTCGCAAAACTCCGACGGGTTCTGCCAGAGGCCGAGCAGAATCTCGCGGGCGAAGCCGAGCGGATCCTGCCGCGGATCCGGCGGCGAACCTGCGCCGGAGGGGGGCGGGGGAGTGTCCAGAACGCACCTGTGTTCGTCGGCAAGCCATCGCGAGTGTTCTTCCGGATGACGGCGGGCGGTTTCGCGTTGCGCGACCTCCTGCGGATCCAGGCCCAGTTGCCGTACCAGGCTCAGGTTGTCCCGCACCAGCCATTCTTTCTCGATCAATCCGTTCCTGACCACGCAGTCGGCAATTACGTGGGTCGTGACTTTCTTGCCGGTGGCCGGGCCGTAGGCGTTGTCTCCCCTGCTGGTCATCGGGCTGCGGATGCGGTGCGACGATAGCCACGCGCCGCCTTCCAGCGGGCTGCATACGACATCCTCGCCGATCACCAGCCGGTCGGGGAAGGCGGCCTGCATCGCGCGCGTGTTCTCGGTGACCGCCGCCGCACCCTGCATGATCCCGCCGAGGGCGTGGATGCGCGCTTCCGGCCCGTAGTAGCGCATCACCAGGTCCGGGTTGCGGTCTTCCCAGATTTCGCGCGTTATGCGCAGGATGTAATCGACAATTTCTTCGGACATGGCGGGCTCCCTCCCCGGGCCCGGCGCGGTCACGTCATCATACCCAGCGGAGCCTCGCCGGACCCGGGCGAATGGAACTCCCTGATGTTAGGGAGAACCAGGTCGAGGTCACCGGGCGAAACGCCGTACCAGAGCGCGAGGTCCGCGAAATATTCGTCGGTGCTGGTGGTCGGGAAATACACGCCCCGTCCCGTATCCATGGGGCTGTTCTCCGCCAGAGTGGGGTAAACACCATACATTTTTCCGCCGTTGACGGCTCCGCCCATGATCAGGTGATGACCGCCCCAGCCATGGTCGGAACCCTTGCCGTTGGAGGTGAGCGTGCGACCGAAATCGGAAACCGTAAAGGTGGTCACGTTATCGAGAACGCCGAGTTCGAGCAACGCATCGTGGAACGAC
The DNA here is from genome assembly GCA_009845905.1 of Gammaproteobacteria bacterium. Lineage (NCBI taxonomy): Bacteria > Pseudomonadati > Pseudomonadota > Gammaproteobacteria > Gammaproteobacteria bacterium. Next base: position 148,345 of record VXYS01000010.1, on the reverse strand, counting down.
TTCAGGCCCTTGCTCACGACAGGCAGCATCCCGGCCTGGTTTTCCAGGACCTCGTCGTGGTGGTCCCAGCCACCGAATACGGCATAGAAAGTCTGCCTGTTGGCCCCGAACGCGTCGCGCGCCCCGATCACCCTGGCGATCTGCCTGAGCGCTTGCGAGAAATAGTCCTCCGCGAATTCCGTCTCTATTGAAGGCGACTGCTGTATGGCGTCGACGAACGTACCCTGGTTTTCGATTGCCCGGCGCATTCGGCGGGCGTACTCGCTCCGGATCAGGTTGTCGTGATCCGGCGCGAACAGGTCGTCGATCCTGTCGCGGATATACGGATTGTTGTCGTATCCGAATACGCCGGGTGCTCCGTCGTCATGGCCGCTGATGCTGTAGGGCACCGCGACCGATCCGCTCTGCAGGACGTTGGTGCCGCCAAGCGAAATGTTCCGGGCGATGCCGTTCGCGAGGTTCGGCCCCTGAATGTCCGCAGTGCGCCCGAGCCACCCGTCACTGGTGCTGCGGCTGTTCGATACGCCGGTCTGCCACTGCCTCTGCTGGTCGGAATGCGAATACAGGCCCAGGGGCACGCGCGCCACGCCGTTTTCCAGCGCCACCGGGTCGATCGGCTCCAGCAGCGTGCCGACGTTATTGAGGATCGCGAGGTCGCCGGTCAGGTACAGGTCATGGACCTCGGACATCCCCGGGTGGAGCCCGTAGGTTCGGCCCAGCGGGTCGGGCGGCAGCGGCAGAAGGCTGCCGTGGTCGAGCGCCAGATCGGACCTGAGTTTCCGGTAGACGGCGTATTGCTCCGAGTCGTACGGGACCAGCATGTTGTAGCTGTCGTTGCCGCCGCCGAGCATGATGCAGACCAGCGCCCGGTATCCGCCGTCATCCGCCGATGCGATCTGACGCGCCTGCGCCAGCGAGAGCAGGGTCGTTCCGATCGTGGCGCCCGCAACGCCAAGGCCGCAACTGTGGGTGACGAATTTCCGGCGGGTGAGCATGGCTAGTCCTCGACCGCGTAGGCCGGCGAGATCGAGAACAGGTGGATCGCAGTCCTGACCCGTTGCACCGGATCGCCTATCAACTCGACATTGCGCTTGATCGCCTGCCGCGTCGGTTCATCCAGGCGGCCGTAGGTCATGACCAGGTCCAGCCGGTCGATGAGGGCGTCCACGTCGTCGGCGATCTCCACGTAGTCCGAGATGTCGAGGTAGGTCTTACTGTACGTGTCCGCCTGGGAGAACAGGTCGCCGTCCACGAACGCGCCGACAAACAGCATGTTGGACATGCCGACAATCGTGTTTGCCGTGGTGATCTGCATTTCCGGAGCGACCAGATCGTTGCGGGCAAGTTCGCCGGCCGGCGAGTGGTCGGGCGAGAAGAAATTGAAGACGCTGGGCGCGTTGAACGGGTGCTGATTCGAGTAGTTATACAGGCGGTAGCCGTTATTGAAGAACAGGCCGTCGGCGGACTGCGCATTGAACTGGCGGGCCAGCGCCGTCATTCTTAGCACCGGCTCGCGCAATTTGCCGGCGTGCTCCGGGTTCGGCGGGTCCCAGGCTTCGTGGTCCAGCAGGATCGCCCTGATGACGGCCTTCATGTCGCCGCGAACGCCGGTGGTGTCGCCGTTGAAGGCCCGCGCGACCCGCCCGACGTATTCCGGCGAAGGATTGGACGTCACCAGCCGCTGGATCAGTTGCCGCCCGATGAACGGGCCCACATTGGGATGCTCGAACAGGCTGTCGATGGCCTGGCGCACCTCGTCCAGGCCGGAACCACCGTCCTGAACCATCCGTCCGTTCAGCAGCCTCTTGGATCCCGGTTCATGCTCGGATTCGAACATCCGCATCGGGATGCGGAAGTTGCCGTATTCCGGCCGGCGCTTGCCGAAATAGGCGTTGGGGCCGTCGTAGGACAGGCCCGTGAACACCTTTGCATACTCGCGTATGTCGTCGTTGCCGTAGGTCGGCATGAGCTGCCCCCGACCGTCCAGGCGAGCGCTTCCGTCCTCGTTCAGTTCGTAGAGTCCGATCGAGAAGAGCTGCATGACTTCACGCGCGAAGTTCTGGTCCGGAAACACGTTGTTTGCGGGGTCGCTTCTGCGATTGTTGACGTGGCTCAGATAGAAGCCCATTGCCGGACTCAGGGCAATGTCGTAGAGCAGGTCGCGGAAGTTGCCGGTCGTTCCCTTCAGCAACAGGTCGTTGTAGACCGTGATCGCGGGCGGGTTTGCGGCCAGGGTGCCGAGTGCGGAGATGACGAAGATTTCGCTGAGTGCGAATGCGACGCGCTGCTGCACCTGGTCCGGCGCGGTCATGGCCCGGTTCCACCAGGCTCCGCGCCAGAAACTGATGATCAGCGCGATATTCGGCCCTTCAGTGGTGATCTCGCCGCGCCGCAGTTTCCCCAGCAACAGGTCGGCAAACTCCTCATGCGAGGAATAGGGCAGGGTCAACTGTTCGTCCAGCCATGACTCCGCCCCCATCCCCGAGATTCTCAGGATTTCCTCGTAGGGCATGCCGAAGGTCGCCCGGCTCGCCAGCCGGGAGGCGTCTTGCAACCCGAAAACCGCGGGTGCAGACGGCGTGCCGGAGCCCGGCGGCGGACTGGCGGGCGACTGGAAGGCTGGTGGCTGCGGCGATTCCGAACCGCCGCCGCCGCCACAGGAGACCAGCAGGGTCGCGGTGGCACAAGCGACGACCAGCGATGCTGCGATCCGGATGGACATTGGCTAGTATATTAGCCGCGCTCAATTCGGGGAGGCGGAATGCCGAAAGCCAGTCAGGTCACACGGAAACAGATGCGGGCGCGGCTCGTCCGTTACGGCGAGCTGGTGCCCTGTCGCACCGCGTTTATCGACACCCGCACGCCGGGCAGCGAGTCGAAGGAGAACTTCACGATCATCGGCCCGGGCGTCGCCGAGAACCCGGACCAGCACGTGCACATACGCGAGCCGCACGGCTTCAATATCGGCGCGGCGCGCCAGCCGCCCGGATGCGTGAACTCCCAGCACAGCCACGAGACCGCCGAGGTCTTCTGGATCCACTCGGGCCGCTGGCGCTTCATGACCGGCGAACACGGCGAAGACGGTGAGGTCGTCCTCGAACGCGGCGACACTATCTCCATTCCGATTCACGTGTTCCGCGGATTCGAGAACGTCGGCAGCGGCGAGGGATTCATGTTTGCCGCGCTGGGCGGCGACGATCCGGGCCGCGTGACCTGGGCCCCGTACGTCTTCGACGACGCGCGCAGGTACGGCCTCGTTCTGCTGGAAAGCGGACGATTGATCGACACTGAAGCCGGCGAGGCCATCCCCGACGACGAACCGGTCATGCCGGCGACAACCGCAGCGCAGGTCGCCGAACTGACGCGCCTGGACAGCGCCGCCCTGGAGTCATGCGTGTCGCGCTATCGCGATACAAACGGGTCCGCCGATTCGGTCCTGGCCCAAAACGCGTCCCGCGGCCGCGTAACGGAGGAACCCATCATCGGTCAGGACAATAGGGAAGAGGGCGTGTCGCAAGCCCCACTCGCCTGGGAACACGGCTTCCACCTGCGCCGCCTCAATTTCGCTCCGGGCGCCTGCTTGCCGGCGCACTCGCGCGCGGAAGAGGAAGTGTGGACCGTCCACGAAGGCCACCTCCGCATCACCTGGGGCCGCGAGTCCCTGGACCTCGCCCCGGGCGACGTACTCACTATCCCCATCGACCTCGCACGCACGATCGAAAACCCGAACGCCGACCCCGCGGAAGCCTTCGTCGTCCGCGGCGGCAATTCCCCCGCCCCCCCGCAGTGGACCTGACCCGAGCGAATAGACGTTAAGCCCGTTTTTCACCCACCTCTGTGGAGAGCGTTGGAGCCAGGATGGCGGAACCGAGCCAGGGATGGCGCCTCTCAACAGAGGTGGGTGAATAACGGGCGAGGGCCGGCAACAGCCGGTCAGGCGGCGCTCTTCTGACGCAACCCGGCTGGCTGGCGGCGGAGCATTCCGGCGAGGTAGCGGCCGGTGTGAGACCGCTTGACGCGCGCCACGTCTTCAGGCGGCCCCGCCGCCAGTAAATCGCCGCCCGCTTCTCCGCCTTCCGGCCCCAGGTCGATGATCCAGTCGGCGGTCTTGATGACGTCCAGGTTGTGCTCGATCACGACGACCGTATTGCCGCCGTCGCGCAGCCTGTGCAGCACGGTCAGGAGTTGCGAGACGTCGTGGAAGTGCAGTCCGGTGGTGGGCTCGTCGAGCACGTAGAGCGTGCGCCCGGTCGAGCGCTTGGCCAGTTCGCGGGACAGCTTCACGCGCTGCGCTTCGCCGCCGGACAGCGTCGTGGCGCTCTGGCCCAGCCGGATGTAGCCCAGCCCCACGTCCAGCAGCGTAGCCAGCTTTTGCGCCACCTTGGGCACGTTGGCGAACACCTCGGCCGCCTGTTCCACACTGAGTTCCAGCACTTCATGGATATTCAGGCCGCGGTAGCGGATCTCCAGCGCCTCGCGCCCGTAGCGCCGCCCCTCGCACACGTCGCAAGGCACATAGACGTCCGGCAGGAAGTGCATTTCGACCTTGATCAGCCCGCCGCCCTGGCAGGCTTCGCAGCGTCCGCCCTTGACGTTGAAGCTGAAACGGCCGGGCTTGTAGCCGCGCGCCCGCGCCTCGGGCGTCAGCGCGAACATTTCGCGGATCGGCGTGAAAACGCCCGTGTAGGTTGCGGGGTTGGAGCGCGGCGTGCGCCCGATCGGGTCCTGGCTGATCTCGATGACACGGTCCAGGCGTTCGGTCCCTCGCATCGCCCGAAATTTGGCGCCCGGACAGGGTTTGCGTTCGATCGCCGCGGTGACGCCGGGCAGCAGCGTTTCGTTGACCAGCGAGGACTTGCCGGAACCGGACACGCCCGTGACGCATGTCATCAGGCCCAGCGGCAGCGTCACGTCCAGTTCCCTCAGGTTGTTCGCGCAGGCGCCCTCGATTCTCAGTTCGCGGTCCGCCTGGGGCGGTTGACGCAGGGCGGGAACGGGAATGCTGCGTACGCCGCTCAAATATTGCCCGGTCAGCGACGCCGTTTCCCGCTTGATCGCCTCGGGCGGGCCTTCCGCCACAACCTGGCCTCCGTGGTCGCCGGCCCCCGGCCCCAGGTCCACGACGTGATCGGCGCTGCAGATGGCCTCCTCATCGTGTTCGACCATCAGGACCGTGTTGCCCAGATCGCGCAGCCTCGCCAGCGTGGCCAGCAGGCGCTTGTTGTCGCGCTGGTGCAGGCCGATGCTGGGTTCGTCCAGCACGTACATGACGCCCACCAGCCCCGAGCCGATCTGACTCGCCAGCCGTATGCGCTGGGCTTCGCCTCCGGAAAGGGTCTCGGCGCGGCGGTCCAGGTTCAGGTAGCCGAGGCCCACGTCGGCCATGAACCGCAGTCGTTCCGACAGTTCCCGTACGATGCGCTCGGCGATTTCCTGCCGCCAGCCCTTCAGGCGCAGGGTGGTGAAGAACTTGAGCGCCGCCTCGACGCTCATCGCGCTCACCTCGGCGATCGAGCGCTCGGATACGAGCACGTTGCGGGCCGCCTCGTTCAAGCGCGCGCCGCCGCAGTCCGGGCAGGGCGTGGAGCCCAGGTAGCGGGACAGTTCCTCGCGCACCCGCGCCGATTCGGTTTCGCGGTAGCGCCGCTCCATGTTGGGAAGGACGCCCTCGAACGGCCGCGTGCGGGTGAACCGGCGGCCGGTCTGGAAGCGGAAGGTGAACTTGATGCGCGTTCGCCCGCTGCCGTAGAGCACGATCTGGCGGATCTTCGCGGGAAGCGATTCGAAAGGCATCTCCGGGTCAAACCCGTAGTGCCGCGCCAGGCTTTCCAGGATGGAGTAGTACCAGGAGTTGCGACGGTCCCAGTTGCGCACGGCGCCGCCGGCAAGGCTGAGTTGGGGACGGACGACCCTTTCCGGATCGAAGAACCGCTTGGAGCCCAGGCCGGCGCAGGACTCGCATGCGCCGGCGGGATTGTTGAACGAAAAGAGCCTGGGCTCCATTTCAGGAATGGCGAAGTCGCACATCGGACAGGCGAAGCGGCTGGAGAACAGGACGTCCGCCCGCGCGCCATCGTCGATGAAGCCGACCAGGGCGACCCCGCCGGTCAGGGTCAGGGCGGTCTCGAAGGACTCGGCCAGCCGCTGGCGCAATTCCTCGCGCACCCGCAGCCGGTCCACGACCACCTCGATCGTGTGGTTGCGCCTGAGATCGAGCTCCGGCGGATCGTCCATCTCGCACACGGCTCCGTCGACGCGGGCGCGAACGAAGCCGCGCGCCACGAGATCGGCAAACAGCTTGCGGTGTTCGCCCTTGCGGTTGCGCACCACCGGCGCCATCAGGTTGATGGCCGTGCCCTCCGGGAGCCGCAGCACTTCATCGACCATTTCGCTGATGGTTTGCGCGGCCAGTTCGCGCTTGTGCACCGGACAGCGCGGCACGCCGGCGCGCGCGAACAACAGGCGCATGTAGTCGTAGATCTCCGTGACCGTCGCCACGGTCGAGCGCGGGTTGTGGGAGGCCGAGCGCTGTTCGATCGCTATAGCCGGCGAAAGTCCCTCGATGTGGTCCACGTCGGGCTTGCTCATGACGCTCAGGAACTGCCGGGCGTAGGCCGACAGGGATTCCACGTAGCGCCGCTGGCCCTCGGCGTAAATCGTGTCGAATGCGAGCGAGGACTTGCCGGATCCGGACAGCCCGGTAATCACGATCAGTCGATCGCGCGGCAGCGACAGGTCGATCCCCTTGAGGTTGTGCGTGCGCGCCGAACGGATGCGGATGTCACTCATGGCAGCCCACCAATATAACCCTGTCCGGCCGCGCGGCGAAACCCGCGGGTTGAATGGCAAAACTTGAGGCAAAGGCGACGCGTTTGACGCATTCGCGTCCGCGGCGGCATTTTTCTTCAAATGCGCGGTAAATTTCGGGCGCGTTCGCCGTTGGGTATCCGGCGAGTAATGGCACAATAGTTCAATTCCGCGCAGAGAAGTGCGGAACCATTTGGGAGAGTGAGAAATGCGCGGCGTAAACAAGGTAATACTGGTCGGCAACCTGGGGCACGATGTGGAAGTCCGCCAGATGACGAACGGAAACCCGGTGGCGAACATCCGGATCGCCACGAACGAGCGATGGACCCGGCGGGACACCGGCCAGGTCCAGGAGCATACGGAGTGGCACAACGTGGTGCTTTTCGGCCGCCGCGCCGAACTGGCGCAACAGTACCTGCAGAAGGGTTCGCGGATCTACGTGGAGGGGCGTTTGCGCACGCGCTCCTGGCAGGACCGCGAGGGACAGGAACGGCGCAGCACCGAAGTGGTGGCCGATGACATGCAGTTCCTCGACCGGCGCGGCGGCGACGGCGACTACGACCAGCGGCGCTCCCCGCAGCCGTCCGGCAACGCCCAGCGAAGCAGTATGGGAAGCACGGACGCCGGCGTGATGGACGACGAGGTCCCCTTCTGAAGGCCCACCTGCTTTTGGGATTGGGCACAACATGAGCCCTTTCATTGCTCCCTTCTTCCGGGAGTTTGTGAGCCAGGGATGGCGGAACAAAGCCCCATGGAGGGGTTCATGCGTCTCCCGGAAGAAGGGAGCAATGAAAGGGCGTGATCAATGAGCGGCAAACTCTTCATACGCACCTTCGGGTGCCAGATGAACGAGTACGACTCCGCGCGGATGGCGGACGTGCTGCGCGAGAGCCGCGGCTACACGCTCACGGATAAACCCGAGGAAGCCGACCTCGTGCTGATCAACACCTGCTCGGTCCGCGAGAAGCCCCAGGAAAAACTGTTCTCCGAGCTTGGCCGCTACAAGGCCCTCAAACGCAAGCGGCCCGAAATGAAGATCGGCGTGGGCGGCTGCGTCGCAAGCCAGGAAGGCGAGGCCATAGGCAAGCGCGCGCCCTACGTGGACATCATCTTCGGCCCGCAAACGCTGCACCGGCTTCCCGGCCTGCTTCGGCAGTCGGCCGCCGCTTCCGGGCCGGTCGTGGATATCGCTTTCCCTGCCGAGGAAAAATTCGAAGAGTTGCCGGCGCCGAAGACCGCGTCGCCCGTGGCCCATTTGTCGATCATGGAGGGCTGCAGCAAGTACTGCTCGTTTTGCGTGGTGCCGTACACGCGCGGCGAGGAGATCTCCAGGCCGGTGGCCGACGTACTGGCCGAGGCGATCCAGCTGGAGCGCCAGGGCGTGCGCGAAATCAACCTGCTGGGCCAGAACGTCAACGGCTATCGCGGAGTCGCGCCGTCGGGCGGACTCGAGGACCTCGCCGGGCTGATCCGTTACGTGTCGAAACTGAAGGGCATCGGCAGGATCCGCTTCACGACCTCCCACCCCATGGAATTCGACGGCAGGCTGATCGACGCCTACGCCCGCTTCGACAAGCTGCCTTCCTACCTGCACCTGCCGGTGCAGAGCGGCTCGGACAGCGTGCTGGCCCGCATGAAGCGCGGCTATACGGCGGACGAGTATCGGAACAAGATCGCCCGCCTGCGGCGCGCCCGGCCCGGCATCAGCGTGGCTTCCGATTTCATCGTGGGCTTCCCCGGCGAGACCGATGCGGAATTCGCGGAAACGCTGGCGCTGGTCGAGGACGTCGGGTTCGACCAGTCCTTCAGCTTCATGTACAGCCCACGCCCGGGCACGCCCGCCGAACGCATGGAAGAACAGGTGCCGCACGACGTCAAGCTCGGGCGGCTTCAGCGGCTGCAGGCATTGATCACCGGCCGGGCGCGCCGGATTTCCGCGCAAATGGTCAACACTTCACAGCGGATTCTCGTCGAGCGTCCGGCCCGCCGCGGCGAAGGACTGCTGGCGGGTCGCACAGGCAACAATCGCTGGGTAAACTTTGACGGACCGCCCTCGCTGATCGGGCGATTTGTTGACGTTGCGATTACCGAAGCATTGCCGAATTCACTGCGCGGCCGGCTGCTGCCGGAATCCCTTGCGGCCTGAGGCTTACACGCGCCCTGAATAGCCAGGCCCACACCAGGGAGGTCGTCCTCCGACCCGCGGACAATGGCGCGCTGGCGAACCTGTGCGGGGAATTCGACAGGCACCTGCGCCAGATCGAACAGGGCCTGGACGTGCGGATATCAAGCCGGGGCAACCGGTTCCGCGTGCGCGGCTCGAAGGAAGCCATCAGCGCCGGCGCCCTGGCGCTGACCGAGCTGTATCGCATGGCCGCGGAGGAATCGCTGGACGCGGCCCGCATCCAGGCTTGCCTGGCGGAATGCGCCGAAGGCGCCGGCCGCGATCCGGCGGCCAACGGCAGCGGCGCGGAAGGAGATTCGTCCGGCGGCCGGGACGGCGGCGAAGACGCGCAGCCGGTGGTGGTCACGCCCCGGATCCGCGTGCGTCCCCGCGGCGCCAATCAGCGCCGCTACGTGAAGGAGATTCGTTCGCGCGATCTGACTTTCGGTATCGGGCCCGCCGGGACCGGCAAGACCTGGCTGGCGGTGGCTTGCGCACTCGAAGCGCATAGCGCCGGACACGTGCAGCGCATCGTTCTGGTGCGACCGGCCGTGGAGGCCGGCGAGCGGCTGGGCTTCCTGCCCGGCGACCTGGCCAGCAAGGTCGATCCCTACCTGCGGCCGGTTTACGACGCGCTCTACGCGATGCTGGGGCCGGAACGGGTGGCCCGCTGGCTGGAACGCGGCGTGATCGAAGTGGCGCCGCTGGCCTATATGCGCGGCCGATCGCTCAACAGCAGCTTCGTCATACTGGATGAAGGCCAGAACACCACGCCCGAGCAAATGAAGATGTTCCTGACCCGGTTCGGCGCCGACTCGCGCGCGGTTGTCACCGGAGACATCACGCAGGTGGATCTTCCCTCCGATCGCGAGAGCGGCATGCGCCACGCGCTCAGGATACTCAAGTCCGTCCCCGGTATCGCGACCGTCTATTTCACGTCGCGCGACGTGGTCCGTCACGCCCTGGTGAAGAAGATACTCGAGGCCTACGGCGCCACGGAAAAGTCGTGATTCAGGTTGCGATCCAGGACGCCTCGGACCTTGTTCCGGAAGCGGAGTTGTCCGGCGCGGGGATACGGGAGCTGGTGCGGAGCAGCCTGACGCGCTTCACGCGCGAGGGCGCGGTGACCGTTCGGCTGGTCGAGGAAGCCGAGAGCCGCGAACTGAACCGGAGGTGGCGCGGCGTCGACCGGCCCACCAACGTGCTGGCCTTTCCGTCGGACCGCGAACTGGGAGAAATCGGCGACATCGTGATCTGCATGCCGCTTGTGCGCTCGGAATCCGGCGGTCGCGGCTCCACGCCGGCCGCGCACCTGGCCCACCTCGTTGTGCACGGATCGCTGCACCTGGCGGGGCTTGACCACCACGATCCGAAGCAGGCCCGTGCGATGGAGTCGCTCGAATCGGAACTGCTGACGCAGGCCGGATGGCCGGATCCGTGGGCGGAGGAGCGCGAGTGAGCGGCGCCCGGGAATTCCTGGGGCGGCTTGCGGGACGCGGGCGGCTCACCCGCGACGGCTTGCTGGAACTGCTGGCCGATCTGGCAGGCGTGAAAGAGATCACGCCGGGCGAGAAGGCGATGATTGAAGGCGTGCTGGAGGTCTCCCGGCGCGAAGTCCACGAAGTGATGGTGCAGCGCTCCAGTATGGTGGTCCTGCGCCTGGACGACAGCCGCGAGAAGCTCCTGTCCACGATCATCAGTTCCGGCCACTCGCGTTTCCCGGTCATCGGTGAGAACCGCGACGAGGTCGTCGGAAGTCTGCTGGCCAAGGACGTGCTGCGGGCCCTCACGGATTCGCCGGACGACAAGCTGGAGATCAGGCCATTGCTAAGGCCCGTCACGCTGATTCCCGAAACCAAGCGTCTCGACGCCCTGCTCGACGAATTTCTCCGCGGCCGCAATCATCTCGCCGTGGTCGTGGACGAGTACGGTGGCACCGCCGGGCTGTTGACGATTGAAGACGTCCTGGAGCAGATCGTGGGCGAAATCGGCGACGAGCATGATCCCGAGCAGGCGCCGGAACTGGTGCGGCAGGACGACGGCAGGATCCTGGTCAGCGCCAAGATGCGCATCGAGGACTTCGACGAGGAAATTGGTTCAGAGCTGGATACCGGCGAATTCGACACGGTGGGCGGGCTGGTCATTCATCGCCTGGGCCGATTGCCCAGGCGTGGCGACTCCGTGGAAGCCGGAGGATGGCGGTTCGAGGTCGTTTCGGCCGACCGGCGGCGAGTAAAACGGCTCCGCGTCAGCAGCACCTAGCCTGGGAGCGAGAGCATGTCCCTCGCGCCGTCCCGCCCTCGGGAGGCGGGGACGGCCTCCTTCCCGGATTCTCTTTCTAGAGCGTGTTCAGGTAGGCGATCAGGGCCCGGCGGAGTTCTTCTCCGGGAAGACCCACAAAGCTCATGCTCGTGCCGGGAACCATTTCCGCCGGCCGCTGCAGCCACAGGTCCAGGTTTTCCTCGCTCCAGACAAAATCCTGAGACCGCAATGCGTCGGAATAGACGGTACCCTCCGCGCTTGCCACCGGCCGATTGACGATGCCGGCAAGGTGCGGCCCGATCTTGTCGCCCGGATCGGCCTCCGTCGCGTGGCAGGCCTGGCAGAGAATGTAAAGCCGTTTCCCCTGCGCCAGCATTCGGGGGTCGGGAGTTGCGTCGGCCGCGGCGTCCTGTCCCGGCGGGGCATCCTGGTCGGCAAGCGACAGGGTGGCGGTTCCGCTGAGCAGGACCGCGCACAGCGCGCCTGCCGCGATAAGCCTCGTATTTCCCGGAATCTTCATGCGCGCTGAAGGATTTCGAATGCGGCCCGCTCGCCGCTTTCCAGCGCCGCCTCCATCCCGAAGTCCATTCGCCGGGTGTGTTCTCCCGCGAAGTGCAGGCGGTGGTGCGGCACGATCATTTCTATGGCGAACCTGGAAATCTGGCCCGGACCGAACAGGTGGCGGCACCCCTGAATCAGGGGGTTCTTGCGCCAGCCGTACAGGTCCACGAAGCGCATCTTGCCCTTCGTCGAAGGACGGATCCGGGCGATTTCCGATTCGATCAGGGCGAGGGCCTGGTCGTCGGGCATCTGGTCGATCCGCGCCGCGGACGGGCCGGTGAAAATCACCGAACACCGGTGCGTGTCCTCTCCGGGCAGCTTGTCCAGCACCACCACCGTCTGAATGGTTTCGTCGGTGAAGAACGACGGTTCCAGCCCGTCGTCTTCCCAGTACGGTTCCTCTATGACCCCCCAGGCGCGCGTTGTGCCGCGGTAGCCCAGCGTCAGCACCGCCTCGGCCTGGCGACCCGAAAATCCCGGCGAAATCGAAATATTGCGCAAGGTCGTGAACGGCATGGCGGAAACCACGAAATCGGCCCGGTAGCGGCTGCCGTCCAGGCAGCGGATTTCAGCGTCCGACCCGGACATGTCGATTCCCGCGACCACCTTGCCCAGCCGGACCCGGTCGCCCAGCGCGGCGGCCATCGCTTCCGGCAGTCTCGACGTGCCGCCCGCGATCGTCCGCACCGGGAAGGTTTCCTCTCCTTCCTCGCGCGTGGCCGCCAGCCCGAACGGCGTGTCCGCGGCCTGGGTCTGCGTCCTGCCGAAATTCGCGTCGAACAGGGTCCGCGTTCGCTCCTGCATCATGCCGAGGCTGGAGGTCATGCGCAGGTCCATGGGGACTGCCGCCAGCCGCAGGGCCGCCTCCGAGACGCCGTTGTTCAGGAACAGTTCGCGCATCGAGATGTCGTAGGCGGCGAATTCCGGAGATAGCCAGTCGTCGAGGTTTTGCAGTGGATTCAACCTCGACAACAGGCCCATGCCCACCATGAGCGGCGGCAGTTCGCGCTCGTAGTCGGCCATTCTGTTGACCGGCGAATCGGCCCACTCCCCGGACTTCACCCAGGTTCCCTCCACGTAATTGGACATGGGCAGCAGGCTGCGGATGTCCGGGAGAAGCTCGACGTCCAGCCGGGAGCACAGGTCGATGGCCCGCGCATACGAACGGCCCACCTCGCTGGCCCCGTATTCCGGGCGCGTCTCCACGCCGTCGGCCGTATGGGCCCGTCCGCCGATGCGGTCCGACCCTTCCAGCAGGATCACGTCGATGCCGAAATCCGAAAGCAGCAGCGCGCAGTTGAGTCCCGACAGGCCGCCTCCGATCACGACGGCCGTGGTCTTTTCGGCGGCGAATCCTGCCGCGGGCTTCAGGAACGGGTAGGAAAGAGAAAGGGCCGACAGAGAGAGCGCTCCCTTGAGGACCTGTCTTCTTCTCACACTCATTTCCGCTCCTCCAGAGGTGTCAAGCCCGGCCGGCCCTGCGGATTCTAACTGCTGCCGGAAGCGCGATTCCGAGCAAGATGCACAGGACGACCACGGGCCATTCTCCGTAACGCACGTAGGGCGTAGCGCCCTCCAGCCGCGCCACCTTCACGTCCAGGAAACCGGGTTCGTACTTGGGCAGCCGGTCGATGATTCGGCCGCGGGGGTCCACCGCCGCGGTAATGCCGGTGCCGGTCACGCGCAGCAGGTAGCGGCCGGTTTCCATCGCGCGCACGCGCGCCATGTCCAGATGCTGCTCCAGCGCTACGGTGTCGCCGAACCAGCCGTCATTGCTGACGTTGATGAGAACTTCCGCCGCCGGCGTCCATCTTCGCTGCTCCGAACCGAACGCCGCCTCGTAGCAGATGCTCACGCCGCAGACTGCCTCACCGGCCGTGAGCGGCGCCTGTCCGGCCGGCCCGGGAACGAGGTCGCTGGCGGGAAGGTTCATGCTCAGCAGCCAGTCCCTTATCGCATCGGGCACGGGGAAGAACTCCCCGAAGGGCACCAGGTGGTGCTTGTGATAGGTCCCCTGGCCGTTGCCCAGCACGATCAGCGAATTGAATCGGCCGGCGTCGGTTTCGGTGAGAATTCCAAGCGCCAGGGCGATCCGTCGGGCGCGCAACAGGCGGTCCATTTCGTCGAGATAATCGCGGACGAAATCCTGCGTCTGGGGGACCGCGACCTCCGGCCAGACGATCAGCGCGGGCTCCGGAGTGGCGCTCGGCATCGGCTGCCCGAAGCTCAGCAGTTCGTAGCGGGTAAGCGTCGGCAGGAACTCCTCTTCCAGCCACTTCCGCTCCTGGGGAATGCCGCCCTGCACGAGCCTTGCGTGCAGTTGGCCGCGCGACGGGCCATCGCTTTCCGGAAGCGAAATCTGCCCCAGCCCCGCGGCGCCGCCAAGCAGCAGGACCAGGCCCAATCCCCGGAGCATGAGGCCGGGAGCGCTGCGCCAGACAAGCAGGCATGCGCCGGCCAGCAACGCCGTCGTCAGTCCCACCAGGTACATGCCGCCCAGGGACGCCGGCATTGACGGAATCCGGCCGGCAAACACGGGGGCGGTGAGGTATCCGGCGCTCAGCCAGGGGAATCCGGTAAAAACCCAGCCCCTGAGCCATTCGGTCAGTACCAGGACGCAGGGCAGCACGACAAGCAGCGCCACCCAGGACTTTTTCGGTTGCATGCGCGCCGCCCAGTAGCCGCCCAGCGCGTACCAGCAGCCCATCACGGCCGCCAGCAGGACGACCAGCGCGACGGCCAGCGCCACCGGCCCCCCGCTGACGATGCGCACGCTGTGATAGATCCAGTAGCAGGCGGCCGAGAAGGCGCACAGGCCGAAGGCAAAGCTTCCGGCCGCGGCCGCCCTCGGACTGCCGGCGGCCCGCTCGCCCGACCACAGCGAAAGGAGCAGGGTCAGTCCCGCCATGCCGATGAACCAGCGGACCAGCGTCCACTCCGGGTAGAAACAGAACGCCGCGGCCCACAACAGTCCGGCCAGCGCGCCCGTGGGGATCGTCCTGTTCATGGCCGGCCGCGTGCTATGCTCGAAGCGCGGAGCGGGATTTCTTCCCGGGAATAAGGGGGCTTTCGCACATGTTGAAGAAAATCTGCGGCTTGTATCTCTTTGCGGTTGCCGTGCTGGTGGCCGTCCATACGGTCGTCGAGCCCTTGTACCACGCATCGGGACCCGGCCAGCCCTACAGCCCATTCTGGACCATAGTGAACCCGTTGACCGCGCTGGCCATTGTATTGGGCGCGGTGTTCAGCTACCTGCGCAAGACGGGCGTGGGGGGCGATTCGGTCACTCGTGAGTTCCTGGTGGCCAACACGCTGTTCTACGGATTCCTGTTCGTGGGAATCATGTTCTTCTGGAACTGGTTCAATCTGATGAACCCCGCCTTCACTGCCATAGGAGACGACACGGTTTCGCTGGTATGGATCGTCGTCGACGCCGGCGTGCCGTTGCTGGCGGGCGCCACCGGGATTCACTTGCTGCGGAGCGGCTCCCAGGGCGGATAGCCATGCGGGCGCCTGCGAGCGCAACGGCAATTGCGCTGCTGGTTGCATGCGCTCCTTCAAGTCAGGGGTTCGAATGGAGCGATACCGAACTGCACCTGCAGTACGGGCAGCTCGACGTTCCCTCGTTCGCCGGCGGCGGCAGGGCGAAACACCTGATCACCACCGGCCAGCACGCGCACGGCTGGAAATACGGCGACAACTTCGTCTTCATGGACATGCTGGATTCGCGGGAGTCCGGCTTCCAGGATTTCGACTTGTACGGCGAGTGGTACTCCAATTTCAGCCTGTCGAAGATTGCCGGCAGGAAAATCGGCGCAGGGCCGGTCGCGGACATCGGGCTGGTCCTCGGAATCAACTGGGCCGATGACGCCAACGTCGTCAAGTACCTTCCGGGAATCCGTTTGTCGCTGGACCTGCACGGATTCGCTTTCGCCAACCTGGATATCACCGGGTACATAGACGACAGCAGGGGCGTCGCATCGGGCGGAGCGCCGAAGGAAAGCGATTCGTTCATGGTGGACCTGAGTTTCGCGCGTCCTTTCACTCTGGGCGGGCAGAATTTCAGTCTGGAAGGCCATATCGAATACATTGGCGGCCGCAGGAACCGGTTCGGCGACAATGTCGACGGCTGGCTGCTTGCGCAGCCTCAACTACGCTGGAGGGTGACTGAACGATTATGGATGGGAATCGAATATCAATACTGGATGAACAAGCTCGGCGACGGGGAGACCGACGAGAACACGGTCCTGGCCTTGCTGGTATGGCAGTTTTAGCCGCGGCGCCGGTCCTGCTGGCGGCGCTGGCCGGTCTTTCGGCGCAGGCCGCGGAGTCCGAAGCGCCGAGGATTTTTCAGGAATGCGACGTCTGTCCCGTGATGGTCGAAGTGCCGCCGGGGGACTTCGTCATGGGTGCGGAGGGCGGCGAGGAAGGACGCCCGGACGGTCCGCCTCACCAGGTCAGCATCCCAAGAGCCTTCGCGATCGGACGGTTTGAAGTCACCAACCGGGAATTCGCCGCGTTCGTGGCCGACACCGGCTACGAAACCGAACCGCCCTGCGCGGTGCGGGTCGGCGACGAGTGGCTGCTGCATCAAGAAGCCGTCTGGACCGATCTCAAGACCGGCCAGGCATGGGAACCGGATCACCCGGTGGCCTGCGTCAACTGGCTGGACGCACGCGCCTATGTCGCGTGGCTGGCGGAGACGAGCGGCCAGTCGTACCGGCTGCCCAGCGAGGCGGAGTGGGAATATGCCGCGCGCGGCGGCGCGAGCGGCGATTTTCCCTGGGGGTCGGAGCCGGACGAGGCCTGCGGCCAGGCCAATGTGTACGACTCGAGCGCGCAAGCCATGCACGGCTACAGTTGGCAGCCCGCGCTTTGCGATGACGGTTTTCCGATGCTGGCTCCAGTCGGACGCCTGCAACCGAACGGGTTCGGCCTGCACGACGTGGCCGGCAATCTCTGGGAATGGGTGGAGGACTGCTACGTGGCGCCGTATCCGGCCGACATTCCCACGGACGGAAGCGCATACGGCCCGCCGCCCGGCCAGTGCGATCGGCGCAGCGTTCGCGGCGGCAGCTGGACTTCGCGGATCAGCCGCCAGCGGCTTGCGTTCCGCGGCCGCGATCCCGAGGACCTGCGCTACTCGATCTTCGGCTTCCGCGTCGCTCGCTCCCTCGACTGACCCTTGGGGGCGCCTTTCCGCTACCCCTTCGTGCCGGGAGACGCATAAATCCATCCATGGAGCTTGGCGGCGACTCCTGTCGCCGACACTCCCGGCACGAAGGGGTAGCGGAAAGGCGGATCGAGTAGTGAGGCGGGCGCGCTAGAATGCGCGGCATGAATCGATATACGACAGCAATGGCCGTGCTGATCGGCCTCACGTTCGCAGCGTCGCCCGCGGCCGCCCAGGATGCGCAACCCGAATCATTCCGCGATTGCGAGCAATGTCCGGACATGGTCGTGGTCCCGGGCGGCAGCTTTGTCATGGGAAGCGAGGAAGCCGTGAGCGAGCGCCCGATGGGCCCGCCGCACGAAGTGACCATTCCCCGGCCGTTCGCACTGGGCAAGTTCGAAATCACCAACCGGCAATACCGCGAGTTCGTGGAGGCGACCGGCTACGAGATGTCGATAGGTTGCCGCGGCAACATCGACAACGAGTGGAAGGACGACCCCGAAGCGCATTGGACCAATTTGCGGCTGGGGCAGGAGTCCGACCCCGAGCATCCGGTGGCCTGCGTGAGCTGGCTGGATGCCCGCGCCTATCTCGAATGGTTGTCGGAAATCAGCGGGCAGGACTATCGGTTGCCCAGCGAAGCGGAGTGGGAGTACGCGGCGCGCGCCGGCGCCGGTGACTGGTACTACTGGGGCGAAGATCCCGACCAGGGCTGCAATCACGCCAACATGTATGACACGAGCGCGCACGCCGTTCATAGCTTCATCTGGCCCTGGATCGACTGCGACGACGGCCATACGACCCTGGCGCCGGTCGGCAGCTTCCAGCCGAACCCATTCGGTCTGCATGACATGGTCGGCAATCTCTGGGAATGGGTAGAGGACTGTTATGAAGTGCTGTATCCGGAGGACACGCCCACGGACGGCTCGGCCTATACACTCCCGCCGGGCCAGTGCGACAACCGCAGCGTTCGCGGCGGCAGCTGGCTCACCAACCCCGACTGGCAGCGCACCACGTTTCGCGGTCGCGATCCCGAAGAGGTGCGCTACAGTTTCTTCGGCTTCCGCGTCGCCCGCTCCCTGACGGAATAGCGCTTTGCGCCTTTTGTTCGCTGTGTTCGGCCTGGCGGCCGGGGCGATTGCTGCGGACGGCGTTCCGGAGGCGCCTTTTCGCGATTGCGACGGATGTCCGGAGATGATCGTGGTGCCGGGCGGCGGTTTCGTGATGGGAGCGCCCGGCGGCGAGGAGGGCCGTCCGGAGGGACCGCCGCGCGAGGTGCGCGTGGAACGCGATTTTGCGCTGGGCAGGTACGAAGTAACGAATGCCCAGTTCGAAGCCTTCGTCTCCGCGACCGGATACCAGGTCGAGAAAGGCTGTCGCGGCAAATTCGACGGCGAGTGGGAGAACCATCCGGAGTCGAACTGGACCGACCTGATGCTGGGACAGGAATCCCGGCCGGATCATCCCGTGACCTGCGTCAGTTGGCTGGATGCGCGCGCCTACGTGGATTGGCTTGCGGAGAAGAGCGGCCAGCCGTACCGCCTGCCCACCGAAGCGGAGTGGGAATACGCGGCAAGGGCGGGCGCCGTGGGCGACTTCACATGGGGCGAGGACACCGAAGCGGCCTGCGCTTATGCCAATGTGTATGACTCAAGCGCGGATCCCGTACACGATTTCGGCTGGCGGGCGGCCGAATGCGACGACGGATTCCCAACGCTTGCTCCAGTCGGCATGTTCAAGCCGAACGCTTTTGGCCTGTACGACGTCGCCGGCAACGTCTGGGAGTGGGTGGAGGACTGCTACGTCGAGCCCTATACGGCGGAGTTGCCGACCGACGGCTCGGCCCTTGAAGTTCCGCCGGGTCAGTGCGAACGGCGAAGCGTGCGCGGCGGCAGCTGGATTACGCGCCCGGACCGCCAGCGCCTCACCTTCCGGGGCCGCGACCCGGAGGACATCCACTACACCTTCTTCGGCCTGCGCGTCGCCCGCTCCCTGCCCGATTAGTGGCGAGATTTCCTTTACCGTCCCTTGCCCTTCCTGGAGACGCATGACTGCTTGCAGCTTGACCCGTCAGTGCAAGCATCCATCCATGGAGCTTGGTTCCGCCATCCCTGGCTCACACACTCCCGGAAGGGCAAGGGACGGTAAAGGAAATCGTCTGGACGAATTCAGGCGGCTTCGGAGTAGCCGAGGACGGCTTTGGTTTCGAGGAATTCCTCCAGGCCTTCGGGGCCGGACTCGCGGCCGTTGCCGGACTGCTTGTAGCCTCCGAACGGCGCGCTGGCGTCGCCCGACTGGCCGTTGAGACAGACCTGGCCGGCGCGCAGTTGCGCGGCGACGCCCCTGGCCTGTTCGAGGTCGTCCCCCCACACGTAAGCGGCCAGCCCGTATTCAGTGTCGTTGGCGATCGCAATCGCCTCGTCCAGGTTGTCGTAGGGAATAACGCACAAAACCGGCCCGAAAATCTCCTTGCGCGCGATCGTCATGTCGTTGCTCACGTTGCCGAACACCGTCGGCTTGACGAAATAGCCCTTTTCGAGGCCATCGGGCCTGCCCGGACCGCCGGTCGCCAGCGTGGCGCCTTCCTCGATGCCCCTGCGGATGAGTCCCTGCACCTTTTCGAACTGCGCCTCGCTGACCAGGGGCCCCATCGTCGTGTTCTCCGACCCGGGGTCGCCGATTCGCGCCCGGGCGGCGGAGGCCACCGAGATTTCCACGGCCTTGTCGTGCAGCTCGGCCGGGACCAGTAAACGCGTCGGCGCATTGCACGACTGTCCGGTGTTCATGCAGACGTTGCGCATGCCGTTGATCACGCCCTGTTCCAGCGAGGCCTCGTCCAGGATGAGGTTGGGCGACTTGCCGCCCAGTTCCTGGCTGACCCGCTTGACCGTTCCGGCGGCGGTGGCGGCCACCGCGATCCCTCCCCGGGTGGAACCGGTGAACGAGACCATGTCGATACCGGGATGCCCGGCGATGGCCTGACCGACACCGGGGCCGTCGCCGTTGACCAGGTTGAAGACGCCGGCGGGCACGCCCGCGGCTTCGATGACTTCGGCGAATACCATGCCGCTGAACGGTGCGATTTCGCTGGGCTTCAGCACCATCGTGCAGCCGGCCGCCAGCGCCGGCAGGACCTTCAGTCCGATCTGGTTGATCGGCCAGTTCCAGGGCGTAATGAATCCGCACACGCCGATCGGCTCGCGCCGGATCAGGGTGCCGCCGCGCTGTTCCTCGAACTCGAAGTTCTCCAGCAACCGCCGCACGGTCTTGGCGATGACCACACCCATGGCGGCCTGCGCCCGGGTGGACAGGCGTTTCGGCGCGCCCATCTCAGCCGTGATCGCGTCCGCCATGTCGTTGTAGCGGGCCTTGTAGGCGGCGATGAACGCGTCGATCAGGTCAAGGCGTTCCTGCCTGCCGGTGCGCGAGTAGCCGCCGAAAGCCTCGCGCGCCGCCGCCACGGCCCGGTCGACGTCCGCGGCGCCGCCCAGCGAAATAATCCCGGCGGGTTTCTCGGTGGCCGGATTGATCACGTCCAGTTCCCGCGGCTCGGCCGGATCGACCCACTCGCCGCCGATGAAAAACTTGCGGTACTCGTATTCGGCCATTGCTGCCGCTCTCCTTCGTTGATGGGAACAGGTTGGCGAGGATACACCCTCCCGGCGTCGCGTGACACGACAATCGGCGCCCCGTGCTATCCTGCCGCGCTACGCTCTGACTCGAGGCGCCCAAATAATGCAAACCAGGCTTGGCCGATTGACCCGGGTCGAGGGCACCGTTCCGCTTTCGCTGCGCGCGGGCTGGGGCATCGGCGCCCTGGGCGTGGCGCTGCTCTTCAATACCTACGCCACGATCCTCCTCTTTTACCTGACGCGGGTTGCCGGGGTCGCGGTCCTTACGGCCGGGACGCTCCTGATGATCGCCAAGGCGTACGATTTCGTGACCGACCTGCCGATGGGCATCATCAGCGACCGGACCAGGAGCCGCTTCGGTCGCCGCCGGCCCTGGCTGCTGGTGGGCGCCTTCGTGTGCGGCGGGGCATTCGTGATGCTGTTCAGCACCCCCGCCGAGTGGGCGGATTTCGAGAAGGCGGCTTATGTGCTGGCGGGACTGATCGTGTTCAACACCGGCTATACGCTGTTCAACGTTCCGCATATCGCGATGCCGGCGGAAATGTCCACCAACTACGATGAACGTACGGCCATCATGTCATTTCGCGCCGTGGCCATCATGATAGGAACCTTCACCGTGATCGGAGTCGGGCCTGCGCTGGCTGCGCAGTTCGGAGGCGGCAACGAAGGCTACGAACTGGTGGGCTGGCTGTTCGGCGTCCTGGCGCTGGTGGCGATGATTGCCTGTTTCTTCGGAACGGCCGGTGCGCGCGCAACCGAGCACGTACAGCCCCGGGAGAGCCCATGGGGGCAGATCCGCACGGCCGCGTCCAACGTGCACTTCCTGAAACTGGCGGCCTTCAAGCTGCTGACCCTGCTGGCCACCGGCGTGGCGGCGGGGAGCGTCCTGTTCTTTATCGTGGACATCCTGGGGCATTCCCAGGACGTCATGCTCTGGTACGCGCTCGGCGGCAACCTGATCATGCCGCTATTGGCGGCTCCGCTGTTCTGGGTGCCGTTCTCGCGCAAGGTGGGCAAACACCGCGCCCTGATGCTTGCTACGTTCGGCTTCATGGTGGGAGCGCTCTGGTGGTGGTTCGTCCCCACGGACGAACCCGTATGGCTGCTGTTCGTGAGGGCCCTGATTCTTTCGTTCTTCGGTATGGGCAAGTTGCTGCTGGGCATGTCGCTGCTGCCCGACGTGCAGGAATACGATTACCTGAAGACCGGCCTGCGGCGCGAGGGCGTGTTCGCCGGCGCATACAACATGGTGGAGAAGTTCGCGTTCATGGGGGCCCCCGTGGTCATCGGCGTAATTCTCGGGATGCTGGGTTACCAGTCCACCGTTGACGCCGAAGCGATTCAGCAGGATCCGGGTGCGCTCACCGGAATCCGTATCTCCATTGCCCTGGTTCCGTCGGTCTGCAACCTGATTGCCGGCATCATCCTGTTGCGCTGGACCCTGACCCGGGAATACCTGGACGAACTGCGCGCCGGGCACGAATCCGCGTAGCCCGGGAGCGAGGGCGTCCCGCCCTCGAAATAGCTGTCACGAACGAGGGCGAGACGCCCTCGCCCCCAGGCTACGCGGCCTGGTCGCTCTTTGCTGCGTCCGCGGATGTCGCGGGCACCAGCGGGATGGGGTCGACCACCCAGCCCTTTTTCACGCGGCGGCCGGGGCTGGGGATGGCGAAAGCGGTATGCCGGTCGGCCTTGCGGACCTTTTCCGTGTCGATGAGCCAGCCGCGCGCTTCCCATTCCGCGAGCCATTGGCGGTAGCGGCCTACCGCGTAGTCCGACGGCATGAGCATGTCTTTGGCGCTGGTTCGCGGCGCCAACTTCGGATGCAGGAGAAGAAGGATGTCCCGATCCTGGAACGCGACGTACTCATTGCGCTTCATGATGGTTTCGTCGTGCGCTTCGTCCTGCATGAAGTTGCGCATCGTGACCATGTACAAGCCCGTAAGAACCTCGTCGATGGGCACGCGGTACAGGTACTGATAGATCTTCATGACCGGCGAGGGATTGATATGCGTCCACACGGAAGCGGGCCCGTGATGGCCCGTGCCTACGGTGATGGTGCTGTTCCCGGTCACTCTTGAGGATTCGCGCATCCGCTTCTCCGGCAGCGGCGGCGCGTACACCTCGTTGTAGAAACCCGTGCCCCAGTCCGTTTCCCGAATGTCCAGATCGCTGACCTTGTAGTTCTCGTCCTCTCCCTTCATGCCGTGGGTGTCGTGGACGAATTCGTTGTGCGCCGGGTCGATGCCGTTTTCCACGGCGCGCCTGTATTCGACTTCCCATTCGAAGTACTGAAGCGTGGGCTGCCAGCCTTCCTGGCCCCACTCGGGGATTTCAAGGAGCGGCGGCCGTTCGGATTCGTCGAGGTCCCCCAGGAAACAGAAGACCAGGCCGTAGCGTTCCATGACCGGATACGAGTCCACCCGCGCACGTCCGGGCGGCTTGGCCTTCATGCCGATGGACGGCACGCGCACGCATTGCCCCTCGCCATTGAAGCGCCAGCCGTGGTACGGACATTGCACGCAACTGTCGGCCACCAGGCCTTCGGCGAGCGAGCCGCCCCGGTGGCAGCAGGTATTGCTGAGGCAGTGGGCCTGTCCGTCGTCGTCGCGCCACAGCACGAAGTCCTGGCCGAGCATCCGCCTCTTCAGCGGCGCTCCTTCCAGCTTCCCGGACTCGACCGCGGGATACCAGAAGTTGATGAACATGGGTCAGGCGGCCTGGTCGGTCTCCACGGCCCGCGCCGGCGTGGCCGGCATCAGCGGGATGGGATCGATCACCCAGCCTTTCTTCCTGCGCCGTTCCGGGCTTGGTATTGCGAACGCCGTATGGCGTTCCTGCTCGCGAACCTTGTCCAGATCGATGCGCCAGCCGCGGGCTTCCCATTCCTTCAGCCATTCCCGGTAGCGCCCGATGGGGTAGTCCGAGGGAGTGAAAAGTTCCTTGGTATTCACCCGCGGCGTGATCTTCGGGTGGAGTTCATACAGCACGTCCCGGTCCTGTGTTGCCACGTACTGGTTCCGCTCCATCATGGTTTCGTCGTAGATGTCTTCCAGCATGAAGTTGCGCATGTTGATCAGGAACAGCCGCGTGTTGTCCTCGTCGACCGGCGCTTCGTACAGGTACTGGTAAATGTGCATGACCGGAGTGGGATTGATGAAGGTCCACACGGAGGCCGGTCCGTGGTGGCCGGTGCCCGCTCTTATGATGCGGTTCTTGGTCTCCCCGGAAGCCTCGCGCATTTTCTTTTCGGCCAGGGGCGGCGCGAAGACCTCGTTGAAGAACCCCGTGCCCCAGTCGGTTTCGCGCATGTCCAGCTCGTGGACCTTGTAGTTCTCGTCCATGCCCTTCATGCCATGGGTGGGGTGCACGAACTCGTTGTGGGCCGGGTCGATGCCGTTTTCGATTGATCGCTTGTAGTTGAAGTTCCATTCGAATGACTGGATGGTGGACGACCAGCCTTCCTGGCCCCACTCCTTGATCTCGAGCAGCGGCGGCCGTTCCGATTCGTCGAGGTCGCCGAGGAAACAGAAAACCAGGCCGTAGCGTTCCATGACCGGGTAGGAGTCCACCCGCGCCCGCCCGGGCGGCTTGGCCTTCATGCCGATGGACGGCACGCGCACGCACTGCCCGTCCCCGTTGAATCGCCAGCCGTGGTACGGACATTGCACGCAACTGTCTTCCACCACGCCGTCGCCAAGCGAACCGCCGCGGTGGCAGCAGGTGTTGCTGAGGCAATGGGCCTGACCTTCCTCGTCGCGCCACAGCACGAAGTCCTGACCCAGCATGCGTTGCTTGAGCGGCTTGTCCTTGAGTTTCTCCGACTCGACCGCCGGATACCAGAAGTTGATGAACATGATTGTGCTCCTGGATTACAGAGCAATTAGTTTATACCGGAACCTGCCACGCGTCGTAGCGGAAAAGGCCCAGCGATTCCTCGTTCCGGTTATTGCGTTCGGCGAAGCGTTCCGTGTCCGGGGCAAAGAACCGGTGAATGATTTCCCCGGACTCCAGCATCACCAGCGTGGTGCGCTCCACGCGGGCGGCCTCGTAGCGTCGGAACGCTTCGGAAACACTGCCGGAATCCGCCATGCACCGCGCCAGCACGACCCCGTCCTCGATCGCCATGACTGCGCCCATCCCCATGAAGGGCAGGGTGGGATGGGCGGCGTCTCCAAGCAGTGAAACACGCCCTGAGCTCCAGGACTTCAGGGGACGCCGCGAAAACAGGCCCCACTTGTAGCAGAGTTCCGGCGGTGTGGCTCCGATGATCGACTGCACCAGGCCGTGAAATTCCGAAAACTCCTCCAGCACTTCCTTCACGGTCGATCGTTGCGACCAGCTCTCCACCTGCCAGTCGTCCCTTTCCACGAATGCGACGTAGTTGACCGTCTCGCCTCCGCGGATCAGGTAGCGCACGAAGAGGTGGCCCGGTCCGATGTATGTGCCGGAGGGTGGATCCACCGCATCGGCCGGCACCTTGGCGGCGGGGGCCAGGCCGCGCCAGGCGACGTAACCGGTGAAATTCGGCGATTCCTGCCCGCGCATCTGCGAACGCACCGGCGACTTCACGCCGTCGCAGCCCACCAGGACCCGTCCGGAGGCGCTGTTGCCGTTGGCGAACCAGGCGGTGACCCCGTTCTCGTCCTGGGTATAGCGCTGGAATTCGTGGCCGAGGACAATGCACTCGGGATCGTTCGCCCGCACGGCGTCACCCAGCATGTCGTGCAGGTCGGCCCTGTGGATCTGGTAATAGGGTGCGCCGTACTGCCGGGTCGTCAGGTCACCGCGTTCGCGGCGAACCAGCACCTGACCCGTCTGATAGTGATGCACGGCCTGGTATGAGGGCGGGTCGGCCAGCTCCGCCAGCTCGCTCTCCAGACCCAGGCCCATCAGCGCTTTCGAACCGTTCGGGCTGAGCGTAAGTCCGGCCCCCACCTCGCCCAGTTCCGGCGCCTGCTCGTACACCCTCACGGCAATGCCGGCGCGCTGCAGGGCGAGCGCGCAGGTAAGGCCGCCGATGCCGGCCCCGATCAACATGACGGGCTGATTGCTCATCCGCCGGAATTGTATGCGCGCGCCGATGCGTTTCGGAGCGCATCGGTCGCTTTCCCGAGGGATACAATGCGCGCTCTGATGTACTGCGGGAACTATCCATGCGCAACGCCACAATCGCCGCGGGCCTGCTGGCCTCTTTTGTACTGATGTCCGCCGTACAGGCGCAGACAGTGCTCGTTACCGGTTCCAACCGCGGTATTGGACTGGAATTCGCCAAGCAGTACGCGGATCGGGGATGGACCGTCATCGCCACCCACCGCCGCGACACGACCCCCGATACCCTGGCGGCGCTCGAGGAGCAGTACCCCGCCGTTCGCGCGGAAAAGCTGGACGTGACCGACCACTCCAGCATCGACGCGCTGGCGGAGAAGCTGGCCGGCATGCCGATCGACGTGCTCATCAATAACGCCGGCATAACGGGCGATTTCACCAAGCCGCGGCCCCAGACGCTGGGGACGCTGGACTATGACATGGCGGTCCACTTCTTCCGCACCAATGCGCTGGGCGCGCTCAAGGTCAGCGAGGCTTTCATGGACAACGTGGAGGCCAGCGACCAGAAGAAGATCGTTGCCGTCAGTTCGCTGGCCGGTTCCTTTGAGGGCGATTCCGGCGGAAAAGGCGGAATCTACTGGTATCGCTCGAGCAAGGCCGCGCTGAACATGATGATGGTGGGGGTCGCCGCCGACTCGAAACGCAAGGGCGTAACCGTCGCGTTGCTGTCGCCCGGCACCGTCAAGGTGGAAAAAGTGGCCGAGATGGTCGATCGGATGGGACTCAAGGGTTTTCTCGAGCCGCCCGAGAGCATTGCCGGCATGATCGACGTGATCGAGAACCTGACGCCGGAGGATTCCGGCACGTTCATCCGCTACAACGGCGAACCGCAGCCCTTCTGATTTTCTGTCGGCGGCTAGAGGAAGGTTACGCCGCCGTCCACCATCAGGGTCTGGCCGGTTGTCATGCGGCTTAAGTCGCTGGCCAGCCACAAAACGGCGCCGACCACGTCCGAACTGTCCAGCGGCCGTCGGATCGCCTGCTGCGAGGTCGTTGCGCCGATGGCCTTGTCATACTTGTCGCCGAAGAATTCCGCGGACGCCTGGGTTGAAACGATATTGGGCGCGACTGCATTGACGCGCACGTTGTAGCGTCCCATTTCCCGCGCCAGGCCGCGCGTCAGGCCAATCACCGCGGCCTTCGAAGTGGTGTAGTGAATGACGTTGGCCATTCCGTAGGTCGCGGCCAGCGAGGCGATGTTGATGATGGATCCACCATCCCCGGATCTCATGTGTTGGGCCGCCGCCCGACTGGCCAGCCACACGCCCTTCACGTTCACCGCCATCGTCGCGTCCCACAGCTCTTCCTCCACTTCGTCGAATCGCGTGAGTTCCAGGTTGCCCCACCAGCCGGCGTTGTTCACCAGCACGTCGATCCGGCCGTAGGCCTCGGCGGTGCGGGCGGCCATGGCCTCCAGATCGGAAAGCGAGGTCACGTCCACTTTCGCGGTCAGGACCTCCGCGCCCTGTTCGCGCGCCAGCGCCTCGCTTTCGTCGCAGTCCTTCAGATCGCACAGCATCAGGCGTGCGCCCAGGCGGGCGAACTCCACCGCGTAGGCCTGTCCCAGCCCGCCGGCCGCGCCCGTAATGACTACCGACCGATCGTCAAATCGCATCCGGTTACCCTCAATTTGCGCAAGGAGGCGTGATGCTACCGTAACCAGGCATTGGTGTCACAATATCCGCTCATGTATTCCCTGATCATTGCGTTTTTTCTGCTGGCGCTGACTTTTTCCTTCTTCTGCTCGTTGTGGGAGGCGGTGCTGCTCAGCGTTACGCCGAGTCATGCGCGCCTGCAGTCTCAGCAGGGTACGCGCGTCGGGCGGTATCTTGAAGATTTCAAGGCCAATATCGACCGTCCCCTGGCGGCGATACTGACGCTGAACACCATTGCCCACACGGTCGGCGCCATCGGTGTGGGCGCACAGGCAGCGGTAATCTGGGAGCAGGCGAATCCGTGGATAACGAGGGTTGCGGTGCCTGCGATCATGACGATCGCGATACTGATCCTCTCGGAGATCGTGCCCAAGACGATCGGCGCGCTGTACTGGCAGCGGCTCGTGGCTTTCACCGTGCACTCGCTGCGCCTGTTGACGACGGTGCTGGCTCCGTTCGTGTGGTTGAGCCAGTACATCACCCGGGGTTTGAGGCGCGACACGACCCAGCCGATACTGACGCGGACCGACTTTCTCGCGATGGCGGAACTGGGCACGCAGGAGGGCGTGCTCGAAGCCGGGGAAAGCGAAATGATCGGCCACCTGATCCGCTTTCAGGCGATTCAGTCGCGGGACGTGATGACTCCGCGCACGGTCGTTACCGTGGCATCGCAAAACGAGCCCATCGCCGACTACTACACGAAGGCCAGAAGCCATTCCTTTTCCCGGATTCCCGTGCACGACGAATCCAAGGACCACATCACCGGCTACGTGATGAAAGACGACCTGTTCGCCGCAATGGTGGAGGGGCGAGGACACCAGCCCATGGCCGCCTTGCGTCGCGAAATTGTCGCGGTGGACGAGTCGTTCGCCATTACCGACCTGTTCGAAGAACTGCGAAAGCGCCAGGAGCACCTGGCCGTGGTGCTGGACGAATTCGGAGGCATGGCGGGAATCGTGACCATGGAAGACGTTATTGAAACGCTGCTCGGTCTGGAAATCGTCGATGAGACCGACTCGGCGGTGGATATGCGCGAACTGGCGCGGCGTCACCGGGTCCGGCGCGCGAATGCCCTGGGCTTGCTGGATGCGCCCGCGGCCTCTTCCGATGGTGCGTCCGTGAACGAATCGGGCTTGAGGGGCTAAGCCATGTCCGGGCCGACCCGGGGAATGCCCTGGCATTTTCCCCGGGCCTTGCCTTCCGCCACGCTGATGCTGCTTCGGCAGTCTCGCGCCGGCCTGGAGGTTCTGCTGCTCCGCCGAATCACTCGCGCTGCTTTCGGCGGGGCGTGGGTGTTCCCCGGCGGCGTGCTCGACGAGCAGGACGGGGATGTGCAACTGCACCGCCGCTGCCTGGGCCTCGACGACAGTCGTGCCAGTCGTATGCTTGGCCTTCCCCGAAATGGTCTGGACTACTGGGTGGCGGCCATTCGCGAAACTTTTGAGGAGACGGGCGTGCTTGCCGCGGTGAACGGCTGCGGGCAAGGTCCTCGCGGCACGCTTGCGGACCGTCGAGCGCTTCTGGAGGGCAGGATCAGGTTTGCGGAACTCTGCCGCCGCCGGAACTGGAGACTCCCGGTCAGGCGCTTGCACTACGTGTCGCATTGGATAACCCCAAGCGCCGCGCCGAGGCGCTTCTCGACGCGGTTTTTCCTGGCGGAATCATCGCCCGGTATTCGAGTGCACGCGGACGGCAGGGAGATACTGCAAGCTCGCTGGTTTGAGCCGGGTCAGGCGCTGGAGCGGAAAATTCCATTGGCTCATCCGACCCGGCATTGCCTGCGAATCCTGAGCGAGATGGGAAGCGTGTCCAGGGCGAAGAAATGGGCTGCCTCGATGGCTCGCAAGCCGGTGCCCGTCACCCGGCCCGAGGTGCGGCGAATTGATGGAGAACTGATGTCCTGTCTGCCGACCGGCGAAGTGCTGGGGCCGTTCAGGATGAAGGATTACCCGGCGCCCTGATGCCGGCCGATGCCATCAAGCCCGGGGAACTGGTGGACCTTGCGCCCTCGATCCGCCGCCTGACCGCGTTCAATGCCGGAACCATGACCGGACCCGGCACCAACACCTGGGTACTCGGGGAAAAAGAGATTGCGGTGCTGGATCCGGGACCCGCCTCACCCCGGCACGTCGAGAACATCGTGGACCAGGCCCCGGGAGCGGTGCGCTGGATTCTGGTCACGCATACCCACCCTGACCATTCGCCGGGCGCCACGCTCCTGGCCAAGCTCACCGGCGCGTCGCTGATTGGTCCGCCGCCGCCGCCGGGCGACCGTCAGGATTCGAGCTTTCGTCCCGAAGCGGAGCCGAAAGACGGTCAGGAATTCGATTTCGCCGGATTTGTTCTTCGGGCCGTACACACGCCCGGCCATGCATCCAACCACTTCTGCTGGTGGCACGCGCCGCTGGGCGTATTGTTCACCGGTGATCACATCATGCAGGGCTCGACCGTGGTCATTGCGCCTCCCGACGGCGACATGAGCGCCTACATGGCCTCGCTCGGCCGTCTGCTCGACCTGCCCATCCGCGCCATTGCACCCGGCCATGGCCACTGGATCGATCGTCCCGGTCGGGAAATCAGGGGCCTGATGGCGCATCGCGAAAGGCGCGAGGAAAAGGTGGTCTCGGCAATGGCTGCGTTGGGTCCCGCTGCGCTTGAGGCTATCCTTCCCCGGGTGTACGACGACGTGCCCGACCGCCTGCATCCGGTGGCGGCCTTGTCTCTCGAGGCCCACCTTCTGAAGCTTGAACGGGAAGACCGTGCCATGCGCGACGGAAACTCCTGGCGGCTTGCGGACGGCGCGGCGCGATGAGCGGGACCATCATCCGGCCGGCCCACCCCGCGGACACTCCGACGATCGTCCGGTTCAACATCGCGCTGGCCGAGGAATCCGAGGGCTTGCGCCTCGATCCGCAGACGGTCGAGGCCGGCGTGCGCCGGATGTTCTCCGACCCTGCGCTGGGGCGCTACTTCATGGCCGTTTCCTCCACCGGGGAACGGCTGGGACAGCTGATGCTCACGACCGAATGGAGCGATTGGCGGAACTGCATGATCTGGTGGCTGCAAAGCGTGTATACGGCGCCGGAACACCGGGGCAGCGGCGTGTTCCGAGCGCTCTGCGAACACGTCCTCGGAGAAGCCGGCGAGGCGGAGTGCCGGGTGCGCCTGTACGTGGAGCGCGACAACAGCCGCGCGATCGCGGCCTACCGGGCCCTGGGGTTCGACCACTGCGGGTACGACGTCATGGAACACGGCGCATGACGCTGCGCCTTCCCGAATGGCGCCGCCTCGTGACCGTGGTCAGAGGCGTGGCCGGGTTCAAGGCCGTTTGGCTGTGCACCGTGCTGGGCGCCGCGGCCGGCAACGTCTGGCTCGGGCCGCTGGCGCTGCTGGCCTTTGCCGGAATGCAGGTGCTTTTTTCGCGGAACCGGCGAAGGGAGCTGCTGGTGCTGGCAAGCGGACTCGCAATGGGCCTGGTCATGGAGACCGTCGTCGTGCGGGCGGGCTGGGTCAGCTATGCGCCCGGCTGGCCTGATTCGGTCCTTGCGCCGGCCTGGATACTGGCCTTGTGGGGCGCGTTTTCGCTGATGAGTATCGACGGCCTGGCGTGGCTGCGCGGCAGACGCGTGCTGGCTGCCGTCCTGGGCGCCACCGGGGCGCCATTTGCGTATTTCTCGGGAATCGTCCTCGGCGCCGGATCGGCAGCCGGGGTGGCCTTCTATCTGACCGTGGGTTTGTTCTATGCGGCGGCCACGCCGCTGCTGGTGGAATTGGGAGGTGTTCTGGAGGGCGGCGGGGCCGCCCCCGGGGGGAGGAAGATTCCGGGGGCGACCTGACCCTGTTCCTGGGATTGGGGGGAGGTCTCTTGGGAGGGGAGAACCAGGAACAGGGCGCCGCTGTTTGTGAAAGGTGGTCTAGCTGCCCAGGATGGACGAGAAAGCGGCCAAGGGGGCTACGAACGCGACCGCAAACAATACGGCCTCACCGATGACGCCAAGACTGCCGACGCCATTTCTTGAAATCAGTGTCATATCTCTTGCTCCTTTGCATCTCTTCTTGATGCACTGCACAAGATAAGGGTCAGGGAGCTTTTTTCTTCTCGCCACGGTAACGATTCGTAACATTTTGTAACGCGGATTGAATTTCCCCCGAAATCGCCGAATCCGCCCATAAAATCTGCACGCAATGCCATCCCGCATCTTCCTGATCGACGACGACGCAAAGCTCGCCATGCTTCTGCGGGCCTATTTCAGTCGTTTCGATCTCGAGCTCGAGTCCGCGCTGGAAGGCGATACCGGGCTCAGGAAGATGGCTGCCTTCGAACCGGACCTGGTGATTCTCGACGTCATGCTGCCGGGGCGCGACGGCTTCGAGTTGTGCCGCGAGATCCGCAAGACCAGCAGCGTGCCGATCATCATGCTCACCGCGCGCGGCGACGTGACCGACCGTGTGGTGGGTCTGGAGGTCGGGGCCGACGATTACGTGCCCAAGCCGTTCGAGCCGCGCGAACTGGTCGCCCGGATCCAGACCATCCTGCGGCGCGTCCAGCGTTCGTCCACCATTTCGGGGGTGGTGGAACACGGTCCCCTGCGGCTTGACTTCGATCGCCGCGAGGCGCACCTGAACGACGACCTGCTCGATCTCACGGCGATGGAGTTCAACCTGCTGCAACTGCTTGCCGGCGAGCCCGGACGCGTCTACACCCGCGACGAAATACTCTCGGAACTGCGCGGCATCGAACCGAACATATTTTCGCGCTCGGTGGACATCAATATCAGCCGGCTGCGCCAGAAACTGGACGATGATCCATCCAATCCCCGCTTCATCCGCACGATACGCGGCGCGGGCTACGTCTTCCTGAAAGGACAGGGCGAAAGCAGTCGCGATCCCGGGAGCGATGACGTCCCGCCCTCAAACACCACGATCGTTCTATGAATAACCGATTCCTCCGCGCCCTGAAATGGCTGGCGCGCAAGCCGGTGAACGCCTGGCGCTCACTTCCCGTTCGCCTGGTCCTGATCTTCTTCGCAAGTTTTTTCGTCATTACGGCGGCCACGGCGGCCCTCTTCTCGATTTTCCCGCCCCAGGGGAATCCGGAGAATATGACCGTCGTGCGTGTCCTTGGTTACCCCACGATAGCGGTGGTTTTCGTCGGCTGCTACCTGGCTGTGCGGCGGCTTTTCTATCCATTGGAAGACATCCGGCAGGGCACGCGCCGGATCGGAGAAGGGCAACTCGAATACCGGATCCCGATCCGCCGTCAGGACGAGCTCGGCAGGCTGACGCAACGCATCAACCGCATGGCGGACCAGGTGAAGGGGATGCTCGACGGCCAGCGCGAGTTGCTGCTGGCCATGAGCCACGAGTTGCGCACGCCGCTGACCCGCGCCCGGCTGGCGCTGGAGTTCATCCACGACAAGGACGTGCGCTCGCACCTGGAGTACGACCTGTCCAGCATGGAACGCATGATCACGGAATTGCTGGAGGGCGAACGCCTGAACACGCAGGGCGGGCGGATGTCACGCTCGCGGGTCAATCTGAACAAGTTGATGGCCGAAGTCCTGCGCGGCGATTTCCCCAACGACCGCCACCGCGTGTCGCTGAGCGTGCCGCCGTCTCCGGCACACCTGAGCGTGAACGCCGCCCGCCTGAGAATGCTGGTCCGCAACCTGGTGGAGAATGCCTTGCGCTACAACCCCCGGGACGGGATGCCGGTTGAGCTCAGCCTGCGCATGGAGGACGGCGCGGCAGTCATTCGCGTGCAGGACCACGGTCCCGGAATCGAACCCGAGCACCTGGAGCGGGTTACCGGCGCCTTCTACAGGGCGGACCCGTCCCGCGGCGCGGGAACCGGGCGCCATGGCCTTGGCCTCTACCTGTGCCGCCTGATCGCCGAGGCGCACGGCGGCGAGGTGGAAGTGGCCAGCCCTCCCGGAAGCGGCGCCTGCATCACCGCCCGCATTCCCGGCGAACCCCCGGACTGACCCTGGGAGAGAGGGCGTCCCGCCCTCCGGGAAGACGGGACGTCTTCCCTCCCGGCAATGGCGCCCGTCCTCCGCGAAGGCGAGACGCCTTCGCCTCCAGGAAGGGAATACCGATTTTGCATTGCCGAATGCCGGTTTTGCATCGCCGCCCACTTGTGCATAATTGACCAGCTGTCGGCCGGGTTGACCGACAGGGAGGACATCCAATGAGATTCAGACTTGCCGTAATTTGCGTCCTGGCTGCGGGCGTGATCGTCGCCCCGCGTCCTGCGGTTACGCAGGAAGCCATGCTCGAGGAAATCATCGTGACCGCCCGCAAGCGCGAGGAGTCCGTGCAGGACATCCCGATCGCGGTCAGCGCCTTCACCGCAAACGACATCCGCGAACTGGGCATCAGATCCGTTAACGAAATCGCGCTCTACACCCCGGGCTTCTCGTTCCAGTCCGGTTTCGGGCGCAGCTCCAACCAGGACCGGCCGGCCATGCGCGGACAAACCACGATCATCAATGGCATTGCCAACGTGAAGGCGGTGTCCACCTTTGTGGACGGCATCTATGTGGGCGGCAAGGTTTCGTCCGTCGATTTCGCCAACATCGAGCGCGTCGAAATCATCAAGGGCCCGCAATCCGCGCAATACGGGCGGGGCACCTACGCCGGCGCCATCAACTACGTCACCCGGCGGCCTTCGGAAGAGCTGGAAGGCGAAATCACGGTGGGCGGCGGCGAACACGAGTCCTATGAGGTGCAGGGCTGGATCAGCGGCCCTCTGGTTGAGGATACCGCCTGGTTCCGGATTGGGGCGGGCTACGACCAGTACGGCGGCGAGCACGTCAACACGCTCACCGGGGATGAAGTCAACGAGCAAAAGACCACCAACATATCCGGCAAGCTGTACTTCACGCCCAACGAGCGGTTCGAGGCCACGTTGGCGCTGTCCTACCAGAAGGTGGACGACAGCCACCCGGCCCTTGCCCTGCAAGCCCGCGAGCACAATAACTGCTGCTTTCGCGGCGAGTCTTCCGGAAGCGCGAACATTACCGGCGTGACCGGCCCGAGGGCGCGCGAGTACTACATTGGCGAAGCCCTGCGCAATCTGCCGGTGGCCCTGAATACCGCGGAGCTTGATTCCGACAGCGGCGCGGGCAACCGCATGGATCGGATTACCGCTTCGCTGACCATGCACTACGACCTGGCCAACGATTGGCGAGTGTCCAGCCTCACCGGCCTGATCGACGACGAGTCCGAAACGGGCCTTGACGGAACCTACGGCGGCTACGATTTCGGAGTTGCCTTCGTGAACGGCCTGCCGCCTTTCCTGCGTCCTATCCTGGGCAGAGGGTTCGCTTGCGCCGCGGGGTTCTGCGGCCAGTTCAATCGCATACTTGGCAACGACCAGTCCGACTTCTCCCAGGAGCTCCGGCTTTCGTCTCCGTCGGACCGCGAATTCCGGGCCACCATCGGCCTGTACTACTATCGTGGCGAGCAACACGAAAGCCGCGACGACAAGGTGATGACCGACGTGGCCGCGGCGCTGAGCGACCGGTACGGCTGGGGCCTGGTGGCCAGGGCAGTGTCGCCCAACTCCACCATCGACTATGACGACGTCACCAACACGGCCGTTTTCGCTGCCCTCGAATGGGATCTGAGCGACAAGTGGACCGCCACGGCGGAGGCGCGCGCCGCCACCGATGAAATAACGCTTTCCGTTTATGAACCCGGCGGGACGCCGCTTCGCGGCCGGTTCGAATCCGAGTTCGATTCCGTCAATCCAAGATTCACGCTGAGCTACAAGGCGAACGAGAACGCGAATCTGTATCTGAATATCGCCAAGGGTTCCAAGCCCGGCGACTTCAACACCCAGGTACCGATCGGCGTGGACGGCAACCCCGATGAATCCTTCCGCGCGGTGGAGGAAGAAGTGGCCTGGAACTACGAAGCGGGCTACAAGACGGTGCTGATGGACGGCAGGACGGCGCTCAATGTGGCCGCCTATCTGACTGAAGTGACCGACCAGCAGTTCACGACCGTGATCGAGACGCCCACCGGGGGCAGCGCGTCGCTGCTCGACAATGTGGGCGAGACCCGCGTTGCCGGCCTGGAGGTCGATCTTCAGACGGCGCTGACCGACAAACTGGTCGTGAATGTCGGCTATGCCTGGACCAACGCGGAGATTCAGGAATACGTCAATATCGATCAGGCGGACCTTAACGGCGCCAACGGCTCGCGCAGCGACCTGAACCGCCTTGGCTCGGTGGCCGGCAAGAGAGTGCCGCGGATACCCGAGCACATGGCCTCCCTGGTGGCGCGCTACAGCGGCGACGTCATGGCGAGTGGCTTTGCCTGGTTTTTCACCGGTGACGTTGTTTACGAAGGCTCGCGCTTTTCGCAAATCCACAATCTGATCGAAACCGGTGCGCTCACCCGGGTTGGCTTGCGATTGGGTGTTCGCCGCGACAACCTGGAAATCGCCCTGTGGGGCAAGAACCTGTTCGATGACGACACTCCGCTCGACATCCTGCGCTACATCGACCGGCGCTCCGGCGGTTTGCGCCCCCACGCCAGCATCCCCGGCTATGTCCCCGGCGAACTGGGCAATCCGTCCAGCACACCGCGCGGCTTCGCCATCACGCTGCCCCGCGGTCGCCAGGTCGGCGTAACGCTTACCTACGGCTTCTGATCCTGCTCCCGAGGGAGGGCGTGTCCCTCGCGGCGTCCCGCCGCCCTCCCTCGCAGTACCGGGAAGCGGGCGCATGTCCTGCGCGGCATGTCCGCCAACGGCATGCAGTTAAGGCGTCTTGCCCTCCTTCCCGCTCATGTTCCTGTATGCTTGGCCAAACAAGCTGAAATATACGGTGAGCTGGTCAACAAGCGGGGGCTTTGAATGAAACTGGCGAACAAGCGGTATTACCCGCCGGGCAGGTACCCGGAAGGCTGGTATCTCGTGGAGATCGCCAGGAACCTGCCCAAAGGCGGTCTTCTCCAGAAAGAATGGATGGGCCGGCAGATCGTGACCTGGCGCGACAACGACGGAGAGATTTGCGTGTCCGAGGCCTACTGCCCGCATCTGGGCGGGCACCTGGGGCCGGACGGCGGCGGCTGCGTCAGAAACGGGCGGCTGGTCTGCCCCTTCCACGGCTTCGAATATGATGCCACCGGCAGGTGCGTGGCCACGCCGGATGCCCCGCCGCCCAGAACCGCGCGGCTCAATGTTTACGAGACACGCGAGCTCAACGGCCTCATTCTCGCCTGGTGGAGCCCGGTGGGGCGCGGTCCGCAGTGGGAGCTCCCCGAGTGGCCGGACAGGGAATGGCACCGCCTCCATTACGGAAGCGTGCAGTTGCGCGGCCACCCGCAGGAAACCTCGGAGAACTCCGTGGACATCGCCCATTTCCGCTACGTGCATGGCTACGCGGCGGTCAAGCAGGTCGGAGACGTGCAGGTGGACGGCGCCTGCCTGCGCAACAGCTTCGTTTTCCGGCGCAACGTGAAGCTGCTTGGCGTGCCGGTTCTGACCGACGTTGTTGCAACGACTCACGTCTGGGGTTTCGGCTATTCGTTCGTCGAGTTTCATGAGCGCGTCAGCGGATTGAAACTGCGCCAGTGGATCCTGTCCACGCCCATTGACGACACCTACATCAAGCTCGTGGTCGCCCTGCAGATCCGGCGCTGGGAATCCGGGCAGAAATGGCTGGCGACATTACTGCTTCGCTGTCTTCCCGCGAACTGGCTGACCCGGTTCTTCGTATCTCGGGTCAAGCACGATGTGCGCCAGGACGTCGCCATCTGGGAAAACAAGCGCTACCAGCCGCTGCCGATCCTGAGCCGCTCGGACGGCGAGATCATGACCTACCGGAAATACTGCGAGCAGTTCTATCCGGATGCCGAAGAGAGCCGCGCGCGTGTGCGCAGCCTCAAGCCTGCCCCGATTCATGCCGCGCGCGGCGCCAAGTTCGGCGCCTGATCCCTCTCGGCGGCATAACACCACCCCCAGGGAATCCCGCACGCCATGCTGGCGAAATTGTCCACGTCGCTGAAGAGCGCCTACCGCGGCTGGTCCGTTGCCAATCGCGTCGAATCGTTTGAAGGCTGGCTCGACCGGCGGGAAGAAGGGGGCTCCAACGACCGCAAATATGACCACGCCGAGACGGTCAACGACT
Organism: Gammaproteobacteria bacterium; assembly: GCA_009845905.1. NCBI lineage: Bacteria > Pseudomonadati > Pseudomonadota > Gammaproteobacteria > Gammaproteobacteria bacterium. The sequence continues at coordinate 110,840 of VXYS01000010.1, read as the reverse complement.
ACTACTCGCTGTGCAGCGAGTTCATGCAGTTCGGGTGGAACGAATCGCTGCACTTCGCCCCCTTGAGGCCGGGCGAAAGCCTTGACGACTCGATCCTTCGGCATCAGCGGCTGATGATCGGCAAGCTCCGGCTGACGGAGGGAATGACGGTCATCGACGTGGGCTGCGGGGTCGGGGGGCCAATGCGCCGGGTCGCGCGCGAGTCCGGCGCCCGCGTGGTCTGCCTCAACAACAACGAGCAGCAACTGGAAAAGGCGAAGCGAAGGAACGTTGAGGCAGGTCTTGATCACATGGCCGACTACGCCCACTGCAGCTTCATGGACATGAGCAGGTTCGAGCCCGACTCATTCGACGCGGGCTACGCGATCGAGTCCACCTGCCACGCGCCGGACAAGAAGGGCGCTTTTGCCGAGATCTTCCGCGTGTTGAAGCCCGGGGCGTTTTTCTGGGGGCAGGAAATGTGCATGACGAAAGAGTTCGACTCGAACAGCTCCCGCCACCGGGCCATCAGGCGCGAACTGATGCACGGGATCGCATTGAATGAGATCGCAACCTTCGCGGAGGTCGATCAGGCACTGGAGGCGGTCGGGTTCGAAGTGATCGAGGGGATGGACAGGGCGATGCAGGAAGATCCATACACCCCCTGGTATCAGCCGATGGAGGGAAACACCGGCACATTCCGGAATCTCCTGCGCAGGACGCCTGCGGGTCGAAAGGCAATGATCGGCATGGTGAAGCTCACGGAGGGTTTCGGACTCTTCCCGAAGGGTTCCAACACCGTGATCCGGCTCATGGACCGGACCGCGGACGCTTATGTTGCAGGCGGCAAGACCGGGATATTCACGCCGCTTTACTGTTTTCTGGCGCGCAAACCGGCGTGAAGCCGCGCGGCGGCGGGAGGGCTATGTTGCGGTGTCGCGCTGGACTCTGACCTGCTGGCCGGGACTGACGAATTCCTGGCCCACCGTGATCAACGTGACTTCGGCCGGCAATCCGGAGACCCACAGCCCGTCCGGGTCTTCCCGGACCACGTCGATCGGGTAGAAGAGAACCCGCTGATCGTCGTCAACCGCCCGCACGCCCATTTCTCCGTTGGCGTCCAGAACCACGTAGGACATTCCCACCTTGTGCGCCGGCTGGGCATGCAGCGAGACTTCGACCTCCGCGCTCAACCCCGAGGAAATCGAAAAGTCCGGGTTTGGGACCGTCACTTCGATGGGATAGGTGCGTGACTGGTCCGCCGACTGCTTGCCGATAAAGGTAAGCGATCCGCGGGCCGTATTGCCGGTGGCCATCGTGATCCGCACCTCGGCGCCCAGGTCCAGTTGCGGATACTGCTGTTCCGTGACGGCGGCCTCCACGTAGATCGGATCGAGATCGAGAATGGTGGCGCAGGGGCTGCCCATCTGCAGGTAGTCGCCCACCTCCGCATGAGTTTCTTCCACGAACCCGGCGAACGGAGCAACCACGGCGGTATTGTCAAGTTCCAGTTCGCTGGCCAGGAGCTGGCGGCGCGCGGAACTCAACTGGGCCTTGGCACGGGCCACCGCGATCTCCTGCTGAAGGCCCCGTTCGCGCAGGGTCTTCATGCCTTCGTACTCCAGCGTCGCCAGCTCGACCGCGTCGCCGGCCTCGCGAACGCGCAGTTCGCGATCATTGACCTCCACCTGGCAAAGCACATCGCCTGCCGACACCTGCGCGCCGATATCGATCGGCCGGTCGTCCACGCGGCCGGACGTTTCGGCGCGCACCGTCACCGCGTGCCGGGTTCGCGTGCGGCCGCGCAACGTGAGCGTCCTGGATTGCTCCGACGCACGGCTGGTTCGTACCCGCACGACGATTTCGTCCCGCGCTTCCGCGCGCGAAGCGACCGACGCCTGCCCATCGTCGTCGTCGCCTCCCAGGATTCCGGACAGCAGCCATACGGCGCAAACTGCAAGGACCAGCCCGGCCCACAATGGTTTGCGCAGGGATTCCCTGATTTTCATTTATGCAGATTCCGTGTAAACCGTGGCCCGCGGGTCAGAAGTCGTGACGCCTCTTGTCAATGGTAAATCGAAACTTGCTGTTCGGGGCGCTGGTGGGAAACGGATTGAATCTCATCTCGTAGTCCGACGGAACGACGCTGATGTCGAAATAGTAGGCGATGAGGAGCAGGTTGATCGTCATTTGCAGTTCCACCCATTTCGACCCCAGGCAATGATGCGTCCCCAGCCCGAACGGCACGTAGGCTCCCGCGCGCTTGTGCTCATCCCGGGGCGGCGCGTACCGGTCGATATCGAATCTGGTGGGATCGGGAAAAGTCTCTTCCAGGTGGTGCGCGGCGGTGTGCGCGAACACCACGCGCGTGTCCTTCGGTATGTTGTAGCCCTGCACCACGCAGTGATTCATCGTGGTGCGAAGCTGCATCGGAATGACCGGGTACAGTCGCTGGGACTCCAGGAACACCCGGTGGGCGACGTCGATTGTGGATCTCGTGAAATCGTCCTTGCCCGGGTCGCCGTTGGCGAACAGCGCCTCGGCTTCCTTCTGAACCCGGCGGTAGATTTCGGGATGGCTGGCCATGCCGTACACGGCAAAGCTCAGCCCGCTGCCGAGGTAAATGCTGGCGATGAAACCCGCGACCAGCATGAAGCTCAGATCGGTCTCCGGGAAATACTGCGGATCGCTGGCGTGCAGGCTCAGAATATGATCGACCAGGTCCTTGGGTTTGCCTTTGCGCTGCGCCGGCGTGTGCGCATTCAATACCCGGTTGAGCATCTCGAAAATGCGCTTCCTCTTCCTGGCCATGCCTGGCGTCTGCATCATGAATTTCGGCAAGGCTTTCTGCACATGCGTGACCAGCGAGCGGTGTTCGTAGCTGAGGAGATCGTCGATATGGTCCGACGCGTCCACGCCCACCATGAGCTGCGACACCTGAACGCTCATCAACTCCTGGCATGCGGCGGCGCCTGGCATCGGTTTGCCCGGGACCCATTTCTCCAGTGACGCACGGCAGAATTTATATACTTCGTCCAGCCTGGCCTCCAGCGTCGCGCGGGAATAACCGGCTCGCAGGGACTTCCTCATGCGGTAATGCTCTGTGCCGTCCATGCCGGGCAAGGTCCGCGACGCACCGTACAGTTGCTCGAAGTCGGCCATGTGGTCTCGCGTGCGGAAATAGGTCCGGCCGTTGCGGTTGATCCATGCGTTGGTGTCCGGTCCGGCAAGCACGACAACGCCCTTTTCCGAGAAGGGCTTCTTGATCCTGAAGACCGGACCGTATTCCCTGTACAGATCCGTCAGGATCCTTGAAAGATTGCCCCGCCTCAGGTTTCGATTCGGAATCAGCTTCAGCAGGTTGGCGACCGGAATCGGCCGTGTGCGCCCTACGGGCTGCTGTACCGGGCGTCCCTGACTCTCCCTGACAGCCGCGCCGATGGCGCGTCCCACCAGGTCCATCCTGCAGAGCAGATCGATGCGCTCGCGGGATTCCTCGTACTCTTCTTCGGTGAGCAGCAGCGGCAGGGCGTCGCATGCGGCAATCAGGCTGATGAGGATCACATCCCGGGGATCGGGAATCTCTTCGTCCAGGATTGCGCGAAGAACTCGCGTCTTGACCTGCAGCTTCGTCGATCCGTCGTCCGCGGAGTACGTTCCGGTGCGCGATACCTGGCGGCTGAGCGACCAGAACCCGCCCGAGTCGTGATCCAGAATGTTCTTCTCGACCAGCCGGTCGAGAATGATGTCCATCGCGTCGTCCGATCGTTGCGCGGTCTTCTCGATCCAGTACTGGGCGTTGTGCACCGGAGGGGGCGCCGAGGCGATTTCTTCCAGCACCGGATCCAGCAAGGGGTCGCCTGTTTCCTTCGCATCCAGAAGCGTCAGCGTCTCCGTATCGGTGTCGATACGGAATTCGAGCGACAGGTCCGCGAGCACCGAGCCCGCGATCACGCAGGACAGGTTCCAGGCGCCGACGGGTTCAAAATAGCCGCTGTCTTCGTTCAGAAGAACCAGCGCCAACTCTTCGGCTAATCTCACAACTACCCCCGCAGTCGAATCAGTTGCCCATAAGACACGGGTCAATCATACGCCGGGAGAGCGGTTCGCGTAACTGTCCCCGCCGCGAAGCCGCACCGGCTTCGGCGCCCTGTTGCGCAGTCCGGTCAGAACACCCGAGAACATCCCCTTGAGCCGGCTCGGCAGCACCAGCAGCGCCGGCGTCAGGATCAGCGTCAGGATCGTGGCGAAGGTCAGTCCGGACACCACGGCCTGGGCTAGAGGCACCCAGTAACCCGAAAGCTCGCCTCCCGATACCCACTTGCGGTTGATGAAATCCACCGATTGGTGGCTGGCCAGGGGCAGCAGTCCGATCACGGTGGTGACGGTGGTCAGCAGCACCGGCCGCAACCGCTGCAATCCGGTCAGCACGATGAGTTCGGCGATGTCCCGGTCGGGGAATTCCCTGCGCCCCACGTTGTAGGTGTCGATCAGCACAATGTTGTTGTTCACGACAATGCCCGCCAGCGACACCACGCCCACCCCGCTCAATATCGCGCTGAACGGCTGGTTGGTGATGACAAGCCCCAGAAACACCCCGGCCGTGGACAGCACGATCGCCAGCATGATCAGGAAGCTCTGGTAAATGTTGTTGAACTGCGTGACCAGCAACGCGAACATGAGCAGCAATGCAAAGGAAAAGGCCTTGGAAAGAAAGTCGATCGACTCCTCCTGCTCCTCGGTCGTGCCGCGGAAGCGGACGTCCACCTCCGAATCGAAGGTCTGGCTGTCCAGCCAGGATTGAATCTCGCGGATCTTGGCGTCGGGCAGCACGCCGGGCGCCACGCCGGCCCGGATCATGTGGATGTCTTCCTGGTCGGCCCGCTGGATAGTGTCCAGCCGGGGCGTCGCGCGCCGCGTGACGAAATTCGACAATGGGACCGGCCCGTTGCGGGTGACGATCCTCAGGTCGTCGAGTTCGTTGACGCCGCGGTCTTCGGTCGGGTAGCGGATCCTGATGTCCAGCGCGTCGTCCGCGTCGTCGGGACGGTACTCGCCCAGCTTGGCGCCGTTCGTCACCAGTTGCGTGGCCAGCCCCACGGTCGAGACATCGGCGCCGTAGAGGCCCGCCACGGCCCTGTCCACTTCCAGCTGCCATTCGATGCCGGGCACGGGAAGCGTGTCCTCGATGTCCCTCAGTCCCTCGACCTCGTTGACGATGTACTCGCGCACCCTTTCGACCACGGGAACAAGACGCTCACGCTCGTTGGAAGAGAACTGCAGCGCGATCGGTTTGCCGGCGGTGATCTGGCTCTCGAACGGCCGCACCTCGATGATCACGCCGCCGAACCTCTGCGTGCGCCGGCGGACTTCCTCCAGGACTTCCATGCCGGTCGTGTCGCGCTGGCTGCTCTCGACCATCTCGACGAACATGGCGCCGATGCGGTCTGCGCTCGAACCGCCCTGGTACTGCATCCGCTGCCCCTGGGCCTGGCCCGCGCCGGTCGTGGTGAACATGTTCAGGTTCTTGATGCCCGGGACCTCCAGGACCGCTGCCTCCACCTCGGCAACCAGCCGGTAGGCTTCCTCCACGTCCAGGTTGCCCCGTGCGCGCACGAACACCTGGGCGTAGGTGGGGTCGTTCTCGTTGAAGAAAAGCACGCCCAGATCGCGCGAGCCATGCACCGTGAATATGCCCAGGACCAGCGCGATCACGATGGTGACGGTGGCCAGGGGACGGCGCACGGCCAGCGACAGCAGGCGGCCGTAACCGCTCGCGAAACGCCCCAGCCGCGCCCAGTCCAGTTCCCACATGCTGTCCGCGCCCGCCTGCGGCGCGGCAATCCCGCGGCTGCGGCGCCGGAACGTCGTGCCTAGGACCGGAGCGAATATCAACGCATAGAGCAGCGCTCCGATCAGCACCCAGAGCAGGGTAATGGGAAGGTACCCCATGAAGGCGCCGGCCACGCCGGGCCAGAACATCAGCGGCACGAAGGCCGCCAGAGTGGTCGCGGTGGAGGCCAGCACGGGCAGGAACATTCGCTTGGCGGCCGCCCCGTATGCCTCGAGTTCGGTTTCGCCTTCCGTGATTCGCCGTTCGGCATCCTCGGTGACCACGATGGCGCCGTCGATCAGCATGCCCAGCCCCAGCAGCATGCCGAACATGACCATGAAGTTGAACGAGTGGCCGAACAGCCACAGGAAGATCAGCGCGAAAAGGAAGGAGACCGGGATGGCGCCGGCCACCAGCAGGCTGCTCCTCAGGCCCATGGCCGGGAATATCACGAGCATGACCAGCACCAGCGCGGTCACGATGTTCCCCTGCAGCTCGACGATCTGCTTGGCGGCGAACTGCGACGTGTCCTGGGAATAGAACATGTTGACGCCCACGGGCAGTCGATCGCGGAAACCGTCCGCCACTTCACGGACCGCGGTGGCCGTTTCGATGCTGTTTGCGCCGGAGCGCCGGTAGACGAACACAGATATGGAACGCTCGCCGTTGGCATGGGAGTAGCTGGCCCGGTCCTTGAACGTGCGCCTCACCGAAGCCACGTCACTCAGGGTCACGACCGTGTCGCCTTCGATGCGCACCGGAATGTCGAGCAGGTCGTCGGTGGATTCGATGACGCTGGGCACCTTTACCGAGACGCTCCCCTGGGCGGAATCCATCGCGCCCGCCGCAATCAGCCGGTTGTTGCGCGTGAGCGCCCCGTACAGCTCCTCCACGGACATCTGGTACGTCGCGAGCTGCTCCGGCCGGATGAGGATTTCCATGAACTCCTCGCGGTGTCCCTGCAGTGCCGCCAGCTGCACCTGGCCTACCATTTCGATCCGGTCGCGAAGGCGGCGCGCTGCGGCGTAGAGCGTTTCCTCCGGGGTGTTCCGGCCTACCAGGTTGATCTGCAGCACGGGGTAGTCGGTGGTCGCGGTTTCCTCGACAATCGGCTCCTCCGTCGTGGACGGGAACTCGGGCTTGGCCCGGTTCACGGCCTCGCGCACGTCGCTCAGCGCTACGTCGAGGTCGATTCCCGTCTGGAACTCCACCCCCACCATGGCCATGTTCTCGGCGCCCGTGCCGGTGATTTCCCGGACGCCTTCCACGGCCTTGAGTTCGATTTCCAGCGGCAGGATCAGCAGCCGCCTGGCATCTTCCGGAGAGATGCCCTCGTGAACGACCGTGATCACGTAGAACGGGATTTCGATGCGGGGTTCGCTCTCCACCGGGATCGAAACGCGCGCGACGATCCCGAAAATCACGATGCCGATCATCGCCAGCAGCGTGGACCGCCGACGTTCAAGCGATAAATCGATGATCCGGTCTTTCATGCGAAATGGCGCCGCCACCCCCGCTGACTTCGCGTTTGAGTTGGAGTATAACGAAAAGGCTCAAATCCATTGCTCCGGCTGTTGAATGAAATTGATTCCCTATCGCGAGGCATCCGCCGCCGTGGCCGCGGCCTGTACGCCGTGGCGGGACGAACCGGTTCCCGCCCGCCAGGCCCTTGGCGCGGTGGCGTCCCGGCCCGCCATCGGCGCTATCGCCTCGCCGGCGTTCAGCAACGCCGCCATGGACGGCTTCGCCATATGCGCCGACGACACGGTTGGCGCCGCGGGGGATTCCCCGGTGGAGCTTCCCGTTGCCGGCGAGCTGAAGGTCGGTGCGTACGCACAGGCCGGTAAACCCGGCTCCGGGTGCGCCTTTCGGGTCGCCACGGGCGCTCTGACGCCGCCCCCGCTGGACACGGTCGTGCCATTGGAGCAGGCGATGGTGGTCGAGCGGCGCGGCGCGACTGTTTTGCGTTTTTCCGGGCCTGTCGAGAAGGGACGCAACCTGCGCATTGAAGGCGAGGAGTATCCGGCCGGCGCCGCTTTCGATTTCACCGGCGAGCGCCTTCACGCCGGGCATGTCGCGCTCTTGTCCGCCGCCGGAATCGGCGAATTGCACGTGCGCAGGCCGCCTCCGCTGGGCCTGCTGACGACGGGCGACGAAGTGCGCCCTCCCGGCGCCGCGCTTGCTCCCGGCGAGATAGCCAACGTCAATGCGTCGTGGCTTGCCGCCTGGTGCGCGGAACGGGGAATATCCGTGACGACAGCGCGTCATGTTGCGGATGATCCCGAAAAACTGGCGCGGGAATTTCAACAGGCGCGGGAGTCCGGCGCCCGGGTCCTGGTCTCGAGTGGGTCCGCTTCGGCGGGGAGGCACGATGTCCTGCGGGGAGCGCTGCGGGAACTGGGAGCCCGGATCGTTTTTCACGGCGTCGCCATGCGGCCCGGCAAGCCGGCCCTGTTGGCGCTGCTGGACGACGGGACCCCGGTATTCGGTCTTCCCGGCAATCCGCTGGCCACCGCCGCGGGCATGCGTTTCCTGGTCTGGCCCGGCATTCGCGCAATCCTGGCGATGGATGCCGAACAACCCCTGCGCATGCCGCTCGCGCATCCCTGCGACCTGCGCGAAGGCCACACACACTTCCTGCTGGCCCGCCGCGAAAGCGAAACGGGAGCGCTGAAGCTGGTGCACCCCCAACGCCCCGGCCAGGCCGGCGCTCTCGCGGCCGCCGATTGCTGGCTCCGCCTCGACGGCGGCCGTTCGGTCGCAGGCGCGCTGGTCGACAGCTACTCCCTCTAACGCAGGATGCTGCCACGATAGCCCCTTTGTGTGCCTCCCTCTTGCGGGAGTGTTGAAGCCAGGGATGGCGAAACCAAGCCAGGGATGGCGCCTCCCGAAAGAGGGAGGCACACAAAGAGGCGGGATCGAAGTGTGGTGTTATGCGGCGCGGGCGGCGGCGCGGAAGTGCTTGAGGCCGAAAAACAGGAAGAGGCCGGCTAAGGGCGAAGCGATTGCGCCGACCAGCGCGATCGAGCTGCCCACGGCCTCGTTGTAGCCGAATACGCTGTCGATAACGAGGCCCACCAGAGTGGGACCGGCGATTGCCGACAGGATATTCAGCGCCAGCATCCAGACCGCCGAGACCGTGGCGCGCAGCTGGTTGGGCGTCACCAGTTGCAGCGCCGCCGGTCCGCTGGCCACCGCGAAGCATCCGAAGAACGCGTAGGGACAGAACAGCACCATCGTCCAGAACGGGCTGTCGAGCTGCGTCGTGACAAGGCACAGCGGAGTCAGCGCCGCCGCCGCGATGATGCCCACCCACAGCGGGGCGTCGACGCGCCCGCGCCTTCTCAGGAAATCGGTGAACCAGCCGCCGGCAAACACCGCCGCCGGCGAGCAGAGCAGGAGAATCCATCCCAGGTACTGGCCGGCCTCGGATGCGGTGTACCCGAGGTTGCGGATCAGGTGCGTCGGTCCCCACAGCAGCAGGTTGGCGATCGGCGCGGACAGGATGGCGAAGCCGAAAAAGTGCGCCAGGAACATACGCCACCGCTTCGAGAAGAACTCGATCACGACCGGCCAGGGGATTTTCTGTTCCACGCCCTCCATCAGGCCCTGGCGCGGGGGCTCGCGCATCGTGAGCGCGAGCAGCGCCACCAGCACGCCGGGCAGGCCCACGATGATGAACGCAAGCTGCCAGGGCTTGAACTGCGCCAACAGGTCGGCGAGCCCCGCGGGGAGGCGCTCGAAAGGGATCGCCGCGACCAGCTCGATGACCTGTGCGCCCACCAGGAACGCGACGCCCGCACCGATGAAGGCGGCGCACTGGAACACGCCCAGCGCCGTGCCGATCCGGTCCTTCGGAAAGAAGTCGCTGATGAGCGAGTAGGCGCAGGGCGACAGCGTGGCTTCTCCGACGCCCACGCCAACCCGCGCCAGCGCCAGGTGCCAGAAGTTGCGCGCCAGTCCGCAGGCGGCCGTCATCAGGCTCCAGAGGAATATTCCCGCGGCCACGATCAGCCGCCGGCTGCTGCGGTCCGCCAGCCGCCCGATCGGCAGGCCCATCAGCGCGTAAAAGACCGCGAAATAAAGTCCTCCCAGCAGGCCGATGGCGAAGTTGTCGATTTGCAGGTCCCGCATGATGGGCGGAACCAGAAGCGAGAGGATCAGCCGGTCCAGGAACGAAAAGATGAAGGCGATCATCAGCACGCCGACGGCGTACCAGGCCACCAGCGGGCTCGGCCTTTGCGGCGCGTTGTTCATACGGATATCAGGGCTTTTCGATATCCACGTCGGTGAGCGGGTCGCCGGTGGGCACGCCCAGCAGCAGCTTGCCCGTGGGCATCATTCCGGTGTCCCAGTTGAGGCCGCCATGGGTCGAGATCGTGCGCATGTCGCGGTAATGGCGCTGGACGGCGTTGTTGCCGGTCTGCCCGGTCACGCCCATCATGTTGGCCACCCGGGTGATGGCGCTCAGGCAGAGCTTGGCCGCCATGGCCGGTTCCCGGCGGATGCGCAGGCGATCGATACCGCGAATCCGCTTGCCCGAACTGCCGGCCTCGTGCAGGAACTGCATCAGGTTGTCGGTGATCAGGTCGGCTACCCGCAGTTCCTCGAAGGATTCCGCGACCCGGATCTGCACGGGGACCTGCTCGACGATGCTCTCGCCGAACATCTGTCCCGTGCGTTCCCGGGTCTGTTCCAGGTAGTGTTCCAGGCCGCCGCGGGTAGCCCCCAGCATCGGCCCGCACAGCAGCGTATAGAAAAGCTGTCCGAGTTCGGTGCGATAGATATAGCTCTCGTGCAGCTTCGCTCCCGGGGGTTCCTTGCCGGCCAGCTCCTCCGATCGCACGGTCCGGTACTCCGGCACGAAACGGTCCTTGACCAGTATGTCCTTGCTTCCGGTGCCCTTCAGCCCCTCCGCATGCCAGGTGTCGACGATCTCATAATCTTCCGGCAACAGGTGCGCCATGCGGTATCTCAACCTGCCCTCGGAAGTGCGATTCTTGATGTTGTAGCGCCCCCCCACGACGGCGCAGTTCGCGTGGTCCACGCCGCTGGCGAAACGCCACTGGCCGTTCAGCACGAAGCCGCCGTCCACCGGCTCCATCGTTCCGCCGCCGGCAAAGGCGGTCGCGATGATCGCATCGGGCCTGTCCGGCCAGAATTCCTCCTGCGCACGCACCGGAAAGCGCCCGAGTATCCAGGTGTGGGACATCACCACGGACGACACCCATGACGTGGAACCGCAGCCGCGACCGAGTTCGCGGGACACGTCCACGTGCGCGCCCCAGTCCATCTCGAATCCGCCGTAGCGCCGGGGCGTGAAAATCTTGTGGATTCCGGCCGCCTTCAGATCGGCCACGGTTTCGTCGGGCAGCGTACGAAGCTCGTCGGTAGCCTGGGCGCGCTCGCGGAGTACCGGCACCAGCTTGCGTGCCTCAAGTACCAGTTCCTCGCGTGTCGGAATGTAGCTGGGTTGCGCCGCGGTCGCGCTCGTGCTCTTGGTTTGCGCCACTGTGAAGACTCCCTTGGAAACTCCCGTCAAATGCCGCCGGCCGTATGCTCCCGGCCCGGCGGAATGGGCAAGTTTAGCCTCAAACTGCCGGGATGACCCTACGCTGGCTTGGCTTACAATGCGCTCAGGGAGGATTGCGCATGAAACGACTTCGCAGAATGACGGTGCGGGCAGGATCCGCCGCGCCGTTGCCGGTCATGGTTCTGGGGCTGCTGTTCAGCCTGCCTGCCGCTGCCGCCGCCGAACAGGAGGCGCAGGCCGCGGACGGCGTTCCGCCGACCGTCGTTATTACCGGCTCGAATCGCGGAATCGGACTGGCGTTCGCGGAATGGTATGCGGAGCAGGGCTGGAACGTTGTCGCCACCTGCCGGAGTCCGGACCGGGCCGACGACCTGAACGCCCTGGCCGCCGAATACGCCAACCTGAGCGTCGAGCAGCTGGATGTGACCCGGGAGGACCATATAAGCGCCCTCGCCGATCGCCATGCGGGCCAGCCCATCGACCTGCTGATCAACAATGCGGCAGTTCTTGGTCCCCTGCCCGAACAAAGCCTGGGCGGACTGGACTACGACCGGTTCGAGCAGACCATGGCCGTGAACGTCTACGCTCCGCTACGCCTGTCGGAGGCGCTCGCGGACAATGTCGCCGCCGCCGGAGGGAAAATCGTCGCGATTACCAGCGGCGTCGCTTCGCTGACGCTGATGGGCCGTATGCGGGGCTTGTATTTTTATCGCATGAGCAAGTCGGCGCTGAACATGGGCTGGCGGGCCTTGCGCACCGACCTGCAGCCGCGTGGCGTTGCCGTGCTGCTGATTTCGCCCGGCATGGTCGATACCCGGCTGCTGAGGGAATCCGGCTACACCGGAGAGGCGCTCACGACGGAAGAAAGCGCGGCCGGGATGGCGGAAATCATCGCCGACGCTACACTTGAAGATCCCGGACTGCCGATCAATGTCGACGGTCGGGTTCTACCCTGGTAGGAGAGAACCAATGAACAAGACCACAATTACCCTGTTTGCCTGCGCAGCCCTTACGGCGTCGTCGCTGGCGGTGGCCGAACCGAGCGGCGATGCGCAGTTCGCCGGCGCCAGCAGCGGGCTGGAAGGCCGCGAGCATGAACTGGGCCTGGCGATCGGCGTTGTGCTGAAGACCATGCACGAGGACGAGTCCTATGTGCATGAACTCAACGACGCGCTGGTCAAGGCGCTGCTGTCGCAAATGCAGTTCGCCAAGGACCGCGGCATGATCGACGACCTGATCGCGCACGAGGTCAAAACGCTGCAGCCGCTGTTGAAGCGCATCCGCTCGCACTACGAGCGCACCGGCGACCTCGAGATGGTGATGGTCGGAATGGTCGATCGCACTTCCTGCCATTACCAGTTGATCTTCGAGACCGAGAGCAAGCCCGGTTATCGTGCCTGGCAGTCGCCCTGGTCGCGCGTGCTCACGCAGACCCGGCGGCTTGGCCAGCACGACATGACCGAAGCGGAAGTCCACGACATCTGGGTGCGGCAACGCCTGCAGGCCTATGCCAACGTGATCGGAGTGGGCCTTGAAGTATCCGAGCTCGGTGACGACGGCCGCGTCTGGGTGCGCGCCGTCGAGCGCGACGCGGGCGCCGCCGGCCAGTAACCGCCTGGGAAAGAGGGCGAGAGGCCCTCGCTCCCAAGGTGCCCTCTAGCGACCGCTGAAGCCGCGGGAAACCGCCAGGTAAAGTGCGTTCTCGGGCCGCGCCCCGGCGCGATGCCCGGGGCTGAAGGAGCGCCAGGCTTCAATCCGGACCCGCCAGTCCGTTTCCCCGGCGACGTTCGAAGGCAGCATCGTTTCGTAGCCCAGCGTCAGGTCGATCTGCCGGCCGCTCGGCGCCGCGCCGATCCATGCCGTTTCCCGCAGCACGTCACCCGCGCGCGTCCTGCCGGTCGGATAATCCAGTTCAAGGCCCCCCGACTCGTTCCTCAGCGGTTGCGACGCCATGAGCCAGACCCGCTCGCGTTTGCCGGGGCCTTTGCGGTCCCAGTGAACTCCCGTGCTGAACGCGCTGCTCAACACGCCCCGCGTTTCCCGAAACAGCCCCCGGCCGGCCTCGCCCGATGTATGGCCCGCCTGCGCCACGGCGACAAGCCTGAACCCCATCGCGATGTCCCGCTCCACCAGGAATCGCGAAAACCAGGTGCGGCCCGCGAAACGCCCGTAGGCTCCTTCCGCGCCCGCTCCCAGCAGCCGCTCCGACTCACTTAGCAGACCGAATTCCGCGAAGAGTCTTTGGGCGCCTCCACCGAGGTCCAGGTTCAGGAAAGCGCCCTGCGCCCGTCCGGGCGCCGCCAGCCGCTCGCCGCGCGCAACCCCCGGATTCTGAAGGAAGAATCCGCTGCGAAGCGTTCCCCGATCGCCCAGCCTGAGCAGATCGCGCGCCACGCCGACCCCCGGTGTTCCCAGCGCCACCCAGGCGTTCCGCAATTGCGCGGGCGGGTTCCAGGCCTGCCGTGCGTTCTCCCGGTTGTAGAGCGCGCGGGCTAGCCCCCGGGCCGACGAAACCGTCCAGTCGCCCGACAGCGCGGCCGCTACCGGGCCGTTTTTCGAGGCCCTATCGACGAAACGGGCGAACCGCCGATCGGCCCTGTAGGCGTCATCCAGCGGCCAATGCGCATTGAAGCTCTCCATCGGAATGAAGAACGGGGCATTCATGCTGTCGAACACCGCCAGTTCGCGTCCGGCGAACGCGTTTTGCAAAGCGTCGCCCCAGGCCGGGCCAGCCGCGATCGCCGTGCGTTGTACGGCGACCACCGGTCCGTCCAGGCTGTGGCCAAGCGAAGCGCTCGTCATTCCAAGGGGCCGCGTGGCCTTCTCGACGTCCAGCAGCCCCTGGCCGTAGGTATTGCGGTCCGCGTAAATCTCGGACTTGTTCGCCGCCGCGAACAGCCGGCTCACCATCTCGGTGGAACCCAGTTGCCCGCGGAAGGCCTGCTCCATCAGCGCCAGCGCACCCGCTACCTGGGGCGCGGCGAACGATGTTCCCGATCCGTTCCCATAGTTGTCGGCACTGCCGGCAGCCGGCACGTATATCCCCGAACCCGGCGCGGCGATGCAGTAATCCGCCGCGACTCCGCAGCGGTTGGAGTAACCCGCAATCTCGCCGTCCCGGCCGGTGGCTACGACTGAAATGAAATGTCCTCTCAACTCCGCGAAGTAGTGGGGCGTAGCGGCGGTCAGACCCGGCGAGGAAGCGTCGGCCAGGTTCCCTTGGGCATCGCGCCTGCCGTTGGAGTTGCCCGCCGCCCATACCAGAATGATCTTTTCCGAGTTCGGCGTGCCGGCTTGTATCAGGCTGTCCACGGTACGGCCGAAGGCGGCCCGGTACTGAGCGGCCGTGTAGTCGGTAACGACGCCCTCGTAGCCGAAACTGTGATTGACGATTCGCGTAGCGCTGCCGATTCTCCGGTACAGGCCCTGACCTTGCTCGTCAATGCTGCGGAACGAATCCGGGTTGCTCAGATCCACGGGACGGTATGCGGGCGGCGCAGTGCCCAACTGGATTCCGAGCGCCAGCAGTTCCGCGTCGTAAGCGACACCATGCATGCGACCGCCGGTACTGGCTGCGACGATGATGCCGCCCACGGCGGTCCCGTGCGTGCCGGTATCGCGAATCGGGCTGAAGGAGCAGATTCCGCCGTTGCAGGTCCGAGAAGCTACCCCGGAACTGGGGTGGAGCTTTCCGGCGATTGCGCTGTGGTTGGGATCGACACCCGAGTCGATGATTCCGACGGTTACGCCGGCGCCGGTATAGCCACGGGCATAGGCGTAGTCGGCCCCGATTGCTGAAAGACTCCACTGGCTGGCAAACTCCGGTGAGCCCGAGATCGCCATGCGCTCCGACTCCTGCGCTGCGGTCAGCCCCGGGTCGTCGGGAAAGCTGGTGGGGTCGGGACGATCGGGTTGCTGGGGAGCGGCCGGGGGAGGCGGGGGAGTCTGGTTTCCGCCGCTGCTGCCGCAGGCGGAAACCAGAAGCGTTGAAAGCACGAGGAGGGCTGCTCTATATGTATTTGTCATCTTCTACATCCGTTGAACTACCCCAATCACCCCGGCTTATCATTCCGTTTCCCAGTATAGCAATCAGACCATAACCGCCGGCTGTCGACCGCGCGGCAGGAAAAAGGAGAAATATTTGTCATGCAAGCATTCACCACGAAGCGTTTGGCGCTGACCCTGGGTCTGATCTGTTTGTCTGCAGCGGCGACGGCCGACGAGGCGCCCGCAGCCTACAAGACGGCGTGGGGGCCGCACGGCGTGCACGTCATCGAGAACCACGTGCTGCCTGCCGAGCCCGGACAGCGCAGCCTGCGCGCGCGAATCGCCTACCCCGACGCAGAGGGCCCGTTTCCGCTGGTGGTGTATTCGCACGGTTTCGGTTGCTATCGCGAGAGTTATGCGGGGTTGACCGATCACTGGGCCTCGCACGGCTACGCGGTGGTGTTGCCGGAGCATCCCGACTGCCCGACCTCGGAAGGCCGGCTGAGCCCCGAAGATGCCCGCAACCTCCTGTATATCCGTATATCCGACGTGGGGCGTGTATTGGATGCGCTTTTTGCGCCCGGCCAGGACATTCCCGGGCTGACAGGCCGGATCGACTATGGCCGCAAGGCGATTGCCGGCCACTCCTTCGGCGGAATGATCGCCCAGGTCATCTGGGGACAGCCGCTAAAGGACCTGCACAGTACGGAGAGCGTCAGTTACTCCCTCGGTTTCGATGCCGCCATCGTCATGAGCGGCGTCGGCGAGATGCCGCAGATGGCCGACGGCTCCTTTGACCGGGTGCCGGGTCCGGTGCTCGTAACGGGCGGCACGCTGGACTTAGGAAATATCGGCGGACCGACGATCTATCCTTGGGAGTGGCGGATGTCGGCGTTCGGCCTGACTCCGCCGGGCGACAAGTATTCCGTGGTGCTGGAGGCAGGCGATCACTACCTCGGCGGTCTGATCTGCAGGGACGACCGCGGCGGGCCGGACAATCGCGGCGGCGCCCACGACACGGGGGGCATGGAGATCCTGGCCGGCGTCACCACGGCCTTCCTGGACGCGTGGCTGAACAACGATTCAGACGCAAAGCGGTTCTTCGAGGAATTCGAGGCCAGCGCCGGCATCACCGCCGGCCGCGCCCGCTTCGCCCAGAAATAACCCTCCCGTCAGGTTTGGCCGAGGGCGACGCTGTCGCGCCAGGCTTCGATCATGCTGGTGCGTAGCAGGAAGGCGCGGGCCTTTTCGGGATCGGCGGCGATGCGCATGAACTCCGCCTGGCGCTTGCGCTGCGCGTCCGGATCCAGCGACTCCATCCGCTCCTTGTTCTCTATCGTCTGCTTCTGAACGAACTCGCCGGCGATCGTCCGCCGCTGGTGGTCGTAGACATCCAGCAGATCTTCGCTCGCGTCTTCTTGCAGGATCGCCACCAGTTTCTCCGCGAGCACGATCGAGTCGTGTATGCCGCCGTTCATCCCCATGCCGCCCAGCGGATTGTTGATGTGGGCGGCGTCGCCCGCGATCAGCAGGTTGCCCTGCCGGTAGGTTTCGGCAACCCGCTGGTGCACCCAGTACAGCGTGCGGTGCACCACTTCGTACGGCTCGTCCCGGGGGACTATCGCGTTCAGCCGGTCCTCCGCATAATCCGGCGCCAGGAACCTTTCGTCCGGCTCGCCGGGCACGGTGGGGAGAAGCACCCGCCACAGGTCCACGGTCCTCAGCAGCACGCACCATTCGTCGGGATCGGCCACGTAGTTCACGTTGCTCAACTGCGGCATGTGGGCGGCGAAGTCGAACGGCGTGCTCAGGACCAGGAATTTCTCCGGATAGGTGAATCCTTCGTAGCGCACCGTCATGCTCTTGCGCACGCAACTGTTGGCGCCGTCGGCCCCGATCAGGTAGCGGCCCGTGTACAGCTCCTCCTGTTCGCCGGTGAAGCACAGCATCCGGACGCCGTCGCCGTCCTGCCTCGCGCCGATCACTTCCCGTCCGAACAGGACCTGGGCGTTAGGGTAGTCCCGGAGCATTTCGCAGACGACCTGCGTGAGCTTGTATTGCTCGCATTGCAGGCGGTAGGGATGCCCTGTGTCGCCGGACAGCAGTCCCAGGTCGAAAATCGCCGCCTCGCCCGTCGTCCGGTCGCGGTACTGGTAGTCGCGCGTGATCAGCCCCAGAGGGATCAGACGACGGGTGAGGTCCAGGTCCTCCAGCAGGTCTAGCGTGGGCGGGTGGAAGGTCGAAGCCCGCAGTTCCAGCGGCAGCGTGTCGCAACCCTCGACCATGATGACGGAGACGCCGGCGCGCGCCAGCGCCAGGGCCGCCGTGCAGCCCACCGGGCCGGCCCCGGCAATCAGTACTTCGGCGTGTCGCTCGGGCATGGCGCGCGTATCTTACCCGCTTCCGTTTCCCGCGTTGCGGGCATAATGCCCGGTGTTTTTCGCCGGGTCCCGGTCTATGTTCATTATTTTCGCACTTGTGCTGCTGGGCGCGATGGGCTTCAGCATCGTGCTGCCGTCCATCATGTTCGTGGCCGAGGATTTCGGCGGCGGCGAGGCCATGGCCGGATGGATCGTCGCCAGCTATGCGATCGGACAGCTCATAGCGACGCCGATCTGGGGTCGGCTGAGCGACCGCTACGGCCGCAAGCTGATTCTGGCCCTTTGCGCGGCCAGCACGATGATTGCTTTCCTTGGCCTGGCTTTCGCCTACGACGCCCTGACGCTGTTCGTCTCCCGTCTCGTGGGCGGTCTGGCGGGCGGACTGTTTTCCGTCAGCCAGGCTTGGGTGGCCGACACCACTACGCCCAGGAACCGGGCCAAGGGAATGGGAATCATGGGGGCCGGAATCAGCCTGGGCTTCATCCTCGGACCATTCGTCGGCGGAATCCTGGGAGGCGAGACGGCGGACACCGCCACCCTGCTGCAGCCTGGACTCCTGGGCGCGGCGCTGGCGGGGCTGCTGCTGGTGGTCATCCTCCTGTTCATGCGCGAAAGCCTGCCGCCGGAGAAGCGCGTGGCTTCCCAGCCCCTGGGCGCCGAGTTACGGCAATGGGGCGAGGTGGGTTCGCGCCCCGTGGTCAAGCGGCTTCTGGTTCTGGGGCTACTCTGGATGACGGCGGCCGGCATGTTCGAAGTGATGATGCCTCTGTGGGTCGGGGATACGCTGGGCTGGGGGCCGCGACACGTGGGCGTCCAGTTTCTTTTCCTCGGGCTCTGGGTCGCCGTGATCCAGGGCCTGATTGCAGGCAGGCTCTCGATCCGGTTCGGCGAAGTGCCGGTCATCGCCGCCGGCATCGTGCTCTATGCAGTGGGAATGTTGCTGCTCGCCTGGTTCGGCGCCCTGGCGGGGCCGGAGTGGCTGCGGATCGGCACCGGTGTGCTGGCGGACTTTACCGGTCAACCCTGGCTGGTGCTGGGCCTGGGCCTGCTGGCCAGCGGCAGCGCGCTGCTGGTGCCCAATATTTCCAGCCTGGTTTCCAAATACGCGTCGGTGACCGAACGGGGCACCGTGCTGGGCCTGTTCCAGTCTTCCAACTGGCTGGGCAGGACCATATCGCCTCCCATCGGAGGCATGCTGTTCCAGTCCGAGGGCGCCAACGCGCCGCTGTTCGGTTCGGTTGTAATACTGGTTCCCTGCCTGATGGGACTGCTTGTATGGTTTGGCGGCTCGCGGGCGCAGCCGCCTAAGGAGGTCGAAGCATGAGTGATGGCAACGTAACGATTACCCGACACTTCGTCAGCATCCGCGGGAGGTACGGCGAGCGCCAGGTGCACTACCGGCGCGCGGGCGACGGACCGTCGCTGGTGCTGCTGCACCAGTCGCCGCAGTCGTCGCTTGAATACGTGCCGCTGATGAAGGAGTGGGGCCGGCATTTCACCGTGATTGCGCCGGACACGCCCGGCTACGGAGCATCGGACCCACCTGAGGGAGATGACCTGACGATGGCCGACTTCGCCGACTGTGTGGCGGAATTCATCCGTGCTCTCGGCATCACGAAGACGGGCCTGTACGGCTTCCATACCGGCGCCGCGATGTCGGCCGAGACGGCGGCCCGGCATCCGGACCTCGTGACAGCGGTGGCGGTCAACGGTTACGGCGCCTTCAACGAAGAGGAACAGGCGGAACTGCTGGCCAACTACCTGCCGGCCTTCGTTCCCGCCTGGGACGGTTCCCATCTCACCTGGCTGTGGAGCCGCCTGCGCCAGCAACTGATGTTCTTCCCGTGGTACGACCTGCGCGCCGCCTCCCGGATGTCATACGACCTGCCGTCCGCCGACCATCTGCAGAACGAGGTGCTGGAATTCCTGCGCGCCGGCGACAACTACCGCAAGGCCTACGGCTGCGCGTTCTCGCACGACGGTGCGGAAGCCGTGGTGGAACTCAAGGTGCCGGGTCTGATTACCTGCTGGGTCGGCGACGTCCTGGCGTCCCAGCTCGAACGCATACCGCCGCCGCCCGACGGGGTCGAGGTGTATTCGAGCCCGACTCCTCAAGCGGCGCGTGACAATTGCTTCGAGCTGCTGGCCGCCCATCCCGCTCCGGTCCCGCCGGCCTCGCCGCCGGCGCAGGCGCTTCAAGGACGCCTGTGGAGCGAGATGGTCTCGATTCCCGGCGGCCAGGTTCGCGTTTTTCGCAACACCGACGCCGACGGCACGACGGTGGTCGTGCAGCATGATGCGGCCGGTTCCGGACGTACGGTGCAGGGACTGGCCGAGTCCCTGATCGGATCTCATCCGGTGCTCGCGGTGGAACTGCCGGGGCACGCCGATTCGGACAACACCATCGGCGAGGGCGACGTGAGCGTTGCCGACTACCGAGACGCATTGGCGCAGGTTCTGGACGCGCTGGGCCTGGAGCAGGTGAACGGCTACGGCGTCTGGGGCGGCGGTTCGGTGCTGCTCGATCTGGCCATCGAAAATCCCGGCCGGGTAGGGCGGCTGGTCATCACCGGCCTGATCGACCACACGCCGGAGGAGCAGGCCGATCTGCTGGCGAACTACACGCCGGAAATCGTTCCCCAATGGCACGGCGGACACCTTCTTGAGGCGTGGCACATGATGCGCGACCAAGGCATCTACTTCCCCTGGTACGCGCGCACAGCGGAGTCGATGCTGAAAGGCGAACCGTACCTGGATCCGGACATGGTGCACCGCCGCGTGGTCGAGGTGCTGCGGGCGCCGGTCATGTGGCGCAAGGCGTACCACGCGCACTTCAGGTATCGCACCGGACAGCGCCTGGCGGATGCGGAGATTCCGGTTCTGCTGGCCACGGCCAAGTGGGATGTCGCCCGCGACTTGAGCGAGCGCCTCGCCGGCCAGCACGCGCATTGCGACTCTCAACTGTTGCCCGACAACCCGGCGCAATGGGGCGAGGCGGTCACGCCATTCCTGAAAGGAGCCGCAACATGAGCAGAGAATCGACCATTCAGCCCTTCAGCCCGGGCGACGTGTTCGTCGGCGCCACGCTTCTCAACGATCCGGAGGACGATCACGCCGGACCGGGACGCATCATCCAGTACGACGCCGGCCTGAACGAAAAGGGCGTGCTCTGGATCGACGACAGCACCCACCTGGTGGGCGGCCTGAAATTCGATCCGGGCGGGGTCCTCTGGGCCTTTGACAGCAACGCCCACCTGGTGATCCGGGTGGGGTCCGACGGACAACGGTTGCCGCACGTGGAATTCGCCAAACGCTCGTTCTCCAACGTGAACTTCGGCCCGGAGGGGCAGATTTACCTGGCCGAACACATGGTCGGTTCGGAGATCCGCTATCCGCTCAAGACCGTTCTCGCGCGGATGCCGGGAACCGACAGCCTGGGCGACGGCCACGTATTCGAATATGCGGCCGACGGCCGGCTGGTCGCGGAACACGCCACCGAAACGACCGGCGGCATGGGCGGGTTCCTCGGGGTCACGCATTCCACGCTGGCGCCGGACGGCAGGACGCTGGTGTACGTGTCGGAGACCGGCAAGCGGATCATGCGCTTCGACCTCGAGGCTTCCGGGCAGTTGCCCGACGTGCTGAATCTGCCGGAGGAAGACCGCGCTGCGATGTGTTTCGCGGTGGGATACGCACACGACGGCGCGCTGCTTCACATGCGCGGGAACGCCGTGGAAGTCCTGAGCGAACAGGGTCAGCGGCTGCGGGAACTGCCCATGCCCGGATTCGGCTGGGCGTCGATGTGCGTATCGGCGGACGGCGAGCATGTGCTCGGCGGCAATTTCTTTACCGGCGAATGCGTGCGGATGAGCCTGGAATCGGGCGAGATCACGGCCAGTGCAAACGTGGGCGTCGAGCGCTCCCTGGCCGGAATCGCCGAATTCGCCGGCGACTGACCGCCGCCGCGCCGGCCGCGCAGGAGTAGGTCATGAGCATGATGGACCGGCATGTCGCGGTTGCCGGCGGCGGAAGGGGGATTGGCGAGGCCCTGTGCCGGTCGTTTATCCGCCAGGGCGCGAAATTGCTCGTGATCGACAAGCTGGACGCAAGGAGCCTGGAGTTCGGCTTCCGGCCCCTCGAAGAAGCGGACGCCGGGCAGTTGCGCTACCGCCAGTGCGACGTGACCCGCAGCGACCAGGTCCGGGAATTCGCCGTGGAGTCGCAGGACTTCTTTGGCGGACAGATCGACGTGTTCGTCAATTGCGTGGGCATCAACATGCGCAGGTCCCTGCTCGAACTGGAAGAGGAGGACTGGGACCGGGTCATGGACACCAACGTGAAGGGCTCCTTCCTGCTGGCTTCGGCGGTCTCGCCGATGATGAAATCCGGCGGCGCGATGGTGTTTCTGTCCAGCGCCACCGCCCTGCAGCCGGGCAGGGTTGAAGCCGCCTACGCCCTGAGCAAGATAACGCTGAACCGCCTGACCACGCTGCTGGCCGCGGAGGTCGCCGAGCGCGGGATCCGGCTGAACGCCGTCTGCCCGGGCCCCATCATGTCCGACCGGGTGATGGACGAGCGCCTGATCGACCCCATTACTTCCGAGCACCGCACCGCAGAGGAGGTCAGGGAAGAAATCCTGTCCGAAATGCCGCTGGCGCGTTTCCACCAGACCATACCGCCGGTCGAGTCCGTCGTCGACGCCGTCAACTTCCTGATCAGCGACGAGGCCCGCTTCATCACCGGCGCCGTCCTGCCGGTGGACGCCGGCAAATCACTGTCGGGAATCTGAGAGCTTCGATCCGCCGTCAGAAAGCCCAGGAAAGCTGAACCGTTACGAAATTGGCGCCTTCGCCGCTTCCGCCTTTGCCTGCCGCGTAGTCGCTGTCCCGCCCCCATTCCACGGCAAGCGTGAACGGGTCGGAGAGTTGCAGGGAAACTATGGCAATCAGGCGCCGGGCGGGCAGTTCCAGCGCGAGCGCTTCCCGGGTCGCCTGGTAGCCGAGCGCCGCAGTGGCGTTCTTGCCGCCTGCCACGAAGTCGTAGGCTGCTTCCAGCAGCCAGCTTGCCGGCTGGGCTCCGCGCCCGGCAAACTCCATTTCCCGGACGGCGTAGGAATCGAGCGCGCCCACGTATTCCGCGATCAGCGTGGTGGCGCCGTAGCGCAGGGCGGCATGCGCCGACAGGCCGGCGATCCGGTCGGCAGGTCCTTCATTTGCGGTCGTGTCCGCAAGCACGCCCAGCACGTTCGCGGAATAGCTCAAATCGCTGGTGAGCGCCAGGTTCAGGGCCAGGCCGGTTTCCTCGCGCTCGGACGAAAAGGAAACGGCCGCTCCATAGCCGGCGACGCCGCTGTCCGACTCGAGATCGTCGTTCTTGCCGAAACCGAACAGGGTCGTCGTTAGCCCGCCGGAACTCCACCCGAGGCTGACGGCAATCTCATTGGTCTCGCCGAGCTCAAGCGTCAGCGGCTCCGAAAACATGCGCGTGTCGAAAACGCCGAATGGCAGAAACTGCCGGCCTGCGGAAACAGACCACGGCCCTTCCGGGGGGCCGAAGCGGAGGGTTGCGGTCTCCAGGAAGGTCGCTTCGCTGCCGGGCACATTCTCCCTGTCGCCCAGGTCCGTGTGCTCGTAGAGGAAACCGGCCTCCACCGCAGCCCAGTCGGTGACCGCCGCCGCCAGGCCCAAACCGACCTCCGATATGCCGGTATTGCTATATCCGTCCTCGTTTTCCGGACGCCTATGCACCGAGTCCAGGTCGACATGACCCCCGATTTCCAGCCAATCCCCGCCGGCCCGTTCGGACGTGCCGCCCGATGCGCCCGCGCCCTGCGCGGCGCCATGACACAGCAGCAAACCAAGACAGGCCAGGACAGGGTGCTTCAACTTCGTCGCCTCCGCGTAAAGCGCGGTACCGTACCACGCCCGCTGCGCGCGGGTGAATCAAGGGCGAATGTTCAACTCGCACTCGACCGAAGTCCTCGTTCGGAACCGGCGGGGCAGGGGATAAAATTCGCGCTCCGATTGGGAGCTTGCCGGGAGAATGGCGGATGGCGATACGCATGCGGGACGTGGAATACAGCCACGGGGACAAGGTTTTCGAGGCGCGAATGTACTGGGACGACGCGCGCGGGCCCGCGCCGGCCGTGGCGGTGGCGCATGCCTGGAGCGGGCGCGCCGAGCACGAATGCGAGGCGGCGGAGCAGCTGGCGGGCGAAGGCTACGTCGGGATTGCGCTGGACGTGTACGGCAAGGGCGTTCTCGGCCAGAGCGTGGAGGAGAACATGGCGCTGATGAACCCGCTGATCGAGGACCGGGCGCTTCTGCAGGCACGCCTTCTGGCCGGACTGGAATGCACCGCGGCGCAGCCGGAAGTCGACGGCGGGAACATGGCCGCGATCGGCTATTGCTTCGGCGGCCTTTGCGTGCTGGACCTGGCGCGGGTCGGCGCCCCGGTGAAGGGCGTCGTAAGCCTGCACGGGCTGTTCAACCCGCCGGGGAACACCGGTGGAAACGCCATAAGTTCCAAGGTGCTGGTGCTGCACGGCTGGGCCGACCCGATGGTTCCGCCGGACACGGTGGTCGGACTGGCCACGGAAATGACGGAAGCGGGCGCGGACTGGCAAATCCACGCCTACGGCCATGCGCTGCACGGTTTCACGCACGACGCGCCCGCGCTGGCCGACGGCATCGGCTACAGCGAGTCGGCGGACCGGCGGTCGTGGCAGTCGGTGCTGAACTTCATGGCGGAACTGTTTGGTTGAGGGCGGAACGCCCGCGTTCCCATGGCTTCGTATTCGACCAACGAGTTCAAGAACGGGCTCAAGGTGATGCTGGGCGACGAGCCCTGCGCGATTCTCGGGACCGAGTTCGTGAAGCCCGGCAAGGGCCAGGCGTTCACCCGCGTCAAGCTTCGTTACCTCCGCACCGGCCGCGTGATCGAGCGGAACTTCCGTTCCGGAGAATCGATTCCCGCGGCCGATGTGGTCGACCGGGAAATGGAGTATCTGTACAGCACCGGGGACGAGTGGGTATTCATGGACGCGGAGACGTACGAGCAGTACGAAGCGAACGAAGCGGCCATGGGCGGCTGCGAACGCTGGCTGGTGGATCAGAGCCGCTGCCGGGTCACGCTGTTCAACGGCGCGCCGTTGACGGTCACGCCGCCGAATTTCGTCGAGTTGAAGGTCACGCAGTCCGATCCCGGAATGAAGGGCGACACCGCCACGGGGGGCGTCAAGCCGGCGACCCTGGAGACCGGCGCCGTCGTGCGCGTACCGCTGTTCGTGGAAGAAGGCGCGGTCATCAAGGTGGACACGCGCACCGGGGAATACATCGGCCGCGCCTGACCGCCCGTGGCGGGATTCGGGTCAGACTTCCAGGGGCAACCGTTGCCCCAGCACCTGGCCGCAGCGGACTTCTTCCACGGGTTGGCGCT
Organism: Gammaproteobacteria bacterium; assembly: GCA_009845905.1. Classification (NCBI taxonomy): domain Bacteria; kingdom Pseudomonadati; phylum Pseudomonadota; class Gammaproteobacteria; species Gammaproteobacteria bacterium. The sequence continues at coordinate 85,690 of VXYS01000010.1, read as the reverse complement.
CCGGCAGCCAGGCAAGCAGGTCCCGCGTGGCCACCAGCACTACCGTGGAGCCGAGATTGAAATGTGCGAGGTAGTCGCCGCGTTCGCACTTCGCGCCGCGCGGGCCGGGAAACCTCCAGCGGGTGGGCACCGGCGGAATGTTCGCGTCGGTGCGGATATCAAACGCGGTGCTGATGGAGCCGACGTTGAGCGCGCCGACCATGACCACGCAGAACTTGCCCCCGCCGGTGTCGAAATGCAGCGCCGCGCGCTCGTTGGTCGCCAGCACCGCGGGCGCCGAATCAATGATTGCGGGATTGACCGACAGCCGTCTTCCGGGCAGGTACACGACTTCGCGCAACTGGCCTTCAAGAGGCATGCGCACCCTGTGATAATCCGATGGCCGCAGGTAGATGACCGCCAGATGTCCGTCCTCGTAAGGAGCGGCGCAACGCGCGCCGCCCAGCAACTCCTCGATGGAATACCCGGTTCCCTTTGCCTGCAGGTGTGACGTGCCGTTGATCTCCCCGATCCGCGTCAACAATCCGTCGGCGGGACTGACCACGCATTCCTCGCCGTTTTCCGGAACTCGGGCGCCTTCCTTGAGTTCGCGCGAGAAGAACTCGGCGAGGCTGGCGTATCCCTGGGGGACGGGCCTGGCGGCCTCCTCCCGGTCGATGGAGAAGAGCCAGGCGAAAGCGCGAATCAGCACTCCCCCCGGGCCCCTGAATCGCGAAACGCGCGCCGCCAGCCGGCTGAGCGTCAGCAGCGGCAGAATGAAGTGCAGGCGTACAAGCAGTCGGGCTAGCAAAGTCCGTCGCCTCAAGCGCGATTGCCGATTGTAGCCTTGGCGAGTCGATACCCCTTGAAGATTTCGTTGTCCTGCGATGCGCTTTTGTGACCTTGTCGAAGAGTTGGGCGCCCCCCCGGCGGGGGGGGGGGGGCGGGTGGGGGGGGGGGGGGGGCGCGCCGGGGGGGGGGGGCCCGGGGGGGCGGGGGTGGTTTTGGGGGGGGGGGGGGGGGGGCCGCGCACCCCCCGGGGGC